>JAJYVV010000026.1 GCA_021791815.1 Bacillota bacterium | reverse complement strand
GGGGCGCGCCGTCCCCTCCGCCACGGGCGCCCAGCGGGTCGGCCGGCGGGTGGCCGTCTCACCAGCCGCGCCCGCCCGTGGCCAGCAGGCGCTCGGCGTGCTGGGCGCGGCCGGTGGCGCGGAGGCGGGCGCAGTATGGCTCGAGTTGCCCGCGGGTGTGAAACGGCCCCCCCTCGCGCAGGACCGTCTGCAGCGGGTCGGCCTCCAGCGGCGACCCGATGGCCTGTTCGGCGAGCCAGCCCTCCAGCAGCGCCTGGCCCTGGCGGACCTCGGCGGGGCGGGCGGAGCAGAGGTCGCGGGTCTCGTGCGGGTCGGCCTCGAGGTCGAAGAGCAGCAGCGGGGCCAGGTCCTTGAGGCCGGGATCGTAGGTTCGCAGCAGCAGCCAGTGCTCCCAGCGCACCCCGCGCTGGCACGCCCAGGCGCCCTGGCTGAGCACGACATGGTCGCGGCCGGCGTCGCCGCCCCGCAGGGCGGCGGCGAAGCTGCGCCCGTCCCACCCCCGGCCCGGACGGGCGCCCGCCAGTTCGCAGACCGTGGGCGCCAGGTCAAGCTGGCAGTGCAGGCCGGGATCGACATGGCCGCGGGCGATGCCGGGCCCGCTGACGACGAGCGGCACGTGGCAGGTGCACTCGTCGGCGGTCTGGTGGTCCCCGTAGATGTTCAGTTCGCCCTGATTCTCGCCGTGGTCGGCGCTGAGCACGATGAGGGTCTGGTCGGCGATCCCGTGCCGCTCCAGGGCGTCCAGCAGCACGCCGATGTGCCGGTCGGCGTAGCGGATGCCGGTGTCGTAGCCGTCGATCCAGCGCTTCCAGTCCTGCAGAGTGGCGATCTCCTGGGGCATGCGCGGCCAGTCCGCGCCGGGCCGCCCAAGGCCAAGGCCCTGGGGCTCGCGGGCACCGTGCGGCCCGAATCCGGCCCGGTGCCCGTCCAGGACCGCCTGGTTGAGCCAGGCCGGAGGGGGGTCCGCGGCGAACGGTTCCCCCTGCTCGGGCGGCACGCGGTACGGGGTGTGCGGGTCCCACAGGTTGACGTGCAGAAACCAGTCCTCATGCCGCGCCCAGCGCTCCAGCCAGTGCAGGGCGTAGGGCAGCACCTCGTGCGCCTGCTCGGCGCCGCGGGTGCCGTGGTTATAGATCTCGTGGAAGCCCGCGTACCAATGAAAGGCGCTGTGGCGCTCCCCGAAGGTGCTCACCGTCGCGGTGCGCAGGCCGGCCCGGCGCAGCGCGGCCATCCAGGCGCCCTCGCCGATCGCGGACGTGAAGCCGCGCCGGGCTCCCTGCACCACCGGATCGGCCGCGGTCCCGCCATGGCCCACGACCCCGGTGTGGATGCCCAGCCGCCCGCTCCAGAGGGCCGTGCGGGAGGGCAGGCAGGGCGCGTCCGTGGCGTAGCAGCCGGTGCAGCGGGTGCCGCCCGCGGCCAGGGCGTCGATGTGCGGGGAGGTCCGGCGCTCGTAGCCATAGCACCCCAGGTGGTCGGGCCGCAGGGAATCCACGTCGATGTAGAGGACGCGCACGCCCATCCCTCCTCAGATTCCGAGCCGCTCCGCCTGTTCGGGCGGGACGGCCAGGTCGCGCAGCCAGGCGCGCAGGGCGCGTTCGAGCCGCGCCCGGTCCGCCGGGCGCTCTTCGCCGAGGTCGCGCCCCTCGCCGGCATCGAGCAGCACCGTGGTCGCCGGGCCGCGCACGACGTCCACGGGATAGCCGCCACGGAGGCCGTCGTAGGCGCCGACGGCCCGGGGCCGCAGAAAGGCCGGGGGCTCGGGCCCGTACCAGAACAGCGGCCCGTTGGCCTGCCCCTGGGGCCACCTGTGGAGGACCAGATCCCCGTCGGTGGCCTGCACCGCCTCCCCGAATTTGCCGAAGAAGGCCACTTCCCGCAGCGCCGCACCCCGACCCTGGATCTGCGGCAGCAGGCTCCGCCCGTGCACCGGACCGGGCGGCTCCAGGCCGAAGGCCTCCAGCACCGTCGGATAGAGATCGACGGTCTGGGCCAGCGCGGCGCAGCGGGTACCTCCGCGGACGCCGGGGTGGCAGGCCAGTAGCGGCACGTGGGCCAGCGCGCGATAGAGGTTGCTGTCCCCGTGCGTGGTGGACGGCTTGCCGACCATCCCGTGCTCGCCGAACAGGTGTCCGTGGTCGGTCGTGACCAGGACGAGGGTGTCGCGCAGGCGCGGCCGGCAGGCCTCCCAGAAGCGGCCGAGGCAGCGATCGACCAGCGCGACCTCGGCGGCATAGAGCGCCCGGATGCCGCGAAGCTCCTCCGGGTCGTAACGCTCGGCCCGGCCGTAGACCGGCCAGCGCACTCCGCCATCGGCGGCAACGCCGTCGGGCCAGAGCTCCGGCGGCGGATCGAACGGCTCGTGGGGGTCGAAGCAGTCCACCAGCAGAAAGAACGGGACGTCGCCCTGGGCCTCCAGCCAGCGCTGGGCGCGGGCCAGCGTGCGCGCGGCGAAGGTGTCGTCGAGGGTCCTCCAGCGCAGGCCCTCGCGCCGGTCGGCGGTGTTCCGCCAGTACCGTTCCCAGCGGCGATGCAGCTTCGTCTCCCGCGGGGCCGGCCAGGGAACGGGCCCGGCAGCGGTCCGCCAGTGGTCGTCCTCCTGGCCGCGCAGAAAGTCCCAGCCCTCGAACCCGAAGTGGTAGTTGCCGGCACCCGGCTGGAACAGGTGATAGTGGTCGGTGACCAGCATGGTGCGCACCCCGGCCGCGGACAGCGCCGCCGGCAGGTCGCGGTCGCCCGGCAGCAGCGGTCCCCAGCCCCGCCACGGGAACTCGTAGCGGCCCGTCCACAGGTCCCGCCGCGCCGGCATGCAGGGATAGCTGCCGAGGAAGAAGCGGTCGAAGGTGACCCCGCTGGCCGCAATCTCGGCGAAGCCCGGCGTGGGTGGGCCCCCGTACGGCTCCAGCGCGTCCCGGCGCAGGGTGTCGATCAGCAGCAGGATGACGTTCATATGGCGTTGCTGCCCTCCCAGCGCTCGCCGGGGGCCGCCAGGCGACGGCGCACCTGGGCCAGGCCGCCGGTACTCGCCGAGAAGCCGCCGCTCGGACGGTGCACGTACCGGGCCGGCAACGGCGCGCCCAGCAGGGCCTCCAACCGGGCGACCTGCCGCGCGACGACGTCGGCGTGGTCGGAACTGCACTCGTGCTCCTCAGCGGCGTCGGTCGCATGCCGGTAAAGGCGCAGCCCAGAGTCCGGGCGCGCGGTGTCGAGCAGCAGCGCCCACTCGGAGTCGCGGATGCAGACCTGGTCGCTCCAGCCGGTGATCACATGGTCTCGGGCCGGGGCGGTGCGCGTCTCAGGCCAGACGTCATGGCCGTCCAGCGCGGGATGCGGGATGTCCAGCAGCCGCAGCAGCGTCGGCGCCACATCGTGGTTTTGGACGAAGAGCGCTTCCTCCCGCCCGCGCGGGACATCCGGATGCCGGATCATCCAATGGATCGCCGTGTTGTAGGGGTGGAGGCGGTCGGCCCCCTTGCCGAAGCGCCCCTTGTCCCAGAGCTCGGTCCCGTGGTCCGAGAGCACGACGACGATGCTGTCGCGCAGGGCACCGGCCCGGCCCAGCCGCGCCATGAACCGGCCGAAGCGCTCGTCGGCGAACGTGACATACCCCTGGTAGAGGGCCCGGGTGCGGGCGATGTCTGCCGCCTCCGCCGCCGGGCGGGAGCCGCCCGGATTCAGCGACTGCGGCACGATGTGGTCCACCGCCGTGGCCTCGGGCGGGCAGTAGGCGTCGGCGAAACGCTGCGGCGGGTCCCAGAACTCGTGGGGCGTGAAGGACTCGACCCAGAGCATGTACGGACCGGCGCCCTGCATGCCCTCGACCCACGCCGCCGCGCGGTCGAAGACCTGGGCGACAAAGTAGTCGTCGTCCACCGCCCGACGCCGCGTCTGGTATAGGTAGCCGGGCGGACCGCTGCGCCGGCCGTGCGCGGCGCCGGTCAGGGCCTGCGCGGCCAGGGTGTAGGTGTCCGCTTCCTGGCCGCGGACGAAGTCCCAGGAGACGAAGCCCCGCTGGAAGTTCATCGTGGCCTTGAACTGGTGGTAGAGGTCGCTGATCAGTCCGGTGGCGTAGCCACGCGCGTAGAGATACTCGGCCATGGTGATGTGCGCCTCGGGGATGGCGTGCCATCCGGCCAGGTTGGGAAAGCTGCCGCGATCGCCCAGGTGGTGCACCCAGGGGTACGAGCGGCGCCCGGTGTAAGTGGCCCGGCGGAACGGGATCGTCGGCAGGCCCTCCGCCCAGGCGTTGCGGTAGACGGTGGCCGAGGCGGCGAAGCGATCGAGTGCGGGCGTGCGACACAGATCGGTGGTCAGGGCGTCACGGCGGAGCGTGTCGAAGCAGACGACGATCAGGTTGGGGCGGGCCGGCATCGGGAAGCCCCCTTCCCCCGGCCTGGCGGCCGGAGCGGCGCGGCGACGTGCGCAGCCTCAGACCCCCCACACGCTTCTCAGGGCGGCCGGCTAGTCCTGCGGTCGGCACGACAGCGTTCGACGGACGACCCGGGCGCTCCAGAAGTCGGCGCCTGGGCACCGCGCGTCGCACGGGCGCGACCCACCCCGGTCCCGCTGCCCCCCGGCGGCACATGCGGAGCCGCAGCGTCGAGGCGGGTCCCTCACCGCATCCCGCCGCCCACCCGCATGGCCCTTCTCGGACTCCCTGCGCAAACCGACCGGGCCTCGCCGGACCTGCCCCCGCGGTCGCCCACAGTCCCGAGCCGGCGGCGGGGTGCCCCAGCGCGCGGCCGCGGCTGGTGGCCGGCACGGGTCAGCCCGTCCCGTCGCATCCGCCGGCCCTCCCGACCCCGACGCTCCGGGGACCTGGTCCGGAGGGTGATTCTCGGGCGCAGCGCGATGCATCCGGCGGCGGACGCCAACGGCGCCCCCCAAACGGGCAGGCCGGGTGGGGCGACGGCCTCCCACCCGCACGTCGCCCATTCAGACGCCGTGAACGGCCCACTCGGCCGATGCCTCCACGTCCACATGCCGATTAGGATGGGGCCCGGCTGGCAGCCGCCGCGCGCTGGCCTGCCGGCCCGGGCGGTGCCGGGGGCGAATGTGGAGCACGTGGTCCATGAACCCGGGACGGCCGGGAGGCCGGCCGGAACGAGGGAGGGGGTTGGGGCGTGCGTCTGGTGGTCGCGACGAATTGGGACGACTCCCTGCTGCGGGGCATCGCGGACCTGCCGGTACAAGTGGTGTTCGGCAAGCTCCAGCAGGACCTGGTGGGCGGAGGCCGTCCCTCCAGCATCCTGCCGCACGTGACGTGGGACGACATGGCGCGCCACATCTCGCTGGCGCATGCCTTGGGCTTCCGGTTCAACTACCTCTGGAACGCCACCAGCCTGGCGGATGCCGAATATCATCCGGCGTTCATCGCCCGTATGGAAGATCAGCTGCGCCAACTGGTCGAGTTGGGCGTCGACGGGCTTGTGGTCGGCGTGCCCTGGATGATCGCGCTCGCCAAGGAAGTGGCGCCCGACATTGAGGTGACGGCATCATCGCTGATGGACGTGGTCACGCCACGGGAGGCCAGGCAGTTCGAAGCCATGGGTGCCGATACGGTCGTCCTGCACCATGCGGCGAACCGGAACTTCCGCGTTTTGGACGAGATCCGCGCCTCCGTGCGCTGCGACATAGAACTGATCGTCAACAACAGTTGCGTCTACCAGTGCCCGTACAACAACTGCCACCACGTTTCTCCGTCGTTCCACTCCCGGGAGGGCAGCCGCCCGCTCCTCGAATACGAACTGTTCTGGTGCTCCGGGCGCCATGCCCAGGATGGGGCGGAGATCATCCGCTCCCGTTGGATCCGTCCCGAGGACCTCCACGTCTACGAGGCGCATGGATACGACCGCTTCAAGATCGCCGGGCGGGGCCGCAGCACGGACTGGCTCCTGAGGTCCGTCCGCGCGTACGCCGCCCGGTCATACGCCGGCGACCTCACCGACATCATCAGCATGTCCCAGCACGCACCGCTGGCTCTGGCGAGACGCCGGGCCGCCGAGGCCGGCGGGCCGCACCGCGAGAAGTGGCGGGCCATCGCCGACGCGCTGGAACCGGTCGGCCAATTGCGCGTGGACAACACCGCCATCCCTGCGGACTTCCTACGATTCTTTCAGGCCCACGACTGCGACGCCTCCTCATGCCGGACCTGCGACTACTGCGGGCGGGTGGCCCGGCGCGCGGTGCACGGTGTGGCGGACCGGAACACCGACGCGCCCTCCCCCATGCCGTCGCCGTGCATGTTCGGCGACTTGGTCCTCGACCGCCCGGAGCCGTAGCGGCAGGCCCGCGGGCGACGGCGCCGCCGGCCAGCGGAGCGAAGTCCGCAGAGCGCACCGGCCAAGCCGCCTGCCCCGCTGCTCCTCACCTGGGAACGGGACAAGGGCCGCGCAGCGTTGGTCCCGCTGCGAACCCCGTTCTCGATGCGCACGCCTGCGCCCCGCTGCCGTCGCTCGATCGTGGGTGCCAGGTGCACTGCCCGCGCCGCGGGGCGCGCGGGGTGCACACGGAGCGGGCCCGGCGGCCATCGCAGGCGCATCGCCGAGCCCCGGGCGGCGCTCGTGTATCCTGGAGGCCGGCCGGGGATCGCCGCCTCGGGGTCGAAGGCGGCGCTCGGGTACCCGTTGCTCGCTCGCGGCCCCGGACGGATCGGGCGCCGGCGGCCCGGGAGGCGGTCCCGCCAACCCGGGAGCGGTCGGGACCGAGGCGTCGCGCAGGACCGGGGCGGGGCGCGCCGCGGCTCGGGAGCGCGGTCGAGGTCGTGGCGGGTGCCGAGGGGGTCCTGGGCCGGCGCGGGCCGCTGGCGCTGGGCGAGCTGGCCCCGCTGGTCCTTGCACGCCGCAGCCGCGGGCGATCGTGGGGCGGGCCACGGCCCGCCGCGCGGCACTCAGGGTCGCGGTGTGCGGCGGCCTGTTGGAGGGCGGCGGCGGGCTCCGGGCCCCCGTGAACCGCAGCCGCCGCGGGCTTGGGCTGCCCCCCGGCTGCGCGCGGCCCGAACCTTCCCCGATCGCGGGAGCCGTCCTGCTCGCCCCTGCGGCCGAGGAGGCTGACGTCCGCAATGGCCACGGAGGACCGGAACCCCGCGACGCTGCAGATCGACACGCTCGATGCGGCCGGCATCTGCGCGCTCCTGCACGCCGAGGACGCGGCGGCGTTCACGGCCGTGGGGCGCGTCCTGCCCGCGGTGGCCCGGGCGGCGGCCGCCGCGGCGGGCGCGCTGGCCGCGGGGGGGCGCCTGCTCTACGCGGGGGCCGGGACGAGCGGCCGCCTGTGCGTCCTGGACGCGAGCGAATTGCCCCCCACGTTCGGCCTGGACCCCGCCCGGGCCCGGGCCCTCCTCGCGGGCGGCTCGGCGGCCATGACCGCGGCCGTCGAGGGGGCCGAGGACGACCGCTCCCGCGGGACCGCCGACGTGGCGGCGGCGGCGCCGGCCCCCCCCGACCTCCTCCTGGCGGTGGCGGCCAGCGGACGAACCCCCTACGTCCTCGCCGCGGCGGCCGAGGCGCGGCGCCGCGGTGCCACCACCGTCGGCGTCCTGTGCAACCCCGGGGCCCCGCTGGAGGCCGCCGTGGACATCGCGGTCGTGCCCGACACCGGCGCCGAGGCGCTCCTGGGCAGCACCCGGATGAAGGCGGCCACGGCGCAGATGATGGTCCTGCGCATGATCTCCACCGCGGCGCTCGTCCTCGACGGGCACGTGTATTCCAACCTGCTGGTCGACATGCGCCCAAGCAACCGGAAGCTCGAGGAACGGGCCGCGCGGATGATCGCGCTCGCGACGGGCTGCCGCTCGGAGGAGGCTGCGGATGCGCTCGCGGCGGCCGGCGGCGAGGTCAAAACGGCGATCGCCCTGCGCGTCCTTGGCGTTCCGGCCGCGGAGGCCCGGCGCAGGCTCGCCGCCGCGGGCGGCCGTCTGAGGGGGGTCATCCCGTGAGCGGCTCCTCCCAGGATCGGCTGCGCTGGACGCACGCCCTGATCGCCGCGGCCGTCGGCCGCGGCGACAGCCCGGGTGCGGTGCTGCTCGCGGGACGGCGCGGGGGGCGCGAGGTCGGCCCCCTGGCCTGGGGGGACGCAGCGGTCCTGCCCGACCGGCGGCCGATGACGCCGGAGACCATCTTCGACCTCGCCTCGCTGACGAAGGTCGTGGCGACGACGATGGCGTGCTGGGCGGCCGTGGAGCGGGGCCTCGTGCGCCTGGACGACGAGGTGCGCGCCTTCCTCCCCGACTTCCCGGGAGCCGGCGTGCCGGTCCGGCACCCGCTCAGTCCCACCTCGGGCCTTCCCGCCTGGCGCGACCGGCGGCCGCGCGAGGCCGTCCCCTGCAGCGACCTCGGGTTCATCATTCTGGGGGCGGTGTTGGCCGCCGCATCCGGGATGCCCCTCGACCGGCTGGCCGACGAGACGGTCTTTCAGCCGCTGGGCACGCGGCAGACGCGATGCCTGCCGCCGGAGGCGTGGCGGTCGGGCATCGCCCCCACGGAGTGGTGCGCGGACCTGGGCGGCCAGGCCCAGGGCGTCGTGCACGACGAGAACGCGCGGGCCCTCGGCGGCGTCCCCGGGCTGTTCGCCCCGGCGGCGGACCTCGGCCTCCTGTGCGCGGCCCTCCTGCGCGGGGGCGGACCGGCACGGTCGGCGGCCACGGTCTCCGCCATGACGGTCAACGGCAGCGGAGCGCTCGGGCAGGACCGGACCTCGGGTTCGCAGGCGCGGACGCGGCGGACCGTCGGCCGGCGACGGGATGGGCCCGAGCGCCTTCGGTCACACCGGCTTCACCGGCACGAGCCTCTGGACCGACCCGGGTCTCGACCTCTTCTGCGCCCTGCTGACGAACCGGGTGCACCTCGGCCGCGAGCGCACCGCGGGCGCGACCGGCCGCCTGCGGCCCCTCGTCCACAACGCGATCGTGGCCGCCCTGGAGCCCTGAGCGACCCGGGGTCGCCCTCCCGGGCCCGGACGGAAGGAGGGATCGCGCGACGGGGCCGGGTCCCGCCCGGCCCCGCCGCGCTTGCCATGCCCACAGGGAATGCCGCCCCGGTTCCGCGGTCCGGATCGCAGCCCCCGTCCCCGGCGGGCCCGCCCGGGCACGACAGCGGTCCGGCGCGGCGCAGGTCCGTCCTCCGCGCCCGCGTCGTCCTGCTGCGCGGCCGCCCGGGCGCGGAGGAGGTCCTCCTGGCGTGGCACCGCCATCCCGAGGCGGCGTTCTGGTGCTTCCCCGGCGGCGGCGTCGAGCCCGGGGAGTCGGCCGGCGGCGCTGCGCTGCGCGAGGCCACCGAGGAGACCGGGCTCGTGGTGCGCCTCGAGGGACTGTGCTTCGTCCTCGACCGGCCCGAGGCCGACGCCCTGGACCTCTTCTACCTGGCGCGCGGACCCGACGGAGGCGAGGCCCTGGGGTCCGACCCGGAGCGGGCGCCCGGGGAACCACCCGTCCTCGCGGATCTGCGCTGGGTGCCCGTCGGGGACCTGGCGCGCTACGCGGTGCGGCCGGCCGAACTGGCCGCGGCCCTGGCGGACGGGCGCTTCTGGGCCTGGGGGCGCCTGCCTTCGGGCGGGCCGGCGGCGACGTGACCGCGCGGGCGGCGGTTACGCGGGAGGCCGCTCGGCGACGCACAGGAAGCGGTCGGTGTCGGGCTGCAGCGGCCGAAGGTCGACGTCGCCCAGGGCGACCACGCGGAGGCCCGCGGCATCGAGCAGGGCCCGGACCCGCGTGACCGGGTAGCCGCGCTCGCGGTGCACCTCGCGGATGCGCCGGAACAGGCCGCCGCGTTCGCGCACGAACGCCGTCAGGACGACGGTGTTCACATCGGTCTCATGGTCGTAGGCGGACTGCCAGATGACGCAGAGGTCCTCCTCGGGCGTCTCCACCCGTTCGTCCGTGCCCCACTTCTCCGCCAGACCGCCCCGGGTGTTCATGTCGAAGATGAAGAGCCCCCCCGGCTGGAGGCAGCCCTGGACGGCGCGGAACGCCGAGAGGAGGTCGTCCTCGGTGAGCAGGTAGTTCAGCGCGTCATACATGCAGGTGACCACGTCGACCGGGCGCTGCAGGACGAAGTCCCGCGCGTCGGCCTGCAGCCACTGCACGTGCACGCCCGCCGCCTCGGCCTTCGGGCGGGCCTGCGCCAGCATGCGCGCGGACGCGTCGAGCCCGACGACGTCAAACCCCTGCTGGGCCAGGTGCACGGCGGCCTCGCCGGTCCCGCAGGCCAGGTCGCAGATGCGGTGGGCCGACGGCGCCCGCTGCCGGATCAGCCCGGCCATGTGGGGCGCCATCTGGCGGCTGAAGCGGGCGAAGCCCGCCCGCTCATAGATCTCGGCCAGTTCCTCGTACATGCCCGCCACGGGGCCGATCCCCCTTCGCCCGCCGGGGCGCGGGGCCGGCCCGCGCCCGTCCGGCTCAGCGTCGCTGCACACGATACCCCAGCGCGGTCAGCACCTCCAGCGCGGCCGCGGCCTCCGGCGCCGTGCGGAAGCCGAGGCGCAGGGTGCCCCCCTCCCCCTCGCGGAGGCGGAGGATCTCGATGTCCTGGACGTTGACCTCCCGGGCGCCCAGCGCTCCGCACAGGGCGCCGATCACGCCGGGACGGTCGGGCACGACCAGGACGAGGTCGTGGTAGTTGGGCAGGAGCCCCTTCTGCCGAGCGGGCACCTGCCGGCGGGCCGCCGCGGCCGCCTCGAAGTGGCGCCGCACGGCGGCCGCATCCGCGCGCTCCACGGCGCCGCGCAGGTCGCCGAGCGCGGCCTGGAAGCGGTCGATCTGCTCCAGGATGGGACCCCGGTTCGTCTCCAGCACGTCCAGCCACATGTCGGCGGGGCTCTGGGCGATGCGGGTCGTGTCGCGGAAGCCGCCGCCGGCGAGGGCCAGCAGCCCGGGATCCTCGGCCTCCCCCGCGCCCGCGGCCTCGGCCAGGGCCACCGCGGCGAGTTGGGGCAGGTGGCTGATGGCCGCGACCCTCCGGTCGTGCCGCGCGGCGTCCATCACCGCGGGGTGGGCCCCCGTCGCCTCGACGAGCCCGACCAGGCGCTCCAACGCGGGGGGCGGCACCTCCGGGCCGGGGCAGAGCACCCACACGGCGTTTTCAAAAAGGTAGGGATCGGCCGCCTCGACGCCGGCGCGCTCCGCCCCCGCCATCGGGTGTCCGCCCACGAACGTGGGCGGCGCCGCGCCCCCGTCGTCCGTGGGCCTCCGCTGCCGCAAGGCGCGCGCCATGGCCAGGCCGATGGCGCCCTTGGTGCTCGCCACGTCCGTGAGCACGGCGCCCGCGGCGGCCAGGCGCGCGATCTCGGGTGCCATGGCGATGCACGCCTGGACCGGCGCGCCCAGCACGACCAGGTCCGCGCCGCCCACCGCGGCGGCCAGGTCCGGGGCCGCCTCGTCGATCGCGCCGAGTTCGATCGCCCGGCGCAGGTGGTCGGGACTCCGGCCGAAGCCGACGACACGCCCAACCTGCCCGCCGGCGCGCCAGCGCATGCCGAGCGATCCCCCGATGAGGCCCACGCCCACGATGGCGGCGCGGTGCGCCAGGACACGCATGGCGCCGATCGCCTCCCGCGGGGTCGCGACTCGAAGGGGGGAGGGGGACCGGCGACCGTCAGGCGCGCAGTGCGGCCGGAACACGCGGCCACTGCCGGCCGACGGCGACCGCGACGGCCCGAACCTCGTCCATCAGGCGCCCGAAGGCCTCGCAATGGAGGGTCTGCGCGCCGTCGGACAGGGCCTCCGCCGGGTTCGGATGGACCTCCACGATGAGGCCGTCCGCGCCCGCGGCGATCGCCGCGCGGGACATCGGCGCCACGAGGTTCGCCCGGCCCGTGCCGTGGCTCGGGTCCACGATCACCGGCAGGTGGGAGAGTTCCTTGGCCACCGGAACCGCGTTGAGGTCCAGCGTGTAGCGGGTGAACTGCGAGTCGATGGCGCGGATGCCCCGCTCGCAGAGGATGACCTGCCGGTTGCCGCCCGCCAGGACGTACTCGGCGGCCATCAGCCACTCCTGGATCGTGCAGCCCGACCCGCGCTTGAGCAGCACTGGCCTGCGGGTCGCGCCCACCTCGCGGAGCAGTTCGAAGTTCTGCATGTTGCGGGCGCCGATCTGGAAGCAGTCCGCGTAACGCGCGACCAGTTCCACGTTGTCCGGCCGCATGACCTCCGTGACCACGGGCAGCCCGGTCACCTCGCGGGCCTCCGCCAGCAGGCGCAGGCCCTCCTCGCCCATGCCGCGGAAGTCGTAGGGCGACGTGCGCGGCTTGTACGCGCCGCCGCGCAGGATGCGGGCGCCGGATGCCTGGCACGCCCGGGCGGTCGCCAGGAGCTGGTCGCGGCCTTCCACCGAGCACGGCCCGGCGATGACCACGACCTCCGGGCCGCCCACGGGCACGCCGCCGACGTCGACGACGGTGGACTCGGGGTGGAACTCGCGGCTCACCAGCTTGAAGGGTTGCCGGATCGGTACCACGCGCTCCACGCCCTCCATCACCTCCAGGTCGACGCCGTTGAGCACCGTCTTGTCGCCGATCGCGCCGATGACGGTGCGCTCGGTCCCGCGCGAGAGGTGCACGCCGAATCCGAGCGCGACCAGGCGCTCGGAGACCCGCGCCACGTCCTCCTCGCTGGCCCCAGGCCTCATCACCACGATCATGACACCCACCTCCACACCTGACGCGCCCCACGATCCGCGCCCCGTCCCGCGGCCGGAAACAAAAAAGCCCCCGCCCCCCAAGGCTAGGGGCGGAGGATTCCGCGGTACCACCCTACTCGATGGGGCGCCGAAGGCGCCACCATCGTACTCTTCGCCGAACCGCGAGCGCGGTCGGCACCCCGATATCGGCGGGATCTCCGGCGGCCCATACTGACGACGGCAGGCAGCGCCGCCCGCGTTCCGGGCCACAGCCTCCGGGTGTATTCCCGCCCGCCGGCCACCGGGCTCCCACCTGGGGCGGGGCCTGGCCCCTCCCACTCCCCCGGCTCTCTGGGGACCTGCCGCATGCGGTACTCTGCCCGATCCTCGGCCGTGCGCCCGAGTATGGTCCGTCCGGCCCTTTGCTGTCAAGTCCGACCGGCGCGGGCCGCGGCCGCCGGGGCGCGCGGTTGACCGAACGGCGGTGCCGGGCTATCGTGCTCGGGGAGCCGCCCAGCGCGGCCGGCCCGCTGGAGGTGCGTTCCCGTCGTGCCCGAACCCGCGGCCGGAAGCGAGGGGGCGCGCGCCCGGGCGTTCCGGCTCTGGCGCGGGATGGCGGCCGGCCTGGTCGCCGGGCTCGGCGCCGAGTACGTCCTGGGCATGTCCGCGAACTTCTGGTTCACGGTGCCGTCCACGCACCCGGGATCGCACGCCTCGAACTACTTCGCCGGCGTCGTGCATGTCGCGTGGTGGGCCCTGCGCGGCGGCGCCGCCCCGATGACGCTGTTCCGGCTCCATGTGACGCTCGGCGTCCTGCTGGGGCTCGGCGCCGCAGCGGCGCTGGCGGCCGCCGTGGCGGCCCGCCGCCCGGCCGGCATCTGGGCGGCGGCCGTCGGCCTGGCCGGGGTGGCCGGGGCGGGGTTCAACGGCGCGAGCTTCGCCAACTACGGCCACGACTTCAGTTCGCTGCTGATGGCCCTCGCCTGGCTGATCGCCTGGATCGCCTACGGGCTCGGGCTGTATGCGGCGCGATAGGCGGGGCCGGCCCTACCGGGCCGGCTGCGCGGCCACGGCGCGGAAGGCGGCCACCGCCCGTTCGCAGTCCGCCCGCGGCGCGTCGTGGTGGGTCACGACGCGGATGGTCCGCTCCGCCGACGCGTTGGCCAGCACCCCGATCTCGCGCAGGGCCTGCGAGAAGCGGGCCGCGGGCCACCCCCCGGTCCCCACCCGGACCATGTTGGTCTCGACCTCGCCGGGGTCCACCTCGAGGCCCGGCACGTCCGCGAGCGCCTCCGCCACGAAGCGGGCGTTGGCGTGGTCCTCCGCCAGCCGGGCGCGCATGGTCCGCAACGCCACGAGGCCCGCCGCGGCCAGGACGCCGGCCTGGCGCATGCCCCCCCCGAGCGCCTTGCGGTAGCGGCGGGCGCGACCGATGAGGTCGCCCGGCCCGCAGAGCACCGAGCCCACCGGCGCGCAGAGTCCCTTGCTCAGGCAGCACATGACGGTGTCCGCCGGGGCCGCCAGGTCCGCCGGCGGGCGGTCCAGCGCCACGGCCGCGTTCCAGAGGCGCGCCCCGTCCAGGTGCACGGCCAGTCCGGCGCCGCGGGCGAACGCCGCGACCGCGCGCATCCGCTCCGGCTCCCAGACGCTGCCTCCGCCGCGGTTGTGGGTGTTCTCGACGGCCAGCAGTCGGGCGCGCGGGAAGTGCACGTTCCCGCCGCGCAGGGCCGAGGCCACCTCCTCGGGACCGAAGCGGCCGCGATCGCCGCGCAAGAGCCGCACGCTGACGCCGCCGAGCAGCGCCGGCGCCCCCGCCTCGTAGTAGTACACGTGCGATTCCTCGTGCGCGAGCATCTCGTCGCCGCGCTCCGTGTGGCAGAGCACGGCGATCTGGTTGCCCATGGTGCCCGAGGGCACGAAGAGCCCCGCCGGCTTGCCCAGCAGGGCCGCTGCCTCGGCCTCCAACAGGTTCACGGTGGGATCCTCGCCGTAGACGTCGTCGCCGACCTCGGCCTCGGCCATCGCGCGCCGCATCTCCGGAGTCGGCCGCGTCACGGTGTCGGAGCGCAGGTCGATCACGCGGCCGGGCACCTTTCCCGCTCCCCCTTCCGGCCGGCGGACACTCAGAGTCCCGACGGCACCGTGGCGATGGCACGGCCGTTGGTCGGGAAGCGCTTCGCCGCGTTCGCCTGGGCACCGGCCTGGCCCTGCGCCGCAGCCTCGAAGGCGTTGACGACCTGGTCGATCTGGGCGGCCGCCTCCTGGACCGTCGGGATGCGCCGCGCATAGAGGCTGCTGAAGTACGGCCCGATGAGCCCCCAGACCTGCTGGTCGTTGTACGGGTAGTATTCGACCGGGTAGGCGTAGCCCTTCTGGGCCGCATCGCTGAACCACGAGAAGTTCTTGCCCTTGAAGAACGGCACCACGCTCTGGATCGTGGCCTCCCACTGCGCCCACAGGGAGTTGAGCGCTGGGCTGCGGAGGGCGTACGCGAAGGTCGCCTGCTGCCACTGCGGCTCGACGCTCACCCAGCGCAGCAGGTCCCATGCCGCGTCCACATGCTGGCAATTGGCGGCGATGGCGTAAAAGTCCGCGGTGCAGAATGTCGCCCGCCCGTTGGGGAACACCGGATAGGGGACGAAGTCGAACTTGGCGGTCGCGCCCTTGATCCCCTCGGCGAACGAGAGCAGCTCCCACGTGTCCATGTCGATCATGGCGGCCGAGCCCGCCGCGAACTGGGAGATGCCGGCGACGTCCTGCGGCACGGCGACCTTGGGCCAGAACAGGTCCTCATACATCCACGCCAGGGCGGCCTGGTTCGGCGGCGACGACAGCTGGCTGGGGGCGCCGGTCGGGCTGACCTGGTTGCCGCCGAAGGCGCGGAAGACCCACGACGCCTGCTGGCTCGGCCCGCCGGTGTACCAGAAGATGGTCCCCCCATACACGGGCGGACGTTTGCCGGGCTGGGCGAGCTGCGCGCAGGTCCGGGCGAAGACGCCCGGCGTCCAGGTGGGGTCTGGATACGGCAGCCCGGCGTCGTCGAAGACCTTCTCGTTGACGGCGATCACGGACGTGCCGGTGTAGACGGGCACGGCCATGGGGCCCTGGTGCGTCACGTACAGCTGGTACTGCGCCGTGTTCCAGATCGACGGATCCACGTTGTCCCTTTGGAAATAGGGTTCGAGGGGCACGACCAGTTCCTGCTGCCCATATGGGGCGAAGTAGTTGTCGTAGATGATGTCCATCTGCTGGTTGGAGAGTATGCCCGTGACGATCTGCGAGGTGGGCAACTCCTCGGGGATGAGGCGGACATAGACCCCCTTGGTCTTGGCGTAGTATGGCTGCAGGACCTCCTGCATGATGCCGATGATGGTCGTCGAGCTGACGCTGGCGTTCGGCGGCTTGGCATAGAACACGATCGTCGTGGTGCCCGCGGCCGGGGTGGGTGTCGCGGGCGCCACTCCCGCGGCCTTGGCCGCCGGGCGCGAGGCGTAGGCCGCGCACCCGGAGAGGGCGGCGGCCGCCGACGCGGCCGCGCTGAGGCGCAGCAGCCCGCGGCGGGAGACCGCCGCGGAGGGGGGCTGGGACGAAGACAGGCGGGCCCTGGCGGCCGCGGACAAGGACCGGGTTCCGTCGGACGGCAAGCCATCCACCTCCGGGTGGGGAGCCGGATCGAACGGCGGCGCGGCCCCGCCCGGCGGCGGGCCCGCGGCGGGCGGGGTCAGGACGGGCCGGGGGGACTCCCCGGGCGCCGGACGCGGGCGCCGGCGGCCAGCACGTGCCGCCGCATCGCGGCGGCCGCCGCGGCGCCGTCGCCGGCGGCCAGGCCGTCCAGGAGGGCGCAGTGCTCCTCCAGCGCGCGCCGCACGTCCTCCTCGCGCCGCAGGCCGTCCGCCTGGAAGAGGCCGATCTGCCCGCGGATGCGGCGCAGGGCCGACCGGACGTAGGGGTTGCCGGCGGCGGCGAGCACGGTGTCGTGCAGCCGGAGGTCGGCGACCAGGAAGTCCACCACGTAGCGCGGCTCAGGGTGGTCCAGGGCCGCGCGGAGCCGTCGCTGGTCGTCCCGCAGGGCCTCGATCTGGGCGGCCCCCACCGTGCGGGCGGCGATCTCCGCGGCGTGGGCCTCGAGCAGCGCCCGGTACGCGTAGAGCGCGTCGAGGTCTTCCGGACCGAAGGCGCGGACCTGGATGCCCCTGCCCCTGCGCAGGAGGAGACCGTCCTCGACGAGGCGGGCCACGGCGTCCCGGACGGGGAGCCGGCTGACCCGGGCCAGCGCCGCGATGTCATCCTCGAACAGACGGCCCCCGGGGGCCAGGTCCCGATCGACGATCCGGGTCCAGAGCATGCGGTGGACCTGAGCGCCCAGGGCCCCGCGCCCGCCCGGCTCCTCGGGGGGGCCGAAGACCGCCTCGTAGAGCGCGGCCGCGTACCCGAGATCGCTCAGCCTGCCGCCCCACGGCAGCCACGCGCCCCGTCGCGGACCCGGCGCATCGCCTTCTCGGATCGGTTCCGTCGGCCGAGCCACGCCCCGCCGCCCCCCGCGCCGGCCCCGCATGCCGCTTGCGTATGCGGGCAGCGGATACGCCACGGCGGCCCGGCCTCCTGCGCCCGGTGCCCCGGCGGTGGGAATCCGCGACCGCCACCCGCTCGCGGGGGCGGAGGAGGTCCGGGCGCGGCGTCCCCTGAGGGTGCCGCCGGTCGCCACGCGCTCCGCCGAGGCCCTGCTGGCCCCGGTGCTGGAGGCGGCCGCCGGGCGGGCCGCCCGTGCTGGGAGCGCCGGCTCGACCCGGGCCACCTGCGGCTTCTCGCGATGGACGGGTACCCGGACGGGCAGGGCTGGTCCAGCGCGGACACACGGTCGCCCGGCAACGGCGCCGGCGGCCACGGAGCGGTATCCCGAGACCATCGCCGGGCGGGCGACCCTGCGCTGGGGCCGCGACGGTCCGGAGGCCGCCGACCGGGCCCGCGCCCAGGGCTTCCGGGCGCTCACCGGCACGCGCCCGCTCACGCGCTGCGACGATGCCACCTTGTGCCCGGTTTACGTCCGGGCGGAAGAACTCGATGGGCCGGTGCTCTTCGCCCCGGGATTCTTCCTGCGGACGGACCACGACGCGGAGGACGAGGTGTCGTCGGCTTTCATGGGGCGGGCCTGCCGCGATCCGGTGGCCCGCCGGTTCCCGGGGCTGCGGCTCGTCGCGCCCCACCTCGGCGTGCCGTGTCCCGACGAGGCCGCCGGGCCCCCCCGTCGACGGGACGGGCGCGCCCACGTGGCTCGCCGGGCACCCGCGCCGGGAGACGCCTTCTGCAAGGTCGTCTTGGGCACCGACCTGCCCTGCCGCGACAGCGGCTCCGGTCGGGAGGACCACCGGCGGGTCCTCGACCGCCGCCGCGTGCCGCCGGACGTCCGGGCCGGGGTACTGGGCGGTGCGCCGGCCGGGGCGGTGCAGGTCCGCGCGGGCGCGCCCGTGCTATGCTCGGGTCCGCGGACGGGCCCGGGGCGCCGCCCGCGAGGGGGTCGGCCCGATGCATGTCGCCGTCACGGGGGCCGCGGGGCGAGTCGGAGTCTGGGTCGTGGCGGAACTCCGCGCCGCCGGGCATGCGGTCCTGGCGCTGGACCGCCGGGACAGCCCGGACGTGGACGGCGGCGTGCGGCAGGTCGATCTCGCGGACCCGGAGGCCACCCGGCTCGCCCTGCGCGGGGCCGACGCCGTCGTGCACCTGGCGGCCGTGCCCGGGCCGGTCGACCCGCCGTGGTCGACGTTCGACCCCAACGTGACGACCACGTACCACGTGCTGGAGGCCGCCCGCGCCGAGGGCATCGGGCGCGTGGCGATGGCCTCCAGCATCTGGGCGTACGGATACAATCCGCCCGCCGAGGACCGCCTCCCGCCGCGGCTCCCGCTGGCCGAGGACATGATCGTCCCCACAACCAACTGCTACGGGCTCTCCAAGCGCCTGCTGGAGGCCCTGGGCCGCGAGTATGCGGCGGCCCAGGGCCTCCAGGTGGTCTGCATGCGGTACCCGTGGGTGGGTCCGCCGGGCCGGCTGCGGGCCCGGGGCTCGTTCGGCGACGACGGGGGCATCTGGGGCCGCGCCGAGGCCTGGTCCTACGTGGACGCGCGCGACGTCGCCTCGGCCTGCCGGCTGGCGGTGGAGCGGGACGGCCTCGGCTTCCTCGTCTGCAACATCGGCGCCGCGGACACCAAGAGCACGCTCCCCTCGGCCGAGCTGGTCGCCGCGCACCGTCCCGACGCGGCGCTGCTGCGGGAACTCCGGGGCCACGAGGCCCTGTACAGCATCGAGCGGGCGCGCCAGCACCTCGGCTACGAGCCCCGCCATACGTGGCGCGACGAATAGGGGGGCTGCCCATCCGCGCGTGGGCGCTCTGCCCCGTGCCCCGACCAAGGGCCTCCCAATGACCCGACCTTCATTCCCTCCGGGGATCAGGCCGGCGTCGGTGCATGTGCCGGTGTTCGTCCTCGGCGACCGGCGCACCGACTGCGACGGGCTCTCGCACGCCACGGGCCCGCGGGCGGCCGAGATGCGCCGCCGCCCGTGTCCTGACCCGCTGCAGAACACCCGGTGCGGGGCGCCCGCCCGGCGCCTCACGGCGCGCCTGCGGCTCCAGGCACGGGCGCTCCACCGCATCCACGGCAAGGACGACCGCGCGGAGTCGCCCCGGGGCGACGGCAACGGCCTTGCCAGGGTGGGCGCTCGGGCGGCGGCGCCTGCGTCCCGGTCACGGCCACCAGGTCCTGCGCGAGCCGAGGCAAGCGCATCACCCGCACGGCCGTCGCGCGTCCGCGGCAGACGGCCGCGCAGGACCCTGTGGCCGTTGGGACGAAGGTCATGCGCGGATCGCTGCGAGGGGGCACGCCGCATGTCTGCGGCCGGCATCCACAGGCGAACCGCCCTGGCCGCGGTGCTGCGAGCCGGGGCCGCATGTGCCACGGTGTCGCTGACCGCGGCGTGCCGCCGTTCCGCCCCGCTGCCGGCGGGCTGCACGGCGGTGGGGGTGGCGGGCCTCGTTCCAGGAATGACCGCGGGCGAGACCTCCGCCTTCCTCGAGCACAACGGCCTCGCCAGCCTTCAGGGATACTGCTTCCAGGTCGGCGGCGACGACACCGTAATGGTCGATCCCCACTGGTACCCTGCGATGATCGGCCTGGTGCCGGGGCGCGCCTCTGCCACGCTCCTTCCCTTGGACGCACCGCTGCGGGCCGCCAATTTCGATCCCCAGTTCCTCCAACCCGCCTTCCGGGATACGTTCGTCCACAACGGTCAGCGCTTTGCCGTGGCCCTCGGCTGGATGCCCC
This sequence comes from Bacillota bacterium, assembly GCA_021791815.1. Classification (GTDB taxonomy): domain Bacteria; phylum Bacillota; class Sulfobacillia; order RBS10-35; family JAJYVN01; genus JAJYVV01. Next base: position 11,420 of record JAJYVV010000026.1, on the reverse strand, counting down.
TCGCGATTTGGGCCAATGGCCGCCTGCTGCAAGGTCTCCAGGTGGCCCCGCCGCCGCAAGCGCCAACCCTTGCGCAGCTGCTGCAGTACTGCGCGAGGGTCCGCCAGGCCCTCGTCGGCAGCGGCTTATACAGCGACAAGGCGCGGGCCGCCGTCCAGGTCCTGGCCCAGGAGGACCTGCGGGCGATCTTCCCTTCGCTGCTCGCGGCCTTCATCCAGGGCAACGGCGGCAACGTGAGCCAACTGCCCGCGCCGACGCAGGCGGCGGACCTGCCTGGGCTCCATTCCCTGGCGGAGCTGCTGGCGTACGCCGGCGGCAACAAACCGTGGTCCTCCGGCGCGGCGGTTCTGACGATGGCCAGCGGGCTGCCCAGCGGATTCGCAGGCAACCATGTCTCGTACTTCCCCCGGTTGCAGCAACCGGTGCTTCCGGTCCAGGTATACGGGGTGGGGTGCAGCGCGACGGCGAAGGCACGGGTGGCGGGCGTGGCGCTCTGGTCGGCGCGGCTGGCGCAGCCGACGCCGCAGCGGTCCCTCAGCGTGACGGCGCGCCTCAACCCCACGGCGCGGGCGCTGGCGGGATTTGCCGGGTGGGTGCCCCAGGGCATCCCGGCCGCCCCCCTCACCGAGGTCCCGAACGGCTGGAACGCCTCGTGGGAGTGGGGTGTCTTCGACGACCCCCTCTGGGACGCGGCACTGAGCACGACCTGGCAGAAGGTGGCGAGCAGTTCGGAACCGCAGCTCATTGCGGCCGCCCTGGGCGGCGCCATCGCCGCCGGTGTCCGGGCCAGCCGGGCACGCACGGCCTGATCGCGCCGGCGCCCTGGTGGCGCCGGCGCCGGGTGGCGGCACCGCCAGCCGATCTGCGCGGGAGCCGGACGTCGGAAGCCACTCGGCACGGCCCGGCGCGACGCCGGGCCGTGTCCGCACTGGATCGGACCGGGCGTCATGGGAATCGCAGCCCCTTGGGAACCGGGGGATCCCCGTCCAGCGCCTGCGCCAAGCGCACGCGCGCCCGTTCGCCGCAACGGCTACCGCCGCACGATGGGGGTCTCCGGGGCATTCGAGACCGGTCCAGCCTCGCTCCGGCCCTCGGGGGGCCACGGGTCACCCAGCGGCGACCCGGTGGCCGTCTATGGCATGGGCTCCCAGACGTGCTCGAACCCCCCCGCCGCGGCAGCGAGTTCCGCCTCGCTGAGTTCGCTCGCCAGGATGGCCCGCACCAGAGCGACCACGTCCGTTCCGCGGCCCGGCGCGAGGCCGTGTTCCCGCAGCACCTCCTCGGGCGACTGTTCCAGCCGCTGCCTCAGACCCGCGTCCCGTGCGCACGCGCCCCTCAGCGCCTGGATCTTGCCTGCGTCGACCAAGCCGCTCGCCCCCTCGGCCGGGATCGTACCGGCCGCCATGAGGCCCATCCAGCCGAACGGCTGACGGAACGGTGCTGAGGCGCTGCCGCGCCCCCGGTGGACACTCAGCCTGGCGTCCCACGCGGAGCGCCTTGGCGCGGTCCGCGTCCTCGCGCGGTTGGCGGGCCGCGACCCCCGGCGGCGGCGTACGGCCCATCGCGGATGCCGAACGTGCCAGGAGCACGCGGGCTTGTCCCGCGGGATGCCGGTACGGAAAGCCCGTCGGGGCCGGGGTTTCCGCCCCTCCGTCCCCTCAGGTCCCGGCGGGCCCGACCACGGCCGCGCAGCGGGCGCACAGCCCGCCGGGACCTGCCGCCGGGCGGTGGCGCCAGCAGCGCGGGCACCGCGGGTCCTCCGCCCGGAGCACGCGGACCTCCGGGCCGCCCGGTGCGGCTGCGCCCAGGCGCACCCGGGCCACGAGGAGCAGGTCCGCCAGTTCGCCTTCCAGCGGTTCGAGCAGCCGCGGGTCGAACGCCCCGGATTCGGCCTCCACGACGGCCTCGGCCGCCCGGCCCAGGCGGCCGGCGGCGATCTCCGCCTCGATGCCCCGGGCGGCCGCTTCGCGGAGCCGCAGCACGGCCTCCCAGCGGGCCTCCGCCGCATCCTCCCACGGGACGGCCGGCGGGGACACCCAGCGCAGCAGGTGGACGGAGTCGGGGTCCCCCGGCCGCCGGGGCGTGTGGCCCCACGCCTCCTCGGCCGTGTGCGGGACCACGGGGGCCAGGATCATGAGCAGCGTGCGCAGGACCTCGTAGCAGGCGCTCCGCGCCGAGCCCCGCTCGGGCGCGTCCGCCGCCGAGCAGTACAGGCGATCCTTCGCCGCATCGAGGTAGAAGCTGGACAGGTCCTGGGTGCAGAAGTCGGTCACCGCCCGATACACCGTGTGGAACCGATGCTCGGTATAGGCGACCCGCGACCTGGCCTCCACGGCCGCGAGGCGCCGGAGGATGAAGCGGTCGCGCTCCGGCAGGCCCTCGACCTCCTCCGCGCCGGTGGACCGCGGGCGGAAGCCGTCCAGGTTGCCGAGCAGGAAGCGCAGCGTGTTGCGGATCTTGCGGTAGGCCTCCCCGACGGAGGCCATGATCTCCGGGGACACCCGCACGTCGGCGGTGTAGTCCACGGACGCCACCCAGAGGCGGAGGACGTCGGCGCCCCACCGCTCCAGGAGCTCGGAGGGCTCGATCGTGTTGCCGAGAGACTTGTGCATCGCCCGCCCCTGGCCGTCGAGGACCCAGCCGTGGCAGACCACGCCCCGGTAGGGCGCGCTGCCGCGGGTCGCCACGGCGGTGAGCAGCGACGACTGGAACCAGCCCCGGAACTGGTCCGGCCCCTCCAGATAGAGGTCCGCGGGCCACCCGAGGGCCGGGTCCTGGGCCAGGACCGCCAGGTGCGTGCAGCCGCTGTCGAACCAGACGTCCAGCGTGTCGGGATCCTTGCGCACGGCGCGGGAGCCGCAGGAGGGACAGGCGGTCCCCTCCGGTAGGAAGTCGGCGGCCGGCCGCATCCACCACGCATCCGAGCCCTCGGCGCGGACCACGGCCGAGATGCGGTCGAACACCGGCTGGAGCAGGAGGGGCTGCCCGCAGTCCGTGCAGTGCAGCACCGGCACGGGCACCCCCCACACCCGCTGGCGCGACAGGCACCAGTCCCCGCGCGACTCCAGCATGCCGTCCATGCGGCCGCGGCCCCAGGCCGGGTGCCAGTGCACCGCCGCCGCCGCCGCGCGCGCCTCGGCACGAAAGGCGTCGATGCGGCAGAACCACTGCTCGGTCGCGCGCCAGATCACCGGCTGCTTGCACCGCCAGCAGTGCGCATACTCGTGGTGGATCTCGCCCGCGTGCCACAGGCGGCCGGCCGAGCGCAGCAACTCGATGATCGCGCCGTTGGCCGCCGTGTGGGACAGCCCCGCCACGGGCCCTCCCTCCGGGCCGAAGATCCCGCGCTCGTCGAGCGGCTGGATGACCGGCAGGCCGTAGCGCCGCCCGACCTCGAAATCGTCGGGGCCGTGGCCGGGCGCCGTGTGGACGAGGCCCGTGCCCTCCCCCGCCTCGACGTAGTCGGCGAGGACCACGGGCACCTCGCGATCCAGGAAGGGGTGGCGGCAGCGCACCCCCTCGAGATCCCTGCCCAGCCAGCGCCCCAGGACCCGCGCGCCCTCCGGCCCGGCGGGGGCCAGGGCCAGGAAGCGCTCCATGGCCGCCTCCGCGCAGATCACGGGCCCGGCCGCCGTGGAGACCGCCACGTAGGCGAGATCCGGATGGACCGTGATGGCGACGTTGGCCGGCAGGGTCCACGGCGTGGTGGTCCAGATGGCCGCCGCGGCCCCGTCCGGCAGGCGGCCGCCCGAATCCGCGACCGGGAACAGGACGGTCACCGCCGGCGAGACGTGGTCGTGGAACTCCACCTCGGCGTCGGCGAGGGCCGTGGTGCACTCCGCGCACCAGTAGACGGGGCGCAGCCCGCGGTAGATGAGCCCGGAGGCCGCCATGCGCCCGAACGCGGCGATCTCCTCGGCCTCGAAGGCCGGGTCGAGCGTGAAGTACGGGTGGTCCCAGTCCGCCACGATGCCGAGGCGCGCGAACTGGGCGGTCATGGTGTCGCGGAAGGACAGGGCGAAGGCGCGGCAGTGCCGCCGCAGCTCCAGCGCGTCGGTCTGGGAGCGGTCGAGGCGGTAGGTCTTGAGGGCCTGCATCTCCACGGGCAGGCCGTGCGTGTCCCAGCCCGGGACGTTGGGCGCGTCGTCGCCGAGCATCGTGCGGAACCGCACGACGAAATCCTTCAGGGACTTGTTCAGCGCGGTGCCCATGTGGATGTTGCCGTTCACGTACGGGGGCCCGTCGTGGAAGATGAACCGCGGCGCGGTGCGCCGCGCCTCCCGGATGCGGGCGTAGAGCCGGGACTCCGCCCAGGCCCGTTGGATGTCGGGCTCCCGGCGCGGCAGGTCCGCCCGCATGGGGAAGTCCGTGCGCGGCAGATGCAGCGTGGCGCGGTAGTCGGGGCCGTCGGGGCGCGGGCCCGCGGGCGGGTCGGATGAAGGCTCCACGCCAGATGACCTCCAGGGGGGTCGCGCGTCTCGGGCGGGCCGGGACGCCCCAACGCCAAAACCCCCCTGCCGGCAAAGGGCGGAGGGTTTCCGCGGTACCACCTTCGATCCGCCCACCCGCGCGGCGGGGACGGCACTCGGCCGATAACGCCCGGCGGGCGGCGGCCGGACGCCCGGCCACGAACCGCAACGCGCGGGGTGATGCGCCTGTCCGCGCGCCGGCCGCCGGGCTCGCAGCGGGGGCCCCGGCTCTCTGCGGCCACGCCCGCGGGGCGCCTGTCCCCGACGGACCTCAGGGTAGCAGGCCGGCGGGCCGCAGGGCAACCCGGCCGGTTGCTACGCGGCCGTCCAGGCGCGTCCGAAGCGGAGACAGACGGGGGTGGGCAGTTCCAGCCGGTCCCCCGTGGGCTCCAAGACGCCCGTCGCCGGGTCGACCGCGAAGGTCACGATCGAGCCGCTGTCCTGGTTCTCCGCGAAGAGGAAGCGGCCGGCGGGATCCAGGGCGAAGTTCCGCGGCGTGCGCCCCCCCGTGGCGGCGTGGCCCGCCGGCTCCAACCGCCCGGAGGCCGGATCGACCCGGAAGACGGCGATGCTGTCGTGGCCGCGGTTCGAGGCATAGACGAAGCGGCCCGAGGGGTGGACGTGGACGTCCGCGCACGAGTTGCCGTCCCGGAACCCCGCCGGCAGCGTGGAGGCGACCTGCAGCGGCCGCAGGGCGCCCGAGTCCGCATCCCGCGCGTACGCCGCGACCGTCGAGTCGATCTCGTTGACCGCGTATGCGGCGTCGAGCGCGGGATGGAAGGCGAGGTGGCGGGGCCCCGCGCCGGGCGCCGTGCCCACCCAGGGCGGATCGTTGGCGGCCAGGGTTCCGGCCGTCCGGTCGAGCCGGTAGATCATGATGCGGTCGGTCCCGAGATCCGGGCAGTAGACGAAGCGCCCGGAGGGATCCACGTTGGCGGAGTGCGGGTGCGGCTCCCGTTGCCGCGGGTGCACGCTGTGGCCGTCGTGGCGCATCACGACCGCGGCCGCCGCCAACCCGCCGTCCTCGCCGAGGCGGTAGAGGACGATGGTGGGGCTGCCGTAGTTGGCGGCGACGAGAACCCGGCCGTCGGCGTCCACGGAGACGTGGCAGGTCGACCGGCCGTGGGCCGGCCGGCGGTGCAGGAACGTCGGATCGCCCGTCCGCGGATCGAGCGCGAAGGCGCACACCTCGCCGTCCGGGCCCCCCGGAGCCTCGCTCGCCGCATACAGGTGGCCGCCCCGGGGGTGCAGGGCCAGAAACGAGGGATGCACGACATCCGAGACGGCGCCGCGGAGCCGCAGCCGTCCCGTCCGCGCGTCGCACCGCACGTGGAACAGGGACGGCCGGCCGCCGCCCTCGTAGGTCCCGACGTAGGCCGAATACTCGCGCACGGGCCGTTCGCCACCGCCCATGGGCGCCCGCCCCTCCCCCGCCCCTACTCCAGGACGGCGCCGCCCGCCGCGGGCGCGGCGCCCGCCTCCGTGCCCTGCGCGAGCGCCGCCTCGGATCGCGCCAGGCGGTCGAGCATGGAGGCGTCGGTGCCCGCCGCCACGAAGCGGAAGCCCTGCGCGACCCTCCGGCGGGCCCACTCGGCGTCCGGGGCGTGGATGCCCGCCGGCACGCCGGCCTCGCGGCACGCCGCAAGCACCGCCGCGAAGTGCGGCTCCATCTCGGGCGAGTCGGGCCGCAGCCCGAGCGATGCGCCCATGTCGTGCGGGCCGATGAAGACCGCATCGATCCCGGGCACGCCCGCGATCTCCCGCGCGTGCTCCAGGTGCAGGCGGTGCTCCGCCTGGATGACGAGCAGGATCTCCCGGTTGGCCCGGGCCTGGTATGTGACCGGGTCGGTATCCCAGCGCGCGGCGCGCAGGATGCCGCCGACGCTGCGCACGCCCGCGGGCGGGTAGCGCACGGCGGCGACGGCGGCCTCGGCCTCCGCCACGCTGTTGACCATGGGCACCACCAGCCCGCTCGCCCCGAGGTCCAGGGCGCGCTTGGCGTTCTCGACGGTGTTGGACGGGATGCGCACCAGGGGCACGCCGCCCCGGTGGGCGATCAGGCCGACCATGTGGGCGACCGTCTCCCACGACATCGGCGTGTGTTCGAGATCGACCGTCAGCCACTCGAAGCCCGAGGTCACGAGGAGCTCGGCGGCCGTGGGGCTGCCCAGGGACAGCCAGGTCCCGACGGACGGCCTCCCCGCGCGGAGACGCTGGAGCACGGGATTGACCCGCATGCCATCGCCCTCCTCCCGCGGGGCCCCGCGGCCCCGCTCAGCGCGGCCGAAGGGCCTCGGGGTTGAGCACCCGGACGTCGCTCGGCGGCGGCGTGCCGCCCAGCACCGCCGCCACCGCCTGGGCCGCCCGCCGGGACATGTCGAGCGAGTTGCGCCGGGTGCTGAACGCGACGTGGGGCGTCAGCAAGCACCGCGCCGACTGGCGGAGCGGGTGCTCCGCCGGCAGGGGCTCGAGCTCGAAGCAGTCCAGCGCCGCCCCGGCGATCCGGCCCGCCTCGAGCGCTTCCAGCAGCGCGTCGTGGTCGACGAGCCCGCCGCGCGCCGTGTTGATGAGGAACGCCCCGGGCTTCATCGCGCCCAGCTCCTCGGCGCCGATCAGCCGGCGGCTGCCGGGGGTCAGCGCGGCGTGCAGCGTGACGAAATCCGCCTCGCCCAGCAGGGTCCGCAGGTCCAGCGGCTCCGCGCCGCGGGCCCGGATCTCGCCCGGCTGCAGGCCCGGGTCGTATGCGGCGACGCGCATGCGAAAGGCGGCCGCGCGCCGCGCCACCGCGGCGCCCACGGCGCCCATGCCCACGATCCCGAGGCAGCCGCCCCAGACCTCGGTGGCCGGCAGTTCGGCCGCCCACCCGCCGCGGCGCATGAGGGCCGCTCCCTCGGGGATGCGCCGGGCGACCGCGAGCAGGAGGCCGAAGGCGAAGTCGGCCACCGTCTCGGCGATACCGCCGGGCGTGGTCACGGCGACGACGCCATGGGCGGTCGCGGCGTCCAGGTCGATGCTGTCGTACCCGACCCCGGTGCGCGCGATCACCCGCAGGCCCGGAACCGCCCGAAACACCGGATCGCCGTAAGGGTCGGAGGAGGCGATGACGCCGGCGCAACCCTCCAGGGCCCGGATCAGCTCCTCCTCGGTCAGCGGCCCGAAGCGCGGGGCGCGCACGACCTCGATGCCGGCCTGCCGCAGCGGCTCGGCCGCGGCGGCGCCGGCAGAGAAGAAGGCCCGCGCCGTGACGAGCACGCGCTGCGCCGCCATCGCCGCCCCTCCCCGGCCCGCGGGCCTCACGCCCTGCCCACGTAGGCGCCGGTGCGCGTGTCCACGCGGATGCGCTCGCCGCGTTCGATGAACAGCGGCACCGGCACCGTCGCGCCCGTGTCGATGACGGCCGGCTTGGTGGTGTTGCTCACCGTGTCGCCCTTGATCCCCGGCTCGGTCTGCGTCACCTCGGTCTCGATGGTGGTCGGCAGCTCCACGTCCACGATCGTGCCCTTGTGCTGGGTCACCACCAGCGTCATGCCCTCCTGCAGGAAGCGCCGCTGGTCGCCGATCGCCGCGCCGGCCACGGCCATCTGCTCGTAGGACTCGCTGTCCATCAGGTGGTACTGCCCGTCGGACTCGTACAGGTACGTCATGTCGTGCCGCTCCACCAGGGCCGCCGGGATCTTCTCCGCGGAACGGAAGGTGCGCTCGTAGATCGCCCCGGAGATGAGGTTCTTGAGCCGGGCGCGCACGAAGGCCGGGCCCTTGCCCGGCTTGATGTGGTTGCTCTCCACGACCAGCGTCGGCACGCCGTCGAGCTCGACGGTCATGCCCGCGCGCCAATCCGTCGTCGAGGTCATCTCGGCCATGGGCCTCTCTCCTCCTCGCGGGCCCGGCCGGCAGCCCGGCCGTCCGCCCGCCCCGTCACAGCGGCGAGGTGCTCAGAACCTCCGGCCCGCCCGCGCGGACGCGCACGAGCTGCTCGAGGCGCACGCCGAACCGCCCCTCCAGGTACACTCCGGGCTCGACGGTCACGATCGCGTCCTCGGGGATCGTCTGGCGCGGGTCCGCCAGCGGCGAAAGCCGTGGGCCCTCATGCACCGCGAGGCCCACGCCGTGGCCGAGCCCGTGGCCGAAGGCGTCGCCATAGCCGGCGGCCGCGATGACGCGGCGCGCCTCCGCGTCGACGTCGAGCCCCCTGCGTCCGGGGCGCAGGGCATCGATCCCGGCCTGCAGCGCGCTGCGCACCACATCGTACACCCGCCGCGCCTCGGGATCGGGCTCGGCCCCGGGGACGACCAGGGTGCGGGTCATGTCCGAGCAGTATCCGTCGACGCGGCACCCCAGGTCGACGACGACCATCTCGCCCGCCCGCAGGGCCGCCGGGCCCGGGACCGCGTGCGCCATCGCGCCCCGGGGGCCTCCGGCCACGATGGGCGGGAACGCCATCGCCTCGGCGCCGGCCCGCCGCATCCGGTGTTCGAGGTCCAGCGCCAGTTCGGCCTCGACCGCGCCGGGCCGCACCTGCGCCCTCCACTGCGCGAAGGCCCGGTCCGCGACGGCCGCCGCCCGCCGGATGGCCGCGATCTCCGCCGGCTCCTTGCGCAGGCGCAGCGCCGCGACCAGGCCCGGCGCGGGGACAAGGCGCACGCCGGTCAGCCGGCGGCGCCACTCCCGGTAGCCGGCGTACGTGACCTCGCCGGGGTCGAAGGCCAGCGCCCCCACCCCGGACGCGCGGCAGAGGTCGCCGAGGAACTCCACGGTCGGACGCTCGCGGACGCGGACGAGCCGCCAGTCCGGCGCCTCTTCCCGCGCCTGCGTCCAGAAGCGGGAATCGGTGAGGAGCGCCGCATCGTCGGGAGCCACCCACAGGAGGCCGGCGTCCCCCCGGAAGCCCGACAGGTAGCGCACGTTGTCCATCCCCGCCACGGCCAGGGCTCCCGCGGCGGGGTGACGGCGCCGCAGGGCGGCGCGCAGCGCCTCCAGCCGGGCGCTCACAGGCCTCCCCCCGCCGGCAGCAGCTCCGCGAGGCCGCGGAGCGCGATCCCGTAGCCCGCGGCGCCGAAGCCGCTCACGCTGCCGCGGCAGACGCCGGCCAGCAGGGAGACGTGCCGGAAGGGCTCGCGCGCGGCCGGTTGCGAGAGGTGCACCTCGACGGCGGGAACGCCGAGCATGCCGATGGCCGCCAGGGCGTCGCGCACCGCGACGCTCGTGTGGGTGTAGCCGGCGGCGTTGATCAGGATCCCCCGGAACCGGCCCTCGGCCTGCTGGATCGCGGTGATGATCTCGCCCTCCCCGTTGTGCTGCACGCATTCCACGCGCAGACCCAACTCCCGCCCCAGGGCGGCGAGCGCGGCGTCGATCTCGGCGAGCGTCGTCCGCCCGTAGATCTCGGGCTCCCGCCGCCCGAGCAGGTTGAGATTGGGCCCGTGGATCACCAGAACCGCGGGCGGGGCCACCGGGCCACGTCCTCTCTGTGGGGCGCGCTCCGGCGCGGGCGCCCGTCAGCCGGTGCTCGCCAGGGGATCGCCGCCCGGCCCGCGACCGGCCGGCGCCCGATTCGGCGCCCCGGGGTCCAGCGCCTGCCGGAAGCCGGCCGCGATGGCGGCGGCGACCTCGGCCCAGCTCGGAGCCGGCCGCAGCAGGTCGGCGATGCCGGCCGCCCGCCGCGCCAGGGCGGCCGAGGCCTCCGGCGAAAGGCCGAGCAGCCGCGCGTGCAGGTCCGTATCGACGTGCATCGGCAGCGAGCCGTGCTGGAGGAGGTAGCCGGCCCGGCGGACCTGCGCGCTGCCCGCCAGCTTGCGCCCCGCGCACACGATCTCCGAGGGGGCCGGCGCGTCGAAGCACGCCCCCCGCCGCCCGGGGTCGCCCGATGGATCCGGGGGCGGCCGGCGCGGCGCCAACTCGGCCGGCAGGCCGAGGGCGCGGTAGCCCGCCAGCAGCCCCTGCGCCAGCCATTCGTAGGCGGCCAGGACGCCGGGCGGCGCGGCCGCGGCGGGCAGCGCCACGGCGTAGGTGACCTCGTCCCGATCGTGGCAAACGGCTCGGCCCCCGGTGGGCCGCCGCACGACGTCCCAGCCCAGCGCGCGGCAGGCGGCGGGCGCGCACGCCTCCGCCGCATCCTGGTTGCGGCCGATCGAAACCGCCGGCGGCATCCACGCATACAGGCGGAGCAGCGCGCGCCCGGAGGCCGCCGCCTCGTTCGCCAGCGCCTCGTCCCGCGCCATGTTCACCTCGCCCGGGGCAGGGCCCTCGATGCGGACGTCCCAGTTCCCGTGCACGCGCGCCGCGATCCTTCCTTCGCTGCCGGTTCGGGCCCCGACGGGGCCGCCGCGCCCGCGCGGCGTGGCGGGGCGACCATGGGTAGGCGCCGGGCCAGCGTTTTTCCGGTCTGCCGGCCGCCGGGCCGAGGGATGCTAGAGCCGCACGGGGGCCCGGGGCCGCGCCGCGTCGGGGGACGGGGGCGCGGCCGCCGGACCGCGGACGGCGAGGGCGGGCTGGCCGGGCACGGCCGAGCGCCCATTGGGCCGCTTCCTCGGAGCCGGCGGGCTGACGACCGGGAGCCGCTTCCTGTGGGGGCCGGGGCGACCCGGCCCCGCGCGTTCGGGGGCGCCCTCATGTCCGGATCTCGACCACGGTGGCCCCGGCGCCGCCCTCGCCGCCGCCGCCGAGGCGGAACGACGCCACCTGGGGGTGCCCGCGCAGGAACTCTCCGACCGCCTCGCGCAGGACGCCCGTGCCCTTGCCGTGGATGAGCCGGATCTCGCGCAGCCCGGCCAGGACGGCGTCGTCCAGTGCCTTGTCCACCCTGGCCAGCGCATCCAGCCGGTCGAGACCCCGGAGGTCGCACTCCAGCGGCGTCCCCCGAAAGATGCCGTCGACCCCGGCCAGGCCGGGCGCCGACACGCCCCCGCCCGGGCCCGTCCGGCCCCGCCCGGCGGCGTCCCGGACGGCGGCGGC
>JAJYVV010000025.1 GCA_021791815.1 Bacillota bacterium | reverse complement strand
GACGCCGGCTCACCGCGTGGTGCGCGATCACGGTCCAGCGCACGCTGGCCCTCCGGGCCACCCCACTGCCGCTTCCAACGTTCGCCGACCTGTGCTGATGCCTCGGCCCGTATCCCTGATTATAGTATTAGACATCGCGTTAGATGTCGGCGGGCCGCCGTCTAATGGGCCGCTTGGTCGGATGCCCGCAAGCCCTTGGGGCTCAAGTGGTGCCGGGGGCGGGACTCGAACCCGCACGCCCTTGCGGGCAGGGGATTTTAAGTCCCCCGCGGCTGCCGTTTCGCCACCCCGGCGGCCCATGCAGCTAAAACACGCGACCCGCCCGGCCTACGACCGAGCGGGCCCTGCCTACACGGCCATTCAATCGACGGAATTCGCGCCGAACGGTCCGGCCCATGCCTTCATCTCGTTCGGCGCCTAGAACCCGCGGGAACCGCGGCCACCACGTTTTCCTTCCGTGTTGCGCTTCAGGTCGCCCAGTCGATCCTCGCTGTCCTTCATGAACCGCTTCAACTTATCCTCGAAGGTTCCCGGTGCCGGCCGACCGCGACCACCGGTGTACCGCCCGCGGGGCGGCAGCGCCCGCGTCGCACTGGCCCCTTCCTGGGCCTGGCGAATGGAAAGACCGATCTTCTTGCCATTGGGATCGATGTTCAGAACCTTGACCTTGACCTTGTCGTCCTTCTTCAGATGCTCATTGATGTCCGTGACGTAGACGTCGGCCACTTCCGAAATGTGGACGAGGCCCGTCTGACCGGACGGCAGTTCCACGAATGCCCCGAAATTGGTGATCCCCGTAACGGTTCCTTCGACAACAGAGCCGACGGAGAGCGACATCCGGCCGAGACTCCCCCTACGGTGACCGTTGCAGGTGCATTGTACAGCCGGCGGCGCGGAGGTGTCAAACGAGCCAACCGCCGCAAGTTTCGGCAGGATCTGCCTCCGTTCGAGCCGGGCGCCCGCGAGGCTGGGCTAACCGCCGGACGCGACCGGGCCCGCGGAGCCGGAACCCGCCGTGACCGGGGCCAGGGGCACCTCTCCGGCGGCGACAAGGCCGAACTCCTGCCGGGCGACGCCCTCCACGTAAGCCGGCGTCGAGTCGTACGCGATCTCGGCACGCAGGGCTGCCTGCTGCCGCGCGAGCACGGCGGCCTGGTCGGCAAGCGCGACCTCTTGGCTGTGGAGATGCGTCCACGACCGCCACTCCAGGTGGCCGATCCAGGCGCAGTACAGAAGGACGGCCAGGGTCGCGACGGGGCCCCACCGCCAAGACAACGCCGCCCGCCGGCGAGCCGGGCGCGGCGGGTGGACCCCGCCCAGACGCACGGCTCCCTCGACCGGCTCCGCGCGGTGCCGGAGGGGTAGGACCTCCTGCCTGGCCGCGGACCTGCGGTCGGCCCTCAAGAGGCGTCATCACCCTTCGCGGGCGGCTCTGCGGCATCCGGGTCGCCGTCCCCCGGGTCGTAGAGCCCCAGCGGATCTCCGTCGAGCACGATGACCACCTGAAACCCCTTGGCCTTCGCCCGGTTGTACAGGGTGGCCACCGTCGCCGGACCGATGCCCAGCCGGCGGGCGATCGCCTCGGCCGCGACCCCGGTCTCCTTCAGCACGACCACCTGGCGTTCCCGGAAGCTGAGGCGCTCCGCGCCACGGATCTCGATCTGCATCGGCCCTTATCCACACTTTGTGTACATGTTGTGGACAAAATCCGTACGAAACGTGGACGTGTCCATTCGGCGCGCCGCACCCGACTCCTCCCGCCGGCAGGGGAGGGGGTGCGCGGAGCCGCGCGTCCGTCAGGAGGCGCCGCGTTTGCCCCGGCGGGCGCGCGGGCCGCCGCGCGGGGGACGCGGCGGCGACGCCGGGGGCGCATAGGCCGCGGTCGGGGGGCACCGCAGGCGGGTGTAAAGTCCGACCGTCGCCCGGACCGGCCACGTGAGGGCGGCGACGGCGGCGGCCACGGCCCGGACGGCGACCCGCAGCGTGGCCGTGCCGGCGGGCAGCAGGACCGGGCTGCCAAGCGCCAAGTACAGCGCGAGACCCAACGCCAGACCGGCGAGGGGGTAGACGCGGAGCTCCCCCCAGTTCGCGCCGAGCATCCCCGCGGCGACGACCGGCAGCACCGCCGCCACGAAGAGCGCGTCGAGCGCGTGGCCGAGCCAGGCGGGCGGGGCTGCCACCCGGCGCAGCCCGCGGTATGCGTCCAGCATCAGCCCGCAAACCACCCCGGTCAGGGCCGCAACCACGAACGCGACGCCCTGGACCAACACCGGCTCGGGCGGAGTCATCGCGCCGACCTCCATCCGGCCCGTCGCGCCAGGCGGGTCCGGCCCCTCCGTGGAAGGGGACGCGCCGGGCAGGGTGCGGAGGGACGGGAAACGCCGCCGCGGAGCCGGTTCCCGACCGCCCGGCTACCGGAACAGCCGCCCGAGCATGCCGCCCCGCTCGGACCGGCCGCGCCGCCCGTCGTCCTTGCGCGACTGCGCGTAGACGATGGAGTCGACGAGCCCCTCGACCCAGAAGGTGCCCTCCGCCAGGTCCAACTGCTTGATCTGCAGATCGTGGCCGAGCACGGTCAGCGCACCCAGATCGGTGTCCAGGATGATCTCGTGGTCGTCGAAGCTGGAAACGTGGCGAACGCCGCTGATCGTCGCGCTTTCCCTGGCCCGCAGGACGACCTCGTGACCGCCCGGAGGATTTGCGGCAGGCGCCGAGCCGCCCCGGGCCCCGGAGCCGGCGCGAGCGTTCCCGATAGCCCCGCGGGGAGACGCCCCGCGCAGATCCGAGCGGACTTCTCGCGTCTCCATCAGGCTCGGCCCCTTCGCGCGGCCGGTTGCGGCCTGGCAGAGCGTATGCAGGAGCAGGTCCCGAGGATGCTCGCGGCGGATGGTGACGACGCGCCACCCCGGGGTCGATCGCCCCGGCGCGGGGGAGGCATCTCGGCATGCGGCTCGACAAATTCCTGCAGGTGAGCCGACTGGTCCGGCGGCGGACGCTGGCCAACCACCTGTGTGACGGCGGCCACGTGTGGAGGGATGGGCGGCGTGCGCGGGCATCCGCCGAAGTGGTGGCGGGCGACGTCTTGGAGGTGGACTACGGGTGGCGGCGCCTGACGGTTCGGGTGGTTGCGGTTCCAGCCGGCCAGGTGGCGCGTTCCGCGGCCGCGGGCCTGTATGAGGTGGTGCGGGACGACCGCCAGGGTCCGCCCCCACCGGACGACGAGGAAGGCATGTGAAGGGGGCCTGCAGTGCAAGGCCCCGCAGTGCGAGCGCATTCGGGAGCCCCGCTGCTGGCGCCCTTCGGCCATGGACGTGCGGTCCGTCCCCGGAGCGGAGCCAGCCGCGCCGGGCGGCGGCACGCCGCTTGCGCCGGGACGCCGCCGGCATCCGCTCTGGCCGGGGACGCGCGGCTGGGGGACGGTCGAGCGCGACTAGGTAATGGACTCCTTCAGGCTCTTACCCGCCTTGAACGACGGCACCTTGCCGGCCGGGATGCGGATCTCCTGTCCCGTCTGGGGGTTGCGGCCGACCCGAGGCTTGCGGCTGCGCACCTCGAAGGTCCCAAATCCGACGAGACTGACCCGATCCCCCCGCCGAAGGGCCTCCTCGATGCTCTCCACGGTGGCGTTGACCGCCTTCTCCGCGTCGCGTTTCGTGAGCCCAGCCTTGTCCGCCACCGTGTTCACGAGCTCGAGCTTGTTCATGCCCCGTCCCCTTTCGCGCTTCCCTGCTGGCTACGCAGCGCCGGCAGCCCGCGAAGGCCCCTGGCAGTGGCGCTCATTCGCGCCAGGAAAGCGCTGTCCCTGCTCTAAGTCCCCAGGCTGCCCAAAATCCACCGTCACATGCACGGCTGCGCCGCAGCGATCCGCCGGCGGGACGGGGGTGGGCTCGGTCCTCCGGTCGCCTGGGCCGCGGCGCAGCCCCTCATGCGGGGGGCGGCCCGCCGCGCCAGGCGGCCCGTTCGACCTCCTTGACCTCACGCCACGCCGCGTCCAACCGTTCCGCCCCGGCGGCCAGCATCTCCTCGCGCCCTCCGGGAAACTGGGACGCCACGGCCCCGCACCGCCGCCGGAATTTGCGGTTGGCGCGCAGCAGCGCCACCTCCGCGTCCAGGCCCAGCAGGCGGGCCACGCTCGCCACCGCGAAAAGCATGTCCCCCAGTTCCTCTTCCATGCGCTGGGCGGCACCGGGCCCGTCCGAGTGGGCGGCCGCCGGCGGCCGCGGACTTCCGGACCCGGCCCCGTCCGGGGCCGCGCTTTCGCCCCTGGCCCTCCAGGCGTCCAGAAACTCCGCCCGTTCCTCTTCGACCTTCGGCCATGCCGCGGCCGCGCTGTCCCAGGTGAGGCCGCAGCGCGCCGCGGCGCTGGCCAGGTCGCCGGCTTCCGCCAGGGCGGGCAGATCGGCGGGCACGGCCTCCAGCCACGAAGGCCATGGGTCCGGGGCGGCCGGGGGCGGGGCGCTGCGACCCGCCCCGCCGCCGTCGCCCTCGCGCTCCAACCTCTTGATCTCCGACCAGCGCCGCTCGACCTCCTGGGCGTCGGCCGCCGGGCCCTCGTCCCCGAACACGTGCGGGTGCCGCCGCAGGAGCTTCGCGGCGAGCCCGTCCAACACGTCGCCGACGGTGAAGGTGCCGGCCTCCGCGGCGATCGCGGCGTGGAGGCAGACCTGGAGCAGCAGGTCACCCAACTCCTCGCGCAGCGCCGCGCCGTCTTGGCCGGCGCCGTCGATGGCCGCGACGACCTCCCTGGCCTCCTCGAGGGCGAAGCGACGAAGGCTGGCATGGGTCTGCGCGCGGTCCCAGGGACATCCGCCCGGCGCGCGCAGGCGCCGGACCAAGTCCATGACATGCGCGAAGGCGGGACCTTCCTCCTCATCGGCCACCCCGGACCCCCCTTTTCGTGAGCGCGCCCGATCGGAGTCCGGCGCCGCCCGGCGCGCGCCGGCGCCGGACTCCGGTTTCGGGCGGCCGCCCGACGCATCCTCGGGACGATCGCATGGGGGTATGGGCGAGCCGTGGGGCGCGACGGTCGACGAGCGGGGCCAGGCGGGCCGGGCTCCGGGGGCAGCGTCCAACAACCCCAGCCGGACCGATGGCCTGGCCGGCGGCGGGGCGCGGCATACGGTCCGCGCCGGGCCGCAGGCGGCGCGACGACCGGACGGGGCCGGCCACGGCGCGGGCGCTCCCGCGGCGCCCGCCACCCCATCCCGCGCCGCCTCGGCGCGCTCTCAGCCTGCGCCAGACCGCTATTGCGCCATCTGGCGCGCCAGGAATCCGGCCGCGGTCTCTGCCAGCTTCGATTCCATGTCCCCCATCGCCGGGGCCCCTTCGCGGTTGGCTAGCACGACCGCGCCAATGGCCTCGCCGGCGGTGACGATGGGCGCGATCACAAAGGACCCGAAGTGCTCGCCGTCCTCGTCGTCGCCCGCGATACCGCCGAGCGACGGCATCCCGGCCCGAAAGCGCGTGGTTTCGCGGGACTGCATCGCCTGTTCGACGGCGCGGCCGACCCGCTTGTCGAGAAACTCGCGCTTCGGCGCACCCGCTACGGCGATCACCGCATCGCGATCGCTGATCAACGCGATGTGGCCCACTGTCTCGTGCAGGCTGTCCGCGTACTCCTTGGCAAAGTCCGCCAGCTCACCTATGGGGGAATACTTTTTGAGAATCACTTCGCCGTCGCGATCGACGAAGATCTCGAGCGGGTCGCCTTCCCTTATGCGCAGTGTGCGCCGAATCTCCTTGGGGATCACGATACGTCCCAAGTCGTCGATGCGCCGGACGATGCCGGTCGCCTTCACCGGAAGCCCCCCTTACTGCCTGCCCCCGGACCCCGCCATGGCGCGCCCGCAAGGCGACTCCGCCGCCAGCCCGCGCGCAAGGGGCCGGCGGCCAGAAGGCGCCCGGGGGTCTCGCCCATGCATTCGCGCAGAGGCGCGCGCTTGCAGGGGTCGCGCCGGCGGCGCATAGCCTTCCCATTTCCACGTCGGTTCTGTCAGTCGGGAGAGGCCGGCGAGGGTGCGGCGCGGACGGAGACCCGAAGCGCGGCGCTCGAAGGGCGGATCCGCCGCTGGGCGCCCGCCCGCACGGTGCTCCGGGTCCGGTGAGGCGCCCGGCGGCGCCTCAGTCCACGAGCATGTGCGCGGCGTCAAAGGCGATGGGCTCGGGCGGGGATAGGAGCTCGACCCTCTCGTCGGCGGCGATCTCGTCCAGCATCGCTTCGCTGGCCCACATCCGGTCCAGGTGCTTGGTGTCCTCGATGCGGAGCAGCCGCTCGCGGCCAGGCGTCAACTTGACACAGCAGGCCAGCGCCACATGCAGGGCCTGGCGGTCGTTGTCGACCGTGAGGGGGATGCGGGCGCCCTCCGGGGTCTTGGCCGTGATGCAGTTCATGTAGGTGACCTCCGGGTCGAAGGCCAGCACCGCGCGGCGCAGTACCACGTCGGCCTGGCCAAGCCCGGACGCGTTCCCCTCGGTGGCCTCCGTCAGGCCACGGACGATGATCCGCTGTACGGACGGCTCCTGGGGCAGCCGGCCCGTGTAGTAGCGGTTGATCACGTTGCTGTCGCTGCCGATGCCGCTCACATCCTTGCCTATCCGGTCGATGACCAGCACGTCCACCTGACGCCCCGGCAGGCGGGGCATCCAGCGACGGGCCGATTCGAGCAGCTCGGCCTCCCGCTCCTCGATCCGAGCGGCCGTTACGGCCTCGATGCGCGCCAGTCGACCCAACCCATTCTCCACCAGCGCCACGCCGGCGAGGATGGGGAGGCGGGATAGGGAGAAGCGGGCGACCGCGGGGATCAGCTCCGGAAACTCGTCGAAGCCGCGCGCGTGGAAGATGTCCGCGCCTCGTTGCTTGCCCATGCCGATCGCGATCATCTTCATCAGGCCGCTCTCGATCCGGCCGTGGAAGTCGGTGTGCGGCTTAACTCTGTTGACCGGCACGATCGCGTCCGCGCCGGTGGCCGCCAGGCGGTCGAAATACACGGGGACGTCGCCCTCGTGCCCGAGCAGGACCGTATCCATCGCCGCACGCACCGGGGCCCCCACCGCGGCCTCCGTCACCCCGTACTGCCGCAGGACCTCCAATTGGCCCTCCGCGGTCGCGCCGCCGTGGCTGCCCATGGCGGGGAAGACGAACGGCTCGGCGCCCAGCCCCCGCAGCTCCGCGACCACGGCCCGGATGACCTCGGCGTACCGATCGATGCCGCGACTGCCCGCGCCTATGGCCACGCGGGCGCCGGGGCGGACCAGGGCGCCCATGTCCGCGCCGCGGAACGCCTCCGCCACGGCTCCGGCGACGTCCACGACCTCTTCGGAGAACAGCGTGCGTTGGATGCGAGCCCAGCGCGGCAGGTCGCCGCGCTCAAAAACCTGCAGCCCCACAGGCCCACCCCCTGATGGCGATGCTATCACACGCCGCGCGCGACGCCCGGGTCAGGTTCCGCCGCCGCGGCGCGGCGCATCCCTGGCGCGCTCGGGTCCGGGGAGCACGAGCCCGCGCGGGGCCTGGGGACGCAGCGGACCGGAGCGCCTCGGCGCCCCCGATGCCCGCCCGCCGCCGGCGCGCGACACCGGAGAACCCTCCGCCAGCGGATCGGGTCCATCCGGGCCGGCACGCCTGGCGCCGCGGGCCTCCGGGGCCGCGCCGGGCGCGATTCCCGCCACCCTGCGCAGGCCGTGGAGGCGCGCCAACCGGTCCGCGTCGCCCGCGGCCCAGCCCTCGGACCACGCACCGCCCCCCGTCGGCCGGCCAGCCGGCGACGACTCGGCGCCGCGGCCGTCGCTCCGGTCGTGCGTGGCCTTCGCTCCCACGGGTGCGCTCGGGCCGGCAGCCCTTCCCGCCCGGCCCTCCGGAGGGAGCGGGGCTCCGGCGGCAGCGCGCGCGACGCGGGCGACCACCTCGCCGTCGGCCCGCGCCGCGTCGGAGGCGGCCACCGCGGGCCCCTCCGCCCCGTCTCCCTGGGCGGCCATGGACCGCCGCCAGGCCCGAACCTCCGGATGCGCAGCCAGCGCCTGGAGACAGGCGTCCACCGAGCCCAGCACGGTCGCATCGTCGAGCGCGTCGAGCGCCAGGGTGGCGACGGGCTTCGGACTGGCGAGGAGGCGCAGGCGGCGTGACATGCGGGCTGGAAGGTCGTTCAGCCCGCTCAGGAGCCCAGTGGCGTAATTGGGAAAGGAGAGCGTCACCGTCCGCCCCTCCTGGACGACGCCGAGCAGGCCGACCGACTGGGCGAGCACGCGGACCCGCGCCAGGCGCAGCAGGTTGCCCACACCTGCGGGATACGGCCCGAACCGATCCCGCAATTCCTCGTCGACCCCGTCGACCTCCGCCGGCGTGGCCGCCGAATGGATCTTCTTGTAGAACTCCAGCTTGACGCGCGGCTCGGCGATGTACTCGTCGGCGATGAACGCATCGACCCGCAGTTCGACCGTGGTCCGCGTCAGCGGAGCTTCCCGCTCGCCGCGGAGATCGCGCACCGCGTCTTCCAGCAGTTGAGCATACAAGTCAAATCCGACGGCCGCCACAAATCCATGCTGCTCCGGACCGAGGATGTTTCCGGCGCCCCGGATCTCGAGGTCGCGGAGCGCAATCTTGAAACCGGAGCCCAGCTCCGTGAATTCCCGAATAGCCTGAAGCCTCCTCTCGGCGACTTCAGTCAGTGCACGCTCGCGCCGGTAGGTGAAGTAGGCATAAGCGACGCGCGAGCTCCGTCCCACCCTCCCCCGGATCTGGTAGAGTTGCGCAAGGCCGAGTTTGTCCGCATCCTCGACGACCAGGGTGTTCGCGTTGGGAATATCGAGGCCCGACTCGATGATCGTGGTCGACAGGAGCACCTGATGCTCCCCGCGCCAGAAGCGGGTCATGACCGCCTCAAGTTCGTCCTCCGGCATCTGGCCATGGGCCACGACGACATCGGCGCCAGGGGCGAGGTCCCGCAGCCGCTCCAACGCCTCCGTGATGCTCTGCACGCGATTGTGCAGATAGTAGACCTGTCCGCGACGGGCGACCTCCCGTGAGACGGCCTCGCGGACGAGGGCCGGCGACCATTCCACGACGACGGTCTCCACCGGATAGCGATTCTCCGGCGGCGTGGTGATGGCACTCATGTCCCGAAGCCCGGCCATTGCCATGTGCAGCGTCCGGGGGATCGGCGTCGCCGTCATCGCCAAGACGTCCACGGTCTGGCGCAGTTGCTTGAGGCGCTCCTTGTGGGCGACGCCGAACCGGTGCTCTTCGTCGACGACGAGGAGGCCGAGGTTCTTGAAACCCACGTCGTCCCCCAGCAGGCGGTGGGTACCGATGACGATGTCCACCGTGCCCCGGCGCAGGCCCGTGACCGTCTCATCCTGTTCCCGCTTGCTGCGGAATCGGGAAAGCATGCGGATGGTGAGGGGAAAGCCGCGGAACCGTTCCGTGAAGGTGAGGTGGTGCTGCTCGGCCAGGATGGTCGTCGGCACCAGGACGGCGACCTGGCGCCCGTCCATGACCGCCTTGAACGCCGCCCGCATGGCGACCTCGGTCTTGCCGTACCCCACGTCCCCGCAGAGCAGGCGGTCCATCGGCACGGGACGCTCCATGTCGGCCTTGATCTCGCGGATCGCGGTGAGCTGGTCGGGCGTTTCGTCGAAGGGGAACGCTGCCTCGAACTCCGCCTGCCATGGGGTGTCGGGTGGAAAGGCGTGGCCGCGCAAGGTCTGGCGCGCGGCATAGAGGGCGATGAGCTCCTCCGCCATGGCGCGCACCGATTCCTTGACCCGTTGCTTGGCGCGGTTCCAATCCCCGCCGCCGAGGCGCGACACGCGCGGTTGACGCGACTCCCCGCCGACGTACTTGGACACAAGTCCGACCTGTTCCGTAGGCACGTAAAGGCGGTCGGTGCCCTCGTACCGGAGGACCAGGTAGTCCCGCTGTTTGCCCTGGACCTTAAGCGCCGCCGTGCCGAGATACTGGCCGATGCCGTGGGTGGCGTGGACCACGTAGTCGCCGACCTGCAGGTCCTCGTAGCTCTGCAGGCGGGCCCCGGGCGCCGCCCGGCGAACCCGGGCGGTCCGGGGGCGGCGGCCGAACAATTCCTGCTCCGTCAGGACGGCCAGCGCGAGGCCCGGCACCTCGAAGCCGCCCGGCAGGTGGCCCACGACCGTCGCCACCTGACCGGGCCGGGGTGTGTTCTCCCACCCCTGCGTGGCGACCAGGCCAGCATCCCGGAACTCGCGCGCGATGGCGCCCGCGCGCTCTTCCGTGCCGACCCAGCAGAGGACGCGGTAGCCGGATCGCGCCCACCGCCGGACCTCGTCGAGCACCAAGGTCCACTGACCCGCGAACGGCGGAGCGGTGCGGGCGGGGATGGTCACACGCTCGGGCGCCACCTGTCCGGCCGCCGTCCGACCCAACGCGCTCGAATACAGGACCGGCCCGCGGAAGTCCGAGCGCCAGTCGCGGGGGAGCGCAAAGGCCGCCGACTGCTCGGGCAGGATCCGTCCGTCGCCCAGGAAGGCGGCCAGGCGGGCCTCGTCCTGCCGGGAGAGCTCAAGGACCGCCTCGGCGCCGAGGCCGGCGTCGACGAAGAGGCACACGGGCGCCCTGCCGCCGCCGGAGGCGGCGTAGCGCAGCACCGAGGCCGGTTCCCAGGCAAAGGGCAGGTAGTTCTCCCACAGGCCCGCCGAGCCCTGTCCGGCCGCAAGGGCCTCCAGGTCGGCGCCAACCTGATCCGCCAGCCGACCCCGCGCCTCCTCCGCCCCCTCGCCTCCGCCGTCGCCCAGCCGGCCCTCCATGTCCGCCAGGGACCGGCGGACGCGCTGCAGCGCCGCCTCCAGCTCCCGGCCCTCAGGAGCCGGGACCTCGCGGGCCGGCGGGAGCAGGATGCGCTGCACCGTTTCCGCGGAGCGTTGCGTCTCCGCCGAGAACGACCGGATGGAGGCGACCCGGTCGTCGTCGAACTCGATGCGCCACGGATCGTCCGAAACCAAGGTGAAGACGTCGAGGATCCCGCCACGCACGGCGAAGGTTCCGGGCCCCTCGACGACCGACTCGCGCCGATACCCGGCGCGCACCAAGCGCTCCGCCAAGCCGCCCGGCTCCGCGCGCTGCCCGGCGTCGATCCCGACAATGGCCCCGGCAAACACCTCGGGCGGCGGCAGCTGCCGCCGCAGCGCGGCGACCGGCAGCACCAGGATGGCGGGCGCAGCCCCGGGCGCGCGGCGCACCAGCTCGGCGAGGGTGCGGAGGCGCGGGGCGTGGATCTCCGGGCTCTGGGCCACAACCGCGTAGGGAAGGAACTCGCGCGCGGGGAAGGCGAAGACGGGCCCGTCGGGTCCGAGCCAGGCCTGGGCCGCCTCCGCCAACGACTGGGCGGCCGAGGGGTCGGGGGCGAGCAGGACGAGCGGCCGCCCCAGGTCCTCCCGGAGGGACAACCCCAGGGCCACGGCGGCGGGGGGAGGGACGCCGGAAAGCTCGACCTCCGTGAAACCCCTGCGCACGGAATCCAGCAGGCCGCCGTACTCGGCGATGTCGTTCCAGGCCCGGAGCACCTGGAGCGGGCTCCCCACGACGGCTCCCCTCCCCACCCGCCCGACCCGGGGCGCGTCCCACGCAGCGGGTCCCAGGGCCGGTCCCGCCCCGGCTGCGGGCGCCCACCGGCCGAGGCCCCGCGCCGGCCAGGGTCATCCGCCGTTGAACCGCGCCATCGCCGCCTCCAGGCCGTCCGCGCACACGACCTCCACCGCGTCGGCGGCCGCCGCGAGACACTTGTCCCAGGCCGCCCAGGCGGAGCCCGGAATCGCGCTCAATACGTATTCGGCGGCGTCGAGCCCGTCGCCCGGGCGGCCGATGCCCAGCCGGACGCGGGCGACATCCTCGCTGCCCACGGTGGCGAGGACCGAAGCGACGCCGCGGTGGCCACCCGAGCCCCCGCCGGCGCGTAGGCGGAGGCGGCCGGCGGGCAGGTCCATGTCGTCATAGACGAGGAGGAGTTCGGACGCGGTGAATCCGTCGCGGCGCAGGAAGGGCCGGACCGCCTCGCCGCTGAGGTTCATGAATGTGAGCGGGCGCAGCAGCGTCACCGCGACGCCGCGCCACTGCACCTGCGCGGTCTCCCCCCGGGCGCCCAGCCAGGAACGGCGAAAGCGCGCTCCATAGCGGTCGGCGAGGATGCCCAGCACCCCGAAGCCGGCGTTGTGGCGCGTGCGCTCATAGGATGCGCCGGGGTTCCCGAGCCCAACCACCAACCACCTGCGCGTGTGCGGCGCCCCCTCGCGGCCGGGGCATGCCCGGCTCCTGCCGGATGGGCGGAGCGCCACCGCGGGTGAAGGCGGACCAGCGCCCGCGTACCGCAGGGGCTCCCGAGCCGCGCAGCAGGAGGCGCGGTCCGGGGTGCGCCTCCCTCACCCGGCAGGGCGGTCCGGACCTAGCCCTTGGCATCCCCCGGTCCGCCATCGCCCCCGCCGGCGGGTGCCGCCGGGCCCGCCGCGGCTTCCGCCGTGCGCGGGGCGAGGACGCTGCAGACAACCTCCTCCGGCTCGTTCAGGATCTGAATGCCCGCCGGGGCTGGCAGATCCCCCACGGTCCGCGCGTGGCCGATGGCCAGATCCGCCACCGCCACGTCGACGTGGTCGGGCAGGTCCTGGGGCAGGCAGGAGATGCGGATGGCATGGAGCAGGACCTGGAGGATGCCGCCCGCCTTGGTCACCGCCTCCTCGCCGATGAGCCTCAGCGGCACGTCCGCGTGGATCCGTTCCGCGGCGGACACCGCCTGGAAGTCGATATGCACGATCTCCCTCGTGACGGGATGACGCTGGATCTCCTTGATCACGACGGTCCGCGGCGTGGTGTCGTCACCCACGGACAGCTCCACGAGGTGATGGGCGGCGCCGCGCGCAAGGGCCGCGGTCAGTTGGCGCGCTTCAATGCGCAACGCGGCCGGCGCGACGCGGTGCCCATACATGACGGCCGGAATATATCCGGCGCGACGGTCACGGTTCGGATGGCCCGGGACACGCACCTCAGACTGGAGCGCGAAGGACGCCGCCAACGAAAACCCCTCCACCCGAAGACGCCTCACGACGCGGGTGCGCGAACGCCCGCCCGCCCTTCGCTTCGGGGCAGCCCCGAGTCTACGCGGGGCGCGGAGCGGGTGTCAAACCCGGCCGCCGCGTCGCCATGCCCGGGCGGGCGCAGGGGCCTGCGGCGGGGCGGGCGCACGCCGCGACCCGGGTTCAGCCTGCGGGCGACACGGCGACGACCCTCGCGGGAGCGCCGCTGCTCTGGCGGACCAGGATCGGAAACGCAAGGACCGTCCAACGGGCGGGCGCAACGAGCTCGCGGTCGAGGCGCAGCCCTTCCGCGATCCATATCCCGCGCTCCAGCAGGGCGCGATGGACCGCGGGGTTGTCCTCCCCGCAGCCACCGACGCTGAAGCCCTCGACGCCCACACCGCGGACGCCGTGCTCAGCCAAGAACCGGGCCCCCTCCACCGTGAGCCGCGGCGCGCCGGCCACGTAGGCCTCGGACCACGCGCGCCGGCGCCACCAACCGGCGCAGAGGAGGACGACCGCGTCGTCCGAGAGCTGCCCGGCCGCGGCCGCGAGCCGCTCCGGTCCGACGGCCGTGCCCGGGTCGACTCCGAAGCAGTCGACGACGACGGCGCGACCCACGAGCTGCCCCGGCGTATAGGCGTCCATCGATGGATCCAGTCCCTGGTGGTAGGGAGCATCCATGTGCGTGCCCCAGTGCAGGGGCATGTCCAGTCGCTCCAGGTTCCACCCGTCGCGCGCCGCGTTGGCGAGCATCCGCAGGTGCGGCGGATCGACGTCGGGAATGCCGGGACAGTTGTCGTAGAGCGGCAACGACAGGTCAAGCCAGCGGGTCCCGGGGGTCCAGACCACGGCCGTTCCTCCTCGCCTCGTACGGCGACAGGTTCTCGGCACCGGCGAACGGCCCTCCTGGCGACCCGGAGAGAAAGGCGGGACGGGCTTGCGCTTTGCCATGTGCAACGAACTGTTCACGGACACGGACATCGAACAGACTTGCGCGTTCCTCTCCGGACTCGGATACGAGGGCATCGAGTTGGCCCCCTACACGTTCGCCCCACAGGGGGTGGATCGCGCCGAGCGCGCGGCGGTCCTCCGCGTCCGCCGCGCCGCGGAGCACGCCGGGCTGCAGGTCGTGGGCCTGCACTGGTTGCTGCTCGGGCCCGAAGGCGTGCACCTCACGGCGGCGGACGCGGCGGTGCGCCGGCGCACGTCCAGCTACCTCGAGGCCCTCGTGGAGTGTTGCGCCGAACTCGGCGGGACCGTCCTGGTCCTCGGCTCGCCGAAGCAGCGCAACCTGCCCCCGGCGACATCGCGGGACGAGGGCATGCGGAGGGCCGCCGAGGTGCTCGAGCCGGCCGTCCGGCGCGCGGCGGGCTGCGGCGTCCGCTGGGCGCTGGAGCCGCTGCCGGCCCAAGACACCAGCTTCCTGCAGTCGTTGGACGAATGCCTGTTGCTCGACGCCCTCCTCGGCGGCGGACCGGCCTTGGGCGTGCAACTCGACGTGAAGAGCCTCTGCGCCGAGACCGCCGACGGCCGCGATCCGGGTTCCGTGGTCCTGGCCCACTCCGGCGCCGCGGCGCGCTTCGTCCACCTGCATGCGAACGACCGCAACCTCTGCGGGCCCGGCGAGGGCGATACGGACTTCACGGCGCTGTTCGGGGCCCTCCGGCGCGTGGGCTACGACGGCTGGGTTTCCATCGAGGCCTTTCGGGCCCCGCTCGGCATCGAACACACCGCGACCGCGGGCCTGACCCACCTCCGGGCGACCCTGGCGGCCGCGGAGCGCGGGACGTAGGTCGGGCTGGGCCGCCGTGGCCACGCTACGCCTTGCCCGCGGTCAGGCCGCCGTCCACGACGAGGCCCGAGCCCAGCACAAAGCCCGCCTCGTCCGACGCCAGATACAGCGCGGCGGCGGCCACGTCCTCGGGCCGGCCCAACTCGCCGGAGAGTTGGCGCCGGCGGATCGCCTCAAGGGCCTCCTCCTCCCGGCCCGGAAAGGACCGGCGCAGATAGCCCTCCACGAAGGGCGTGAAGATCGTTCCCGGCAGGATGGCGTTGACGCGGATCCCGTGGGGAGCGCAGTCCACCTGCATCGAGCGGGTCAGGGCGAGGACGGCGCCCTTGCTGGCGGCGTAGGCGGCGCGCCGCGCGAGCCCCGTCTGGGCGATGCTGGACGACATGTTCAGGATGCAGCCGCCGCCACCCTGGGCCTTCATCTGCTCCACGGCGAAGCGGCACCCGAGGTAGACACCCCGCACGTTGACCGCGATGACGCGATCCCATTCGTCCTCTCCGGTCTCGTCCACCGCGCCGACGCACGAGATGCCCGCGTTGTTGAACGCGATGTCGAGCCGCCCGGCGCCCCCGAAGCGCACCGCCTCGGCGATCAGGGCTCGTACGTCCGGCGGGTGGGTGACGTCCGTAGGGACAAACGTGGCCCGACCGCCACCCTGCCGGATCTCGTCCGCTGTGGCCTCGCCGCCGACCCGGTCGACATCGGCCACCGTCACGCACGCACCCTCGCGCGCAAAGAGCAGGGCGCTCGCGCGCCCGATGCCGGAGCCGGCCCCGGTAATCACGGCGACCTTAGCGGGAAGCCGCACCCGAACCCGCCCCCTCCTGACCGGCTGAGCGGGCGGCGAGGTCGCCCCGCCCGCGGATCCCCTCCAGGTTGTGCACGTGGACGTGGTCGCCCGGCGCAATCGCCGCCCCGGCCCGGCCAATGACGGCCCCGTACTTGTGCACGGGGGCGCCGGCAGCCAGGGCCTTCAGGGCGATCTTGTGGCCGAACGGTATGGGCTGCCTAACCATCAGGCCATCCTCGCGCTCCCCCTGACGGTATGTGATGCGCTCGCCCGGCCGAAGGTCCCGCAGGGCCGTGGCCACGTCATCGGCCGCGTCCATCACCACGACCGGCCTCTCCGGCATCCTCATCTCCGTCATCGCGGGGACACCTCCACCCTCCGCCAGGCCCTCGCGCCGGTGCTCGCCTCCGCCGCTCAGGGGGCGGGTTCGCTCCGGGGCGCGGCCATCAACTCCGTGATCGAGCGGTCTTCGTGCACGCGGACGATCGCTTCTCCCAACAGGCCGGCGATGGAGATGCGCGTCAGCCGCCCGGCGAGCGCGGCGGCGGCGCGTTCCGTCACCGGAATGGTGTTGGTAACGGCCAACTCCCGGATCGGCGCACCGACAAGGCGGGGCACCGCCGGCCCCGAGAGCACCGGATGCACGCAGGCCGCCACGACCTCCCGGGCCCCGAGCTCACGCAGGGCCTCCGCGGCGTGGACGATGGTTCCGGCGGTGTCGATGATGTCGTCCATGAGAATGGCCGTCTTGCCCCGCACGTTTCCGATCACGTGGACGACCTCGGAAACGCCGGGCGCCGGCCGGCGCTTGTCCACGATGGCCAGCGGCGCGGCCAACAGTTCGGCCAGGTGGCGCGCGCGCGGGATGCCCCCCTCCCCGGCGTCCGGGCACACGACGACCGGGTCCGGCAGCTCCAAACCGGCGAAGTGCTCCGCCAACAAGGGCACGCCGGTGAGATGATCGAGGGGCACGTCGAAAAAGCCCTGGATCTGGCCGACGTGCAGGTCCACGGTCAGGACCCGGTCGGCCCCCGCCGTCACGAGCAGATTGGCGATGAGCTTGGCCGTGATGGGTTCCCGCCCGCGGGTCTTGCGATCCTGGCGTCCATAGCCGTAGTAGGGGATGACCGCGGTGATCCGGCGGGCGGAGGCGCGCCGAAGGGCGTCGATGACGATGAGGAGCTCGAGGAGGGTCTCGTTGGGCCGGATGGTGGGCTGGATGATGAAGGCGTCGACCCCGCGGACGTTCTCGTTGATCACGACGCGCGTTTCACAGTCCTGGAAGTTCTCGATGACCAGGTCGCCGAGCGGCAGGCCGATGTGCTCGGCGACCTCGAGCGCCAGTTCGGGGTGAGCGCGACCGGTGAACACCTTCAGGCGGCCGTCGCCATAGGGCATCGTTCCAGGGGCCTCCTTCGTGACATCGCGCTCAGACGCAGGGCGGCTCCGGATTCCGGCGGCGCGCCGCCCAGCCCTCCTTGACCTC
This sequence comes from Bacillota bacterium, assembly GCA_021791815.1. Lineage (GTDB taxonomy): Bacteria > Bacillota > Sulfobacillia > RBS10-35 > JAJYVN01 > JAJYVV01. The sequence goes on along the minus strand of JAJYVV010000025.1, from coordinate 14,391 downwards.
CTGGCGCGCGCGGGCGATGGCCAACGCGTCCGCGGGCACCGGCCGGTCACACGTTGAGCCCGCGGCGACATAGGCCCCCGGCCCGACCGTCACCGGCGCGACGAGGTTGCTATTGCAGCCCAGAAAGGCGCCGTCGCCGACCACGGTGCGCGCCTTGCGCCGCCCATCATAGTTGACCGTGATCACGCCAGCGCCGACGTTGACGTCGGACCCGACGTCGGCGTCTCCGACGTAGCTGTGATGGTGCTGCTTCGTGCCGTCGCCCAGCACCGCGTTCTTGACCTCCGCGAAGTTTCCGACCGCGACGTTGCGTCCGAGCCGACTTCCGGGTCGGAGGTGGGCGAACGGACCGATGGAGCAGCCGGCGCCGGCTGCGCTCTCCTCGACCACCGAATGCCAGACGCGGCAGCCTTCCGCCAGACGGCTTGAGCGCAGGTGGGCCCCGGGGCCGAGCTCGCACCCGGACGCGATGACGCAGGGCCCTTCGATCACGGTCATCGGCAGGATGCGCACATCCGGCGCCACGGAGGCATCCTCATCGACAAACGTGGTGCGCGGATCGAGGATCGTGACACCGGCGTCCATCAGGGCCGCGAGGGTCCGGTCCCGGAGGGCGGCCTCCGCTTCGGCGAGGGCTCGGCGGTCGTTGACGCCCAGCACATCTTCGGCTCGGCGGGCGACGAGGGTCTCGACGCGCTCACCCCGGCGCGCCGCCACCGCCACGGCGTCCGGAAGATACACCTCCCCCTGAGCGTTGTCGGGCCGACATTCGCGGAGTGCGGATTCGAGCAGCGTCCGGCGAAACGCGGCGACCAGGGTGAAGACCTCGTCGATGCGGCGCTGCTCCGGATCCGCATCCCGCTCCTCGACGATGCCGGTCACGCGCCCCGTCGCGTCGCGGACGATCCGGCCGTATCCCGTGGGATCCGGCAGGCGCGCCGACAGGAGCGTGACCGCCGCTGACGCGGCGCGCTGCGCGTCGAGCACGCGGCGGAGATCTCCCGGATCCAGGAGCGGCGCGTCGCCCGGCACGACGAGGACGGTCTCCGCGCGGACCAGCGGCAGGGCCTGCAGCACGGCGTGGCCGGTCCCGAGCTGGGCGGCCTGGTGCACGAAGACGCACTGCAGGGGCTGCAGCGTCGCCGACCGATCGACCACGACGCGCTCGACGGCCGCCGCCCCGTTGCCCGTCACCACCACGGCACGCGGGACGCCGGCCGCCCGCAGGGCCCCGAGGACCCGCGCCACCATCGGCTTCCCCTGCACGGGGTGCAGCACTTTCGGCAAGGCTGACCGCATCCTCTTGCCCAATCCCGCGGCCAGGACCACCGCGACGACGTCGGCCGCATCCAAGGGAACGCCCCCCTCCGTCGCGTGACGCGATCTCCGGGTCAGGCCGGACGGGTCTGGGACGGCGGCGGCGCCCAGCCCTCGCCAGAAAGGTCGGGTGCGTCCATCGGCCCGGCGCCGCGCCGCCAGTCTATCCCCTCCCGGGAGCCGGCGTCCCCAGGGCCGCGCGGCAGAGCGCCAGGTCGTCGGCGTCGTCGACGTCCACCCCGATGCCCGCATCCGGTGAGATCCACGCGGCCGCGCGCACACCCAAGAGGGCGCCCGCCGCGGCCTCGGCGGTTTCGAGGCGCAGCCGCCCGAACGCCAGCGCCAGGAGCGGACCCCACCCGAAGAGGCGCGCCAGGCGCAGCGGGTGCTTTCGGTCCCGGTGGACGCGGTCCAGGAGCTCGAGGCAGGGCTCCACGGCAGTCCGGTGCACATAGGCGCAGTTGCCGCCGGTGAATGAGCCGTTCGCCAAGCGCACGTACGTCCGCCGCACTCCGGGAAACCCCTGCTGGCAGACGGATCGTTCGACAATCGGATAGCCGAGCGCGAGGCCACGCGTCCGACAGGACTGGAGGAACCGCTCCAGCGTCTCGGCGCGCAACAATGGCGCGTCGCCCGCGCTGACCAAAAGCTCCTGGGCGTCGTCTCCGTCGCCGGCCGCCGCGAGGGCGGCGCGCCATGAGGACACCACCCCGGCCCCAGGCGCCACGACGACGGCGCCCGGGACCCGGAGTTCCGGGGGCCCTGCGACGATGACCCGCTGCACGTCCTTCACGGCCGCCAGGGCCTCGACCACATACGCCGTCATCGGCCGCCCGGCGATCGGGATCAAAGCCTCCCAGGGGCAGTCGGGGGCGGCGGCCCGAAGAGCGCGGGTATTGGGCCGCCCGGCAAGCACGATGCCGATGGCCACGGCGGCTATCCCTCCTCCCTGGAGTTCCCGGCGCGGCCTGCCGACGCACGCGGCGCGAACAGGTGGGTGGTCCGGGCCCACAGGCCGGCGCCGCGGAGGGCGGTGGCGGTGTCCCGTGCCCATGCCCCGGTTGGGGCCACGGCGAACACGGCCGACCCCGAGCCGCAGAGCAGCGCGCCCAGGGCGCCCCGCTGCAGGAGGGTGGCGCGCGCGGCCGCGATGTCCGGGCGCTGGGACAGGATGATCGGTTCGAAGGAGTTCGCCAGCATTGCGGCGATGCGGCGGCGGAGGGCCGCGGAGTCGCCGCCCGCCTTCGAGCATGCCGCACACAGGCCGTCCACGTCGACGCCCTCAGGGCCGCTCGGGACCGGGCGGGCCTCGTCCAGCGCCGAATAGGCCGCCGGCGTGGCGATTCCGGGTCCTTGGGGCCGGCATAGAACGAGTGGCCAGGGCGGCAGCTCGGGCAGGGGTGCGATCTCGTCGCCGCGGCCCGCCGCGAGCGCCGTACCCCCGTAGAGGAAGAAGGGTACGTCCGCCCCGAGACCGCGGGCCACGGTCGCAAGGCGGGTCCGGTCCCAGCCCAGCGCCCACAGGCGATTGCAGCCCACCAGCACGGCCGCCGCATCGGAGGACGCCCCGCCCAGGCCGGCACGCACGGGAATGCGCTTGTGGAGAACGATGCGGAGGCCGGCGCGCGTCCCGGCCGCCACACGCAACGCTTCGGCCGCCCGCCACGCGAGGTTGTCCGGGCCCTCTCCGGCAGCGGGGTCATCACACTCTATGAGGATCTCGCCCGCGCGAGGCTCCAGGTCGATCCGGTCGTGCAGGCAGACCGTCTGCAGGACCGTGCGCACGCCGTGGTATCCATCGCCGCGGCGAGGCCCCACGGCCAGCGCGAGGTTCACCTTGGCCGGGGCAAACAGGCACAGGCCAGCCGCCATGCGCCGCCCTCACCCCTGCCGTCCCGCGTCGCCGCCTCGTGTCGCCAGGGGGCGTCCGGCGGGCGGCGCCCACTCCGGCCCCCTGCAGTGGGACCGGGTTCGCCGGCCGCGGGCGCCCAGACCTCCGCCCGCCGGACAAGGACCCGTTGCGACCCGCCCGGGGGCACTGTTCGGGACGGCGCCGTCAACTGGCGGTGAACTGCAGCTTCTGGAGACCCGCCTGACCGCACAGACTCAGTTCCACGATGTCCGTGAGCAGGTCGGCGTAGCTGTAGGAGACGCGCCGATACTGCTTGTCCTCGTCCAGCAGGATCACGAAGTGGCTGGCGTACGTGCGTTCCAACGTCCCTTCGCGCTCGACAACCTTGCGGCGTCCCCGGTTGGCCTTCACCATGACCCGGTATCCCACGAAACCGTCGAGCGCTTCGCGGATGTCGGTGAGGACGTTCCGGCCGCGTGGCATGGACCCACCCCTTTCGGAGCGATGTCCCAGAGAGTGTAGCATGGGGGGGCGTCTTTGTCAAAATGCGCTAGTATATCTGCGTCGTTTCAGCCGTGTCAAGCATGTCGGGCCCCCAACCCGCGACATCCCGACCGGACCGCGCATCGACGCGGCCGCATCGGCGCAGCCCACGGCGGCACGGGCGGAAAGGGCCCTCCATGCGGCGGCGACTGCTTGCGCCGGGCCGTCCGCCGCTCCCCGGATGAACGCGCTGCACGGGCTTCGCCAGCGGGGCGGCGCGCCGCCCTCACTTGGTGTAGCGGTCCGCAACCTTGCTCGCTCCGTACGCGTACGGCTTGATCTTGGCGTCGAAGCCGCTGCCCGTGACCATACCGACGATCTCCCGGATCAGGTTCCTGGTGTCGCCGGACTGCCCAACGTCCAGATGGATCTCCACATTCATGTGGGCGTATCCGTTCTCGGAGAGACGCTCCGCGATCCGACCCGCCAAGGCGAGGCTCAGCGAGGCCTCGTAGAATATCTTCTGACGCAAAGACGGCATCGGCCGATGGCTGCGCCTCTGGTAAAAGTAGCGGGCACCGAGCCCGATGCGGTGGATCACCACCGCGGTGACGAAGGCCGTCTCCTGCTCGCGCGCCTGCGAGTCGGAGCCGACGATCAGCGTGTACCGTTCATCGGGTGCGTCAGCCATGAACGTGGTGATTTCGCGGAACATGCCGTCGAAGGACAGGGTGCCCTTGGACGGGCTCTGGAAGGCCAGCGAGCGATCGCGGCCCCCTGCCCGGGCCCGCGGCGCGGCGCTCCCGGGAGATTCCCCCTGCATCGCCCTCGCCCTCCCGACCAATCGGCCCAGGGGCCAGCGTTCCACCGAACGTCGGCGGCTGCCGCGCGATGATCCGGCCGCGTCGGGCCGGCGGCAGCGGGCACGCCCAGCGCCTGCGACCGGCCGCCGTTCACCGTTGGCGGGGTTGCGCCCGGGCACAAGTATCGCCGAGGGCCGGGCGCGGGTCCATGCCTTGGCCGCCCGGCCCAAGGCCCGAGCGCGGACCGCGACCGCGCCGGGCGCGATTCAGGGCTCCACCCGGCCCGCCTGGGCGAGGGCGTCGGCCACACGTCCGAAATCCTCCAGGCTCAGGGTCTCGGCCCGACGGGCGCCGTCGATGCCGGCGCTCTGCAGCGCAAGTTCAATGCCCGTCGCTTCGAGGCCCAGCCCGGCGGCGAGCGCATTGCGCAGCGTCTTGCGACGCTGTCCGAACGCTGCGCGCACCACGCGCAGCCAGTGGTCACGGACGGTCGCGACGGGAGGGCGCGCACGGGGTCGGAGGCGCACCACGACCGAATCGACGTCGGGTGGCGGTACGAAGGCGCCGCGCGGCACGCGGAAGAGGACCTCGACCCCCGCATGGTATTGCACGAGACAGCTGAAGGCGCCGTACGCCTTCGTCCCAGGAAGGGCGCCCATGCGCTGGGCGGCCTCGGCCTGCACGAGCAGGACGGCGTCGGACCATGGCAGCGGGCCGAGGAGGAACGAAGCCAGAAACGGCCCGGTAACGTAGTAGGGCAGGTTGCTGCACAACCGCCACGGACCGGCCTCCAGCCCGGCCAGTGCGCCCCATGGCAGCCGGACCGCGTCCGCCCAAAGGAGGGTCAGCCGCGGCCCTAGGACGTCGGCCGCCAGCCCCGCGGGCCCGATCGCGGGTGCGGCGCCCACCGGATAAGGGCCCAGCACCTCCAGAAGTGGCGCCCGGAGCGCCCTGTCGATCTCCACAGCCATCACGCGCGCGCCCCGGTCCAACAGCGCACGGGTCAGCGTGCCGAGTCCGGGCCCGACCTCGAGCACCGCCGCGCCCGCAGGTGCGTCCAGCGCGGCGACGATGCGCTCCAGAAGCCGCCGGTCGCCCAGGAAATGCTGCCCCAGTCGGCGACCTGGGCGAACACCGTGGCGCCTCAGGAGGTCGAGCATGGCCGAGCGCTTCACACCCCGGCGCCGCCGAACAGCAGCCCGGCGTTCACCGTCGTCGAAACGGCGATCTCCTCCGGCGTCTGGCCGCGGATCCCGCACAAACAAGTCACGACGTCCGCCACACGAGCGGGCTCATTGCGCCGGCCACGGTGCGGCTCGGGAGCGAGGTACGGGGCGTCCGTCTCCACGAGGAGGCGCTCCACGGGGCAGGCCGCCGCCGCGCGGCGCACGGCGTCGGTGCCGGCGCGGAACGTCACCAGGCCCCCGAATCCCAGGTGCAGGCCGAGGCGCAATGCCGCCGCCGCGACGTCCGGACCGCCCGAAAAGCAGTGCCAGACTCCGCCTCGGGGCGGCAGCCCTGTTCCCCGGAGGACATCGAGGAGGTCGTCCGCCGCGTCCCGTTCATGGAGAATGACTGGGAGATGGAACTCCACCGCAAGGTCCAGTTGGCGCGCGAACCATTCGCGCTGCCGGGGGCGGTCGACGTCCCCCCGGTGGTAATCAAGGCCGATTTCGCCCACGGCAGCCGCGCCCGGTGTCGACAGCCAGCGCCGCAGGTCGGCCCAGTGAGCCTGCGCGGCCCCGGGGACCGCATGGGGATGGAGCCCGTAGGCGGCGCGCAGCGCGACCGGCGGTGGAGGCGTGCCGTGGTCGACGATCGCGGCGGAAGGTGCCCACGCGTCCGGTTCCGCCGCGACGACGACGATGGCCTCGACCCCCGCGTCGTGGGCCCGCTCCAGCACCATCGCACGGTCCGCGTCGAAGCGGGCATCTGCGAGATGGCAGTGCGTGTCCCACAGGCTCAACGGACCGGGGCCCCTGGGGCCAGCGAAGCGTCCGGCCCGACGAGCCGCAGGCAAGACGGATCCGACGCCGCGAGCAGCATGCCTTCGGAACGCACCCCTCGGATGACCGCGGGCGCCAGGTTCGCGATCACGACCACCTGTCGATCCACCAGATCTTCCGGCGTATAGTGCTCCGCGATTCCGGAGACGATCGGCCGCCGGCCCAGCGGGCCCAGGTCCACCTCCAGCTTCAGCAACCGCTGCGTCCCGGAGATCCGTTCCGCAGCCACGACCGTCCCGACGCGCAGGTCCATCCGGCGCCAGTCGTCCATGGCGATGGCGGGCGCGGGGTGCGCTGCGTCTGCGGCGGCCGCCTGGACCGGGGCGGTGCCGGCCCCCCCGGAGGCCGCATCCGCCGCACGGCCCGGGACCTCGATCCTCGCGAACAGCGGCGCCCCTCGGCGCACCGGTGTGCCCGGTCGGAGGAGCCCCCACTGGAGATCCGACCATCGGAACGGCTCGGGCGCTACCCCGAGCTGGTCCAGGATCCTGGCCGGGGCATCCACCAGGAACGGGCTCAGGCCGATGGCGAGAATGCGGAGCGTCTCGGCCACATTGTACAGGACTGCCGCCAAGGCCTCACGCTCACCGCGGCGCGCCCGATCCCACGGCGCCTCGGCGTCGATGTATTTGTTCGCCCGGGCACAGAGCGCAAGGAGACTGGCCGGCCCCTCGTGGACGCGCAGACCGGCCATCGCGTCCGCGAGGGCCGTCACCGCCGCCGCCGCGGCCGCCGCGAAACCCGCGTCCGATCCGGCGGGCGGTTCGGGAATCCGACCGCCGCAGAACTGCTCCAGCATCGTGACCGTGCGCGATAACAGGTTGCCGACGTCGTTCGCTAGGTCGGAGTTGTACCTCTTGACGAACCCGTCGGGGGCGAAGTTGCCGTCCTGGCCGAAGGGCGTTTCGGCGAGCAGGTACCACCTGGTGGCGTCGACGCCCCGCCGCGCAGCGAACTCCACCGGATCCAAGACGTTGCCCGTCGTCTTGCTCAGCTTCTCGCCGCGCAGATTGAGGAAGCCGTGACCGAAGACGGTGCGCGGCAGCGGCAGACCAGACGCCATCAGCATGGCGGGCCAGACGATGCAATGAAACCGGGTGATATCCTTGCCGATCAGGTGGAGGTCCGCCGGCCAGAGGCGCGCGAAGCGGTCCTCGTCCCAGCCGTACCCGGCTCCGGACAGATACGTGATGAGGGCGTCGAACCAGACGTAGACCACCTGCCCGCGGTCCCATGGCAGGGGCACTCCCCAATCGGCGCGGGCCCGCGAGATCGAGATGTCCTGCAGCCCATCGCGAAGAACTTGAAGCATCTCGTGGCGCCGAGCTTCCGGCTGAATGAACGCCGGATCTGCCTCGACGTGCGCCAGCACCTTGTCTCGAAACGCCGACAGCCGGAAAAACCAGTTCTCCTCCTCAACGCGTTCCACTGGCCGGCCATGGATCGGGCAGAGGCCGTCGTGCACCTCTTTGTCCGTCCGGAACGCCTCGCATGACACGCAGTACCAACCTCTGTACACGCCCCGGTATACATGGCCGGCATCGTACAGACGCTGAACCAGCAGACCCACGGCTCGCACATGGCGAGGATCGGACGTCCTCATGAATTCGTCGTATCCGACGGCGAGCGCGTCCCAGGCGCCCCGGAAGACATCTGCCATCCGGGCACAGTACGGCTCCGGCTCCAGCCCCTGGTCCCGCGCGGCCCTGACCACGTTCTGCGAATGCTCGTCGTTGCCGGCCAGCAGAAAGGTCGGACGGCCGCGCAGCCTCGCGAAGCGCACCAGGGCGTCGGCCGCCACCTTCTCGTAGGCGTGACCGACATGCGGGCTGCCGTTGGGATAGTCGATCGCCACCGTCACGAAGAATGCCTTGTCCGCGGGCTCGCTTCCCGCCACCGCGGTCTCCATGGGCGGGGCACCCGAAACACCCTCCGTCACCCGGCTCGCCTTCCCTTCCGTGCTCGCTCCGTCGGGAACACCGCCCGAGCGAACAGAAAAGGCCCTCCGTGCCCTGACGGGCACAGGGGCCTGCACCGGCGGTACCACCCTGCGTCCGTGCGCGCATCACTGCACGCACGCTCCACTCCCCCGAGTCCCGGGGGCCCGGCGATAACGGCGCCGTGCCGTCCGCTCGTGACGGGCGGATGAGGTCTCGGAGGATCATGACACCGGTCTCAGGCGCCGGGGTTCCACCTGTCCCCGGCTCTCTGGCGCCCTCGATGCCGCGCGCGGCCACTGCCACGCACGCCGGATGCTTCCTCGTCATGGACCGCGTAAAGAGCCCACACCCCGGACGGGTGCCGACACGCATATGATGTTCCCCGGCACGGGCCTCCGTCAAGGTGCGCCCCGGGCGTGCCCTCATACCGCGGATCGGGCCGACCGCCTGGATACCGGCGCCGGGCGAGTCGGCCGCGGATCGGTGGATGGCTTGGCAAGGCCCGGTGCCCCGCGCCAGCAGAGAGGTCTTGCCGTTGCTGGACAAGGCTGGTATGCTTAGGTGCGTGCTCCCACGGCGGAAGGAGACGGGCGCAATGATGAAGTCAACGGGGATCGTGCGCAAGGTCGATGAGTTGGGCCGCGTCGTGATCCCGATTGAGCTGAGGCGTACGCTGGACATCGCCGAACGCGACTCGCTGGAGATCTATGTAGATGGCGACCGGATCATCCTCCGCAAGTACGAGCCAGCTTGTATTTTCTGCGGCAATGCGCAGGATGTCGAAAACTTCATGGGCAAGAACGTCTGCCACACGTGCATGTCTGCGATGCAGTCCAAGGCCGTTTAACCCGAAGGGGTGGGGCCCGCATCGTCCGGCCGGGCGCCGGGCCCGCGCCCGTCGCGTTCGGGCTCGATCGCGGCGGCGTACAGGGCCCGGCGGTCCTGTCCGAACCGCGCGGCGGCTTGGGCGACCGCCTGGGGGAGCTGCAGCCCCCGGCCCCGGGCTTCGCGGACGGCCTCCAGCGCCGACTGCCAGCCTGCCGGTACCGGAAGCGCGTCGGCGCCGTCCCCGACGACTAGGACCAGTTCGCCCCGGGGTTCCACCGCTGCGAACCGCGCCGCGAGGGACGCCACCGTGCCTCTCACCACCTCCTCATGAACCTTGGAGAGCTCCCGGACAACGGCCGCCGGCCTTTCGCCCGCACCGAGTTCCTCCAGCTCGCGGAGCGTGGACGCGAGACGCCGGGGGGACTCGTACCACACAGTCGTCCAACCGGTTCGCAGGGCCTCTCGGAACGCGGCGCGCCGGGCAGTTGGCGCTCTTGGCGGAAAGCCCAAGAACGCGAAATGGTGCATGGGCAGCGCGGCCACCATCAGCGCGGGCAGAAGGGCGCTGGGGCCGGGCAAGGCGGTGACGGGGATCTCCGCGACAACCGCGGCTCGCACGAGGCGGAACCCGGGATCTGCGAGCATCGGCGAGCCGGCGTCGCTGACCAACGCGATGCGCTCCCCCCGCTGCAGGCGAGCGACGACCTCGATCGCACGGGCGTCCTCGTTGTGGTCGTGGTAACTCTCGAGGGGGCAACGAATGTCGTAATGGCGCAGCAAGATCGCGGTTCGGCGCGTGTCCTCCGCCAGAACCCGGTCCGCAGCCCGCAGCTCCTCGAGGGCGCGAAGCGTGATATCGGCGAGGTTTCCGATCGGCGTCGGGCACAACACCAGCCGCCCCGGCATGTGCCCTACCGGCCCTCGGGCCGGCTGCGCTCGTCGCGGCCCGCACGCCGCCGACCATGCTGGCGGCGTGCGCCGTGGGGGTCCCCGGCACGTGGTGCCGGGACCGCGGGTGACGGCGCCGGGTCGGCAGGTGGCGGACTCTCGGCCGGGCCCGAGGCCACCCTGCAGGTCTCGCACATACCATCCTGGCAGCCGTTGTGCCGGAAGACCTCGTCCGCCGGCAACCAACGGGGCACGGGATCGTCGAAGAGGACTTGAACCTTGCGCTCCAGCAAATTCACGCCGACGACCCTACCCTCACCTTCTACCGTGAACACGCTCGTGCCGAGCGTCGGTAGTTCGCGTTGCGCATCGGCGTATGTCTCGATCTCATAACGGAGGCAGCACTTCAGACGCCCACAGGCGCCCGCGAGCTTACCGGGATTGAGCGCCAAGTTCTGAATTTTGGCCATCTTGATGGAAATCGGTTGAAATTCCGTCAGCCACCGGGAGCAGCACAGGCGTTGGCCGCACGGCCCGATTCCATCCAAAGCCTTCGCCTCGTCGCGTGCGCCAACCTGCCGCAGCTCGAGCCGGCAGTGCAACTCCGCGCTCGCCGCCCGCAGGAGTTGGCGGAAGTCAACACGCTGCTCGGCGGTAAACGTGATCGTCACCCGGGTTCCGTCCAGGGTGCATTCGGCATCCACCAAACGCAGCGGCAGGGCAAGATCCCGCACATGGCGGCGGCACACGTCGAGGGCCGCCGCGCCGCGTTCGCCAGCCTTCTGTTGACGCTCCACGTCCGCGGCGTTGGCACGCCGCAACACGCGCCGGACGGGCGCGGGCAGGTCCGCCGCGGGCTTCTCAAGAGGCTCGGTCACCACCCGCCCGATTCCCAGACCGCTTGCCGTTTCAACAACCACACGATCCAAGCGATGGAGCGTCAAGCCGCCGACATCGAAATGGTACAGCTTGCCGGCTTCCCGGAAGCGAACCCCCACAACGGTTGGCATATCTTTTCCACCACATCCGGCGGGCCGCTGGTCGGGAGGGGCGGAGCGCCTACAGGGGCGACGGCGCCAGCTTTCGTCCAGGCCCCGATCCCCATGCAATCTAACATGGCGCCTTGGACGCATGCAATCGATTTGCCATGATATGCCACCCGAGGCTTGCACTCACGTTTGCTGCCAGGCCCTCCTGAAGCCGAAGACAGGCGGGGCCGACGCGCGTGAGGAGTCGACGGGAGACATGCGGCGCCAGCGCCCGCAACGCACCGCGCGAAGCGCCGGAACAGAGCGTGATGTCCTCGGTCAGGCCGAGTTGGAGGACCAGGGCATCCCGCAGGACCTCCAGGACGCGCGCAGGGCTGCCGGCGGCCTCCGCAAGGACGGCCGCGGTCCGGGCCGGACCCGCCGTGCCGTCGAGCGCGTCGCACAGGGCTTGCCCCACGGCGTCCGCGTCGGCCCCAGGGGCCGCGTCCTCCAGCCGCGCGAGCGCCCGGCCCGGCCACCCCTGGGCGGCCCGCACCGCATCCTCCCTCCGCGCGTCGGAGACCTCGGGCCGCAGTCCCGAGAGCCACCGCCGGACGGACTCCGTCCCGACCGGCCGAAGGCGGAGGACTAGGCAGCGCGACCGAAGGGTCGGCTCCAGCTGATCCGGGTGCTCGGTCAACAGCAGGATGACGACCGGCGCCGGTGGGTCTTCCAGCGTCTTCAGGAGCGCGACCGCGGCCGGCCCCGTCAGGCGCTCGGCGGCCTCCACCACGAATACGGCGCATCGCGCGCCGCTGGGGGACAGCGCCGCTTCCCTGCGCAGCCTGCGGGCCTCGTCGATGCCGACCTTCCCGGCGGCGCCGATCCAGCTCAGATTCGGGTGCGTCCCCCTGCAAACGCCCTGACACGAAAGGCACCGGCCGCACCCCGCTCCCTGCGGGTCCGGCGACTCACAGAGCAGGGCACAGGCAATGGCTTCCGCGAGCAGGCCCTTGCCGGAGCCGGCTGCACCGGCAAGAATCTGCGCCTGGGCCACGCGTCCCCTCCGGATCGCGGCGAGCGCTTGGGCGAGCGGGGCCTCCTGCCCGAGCAGACGGGCGCCGCACTCGTCGTCGGTCATACGCGCTCGAACCGATCCACGGTGAGGACGAAGACCGTCGCGCCTCCGACCTGGACCTCCACCGGGTAGGGCACGTAGGATTCCGTGGCCCCACCGAGCGGCGCCAGCGGCGTGACCAGTTGCTCCCGCGAGCGACAGGTGCTGCGGACCACGTTGAGCACCTCGTCCAGGCGCTCGTCCTCCACGCCGATCATCAACGTCGTATTCCCCTCGCGGAGAAAGCCGCCCGTGCTCGCCAGCTTCGTGGCGCGCAGACCCCGGGTCAGCAGGCCTTCGAGCAGATGCCCTGCATCCTTGTCCTGGACGACCACCATAAGGAGCTTCAACACGGCTTCCCCCTCGTCCGCCACCGCGGCCTCACCCGCGTCCCCCCGTCGCGCGGCTAGCCAGCGCCCTGGCGACGGCGCCTTGAATTGCGTCGTGGACGGTCTCGGGGTCACCGGTCCCATCGACCACCATGAACCGGCCGGGCTCCCGCCGAGCAAGTGCCAAATAGCCGGTCCGCACGGCCTCGTGATACGCGATATCCCTGCGTTCGATGCGATCGAGCTCTGCGGCCGCCTGCCGACGGCGCTCCCGCCCGACCCCAGCCGGAACGTCCAGGAGAATGGTCAACTGAGGACGCAGACCCTGCGTGACGGCGTCGTTCACGCGGCGAATGAACTCGGCATCGACGCCCAGGCCCGCCCCCTGATATGCCGCACTGCTATCCACAAATCGGTCGCAGACGACGACGTCGCCCCGGCTCAGCGCGGGCTCTATCCGCTCGACGAACGCCTGGCTCCGAGCCGCCGCAAACAGCAGGACCTCCGTCTCGGGCCGCAGCGGTCCCAGCGCAGGGTCCAGAACGATCGCGCGCAGCCGTTCCCCAAGGTCGGTGCCCCCGGGCTCGCGGACCGTGGTCACCGCGACGCCCTGGTCGCGCAGCCAAGCCAGCAGGAGGCGGCATTGCGTGCTTTTGCCGCTGCCCTCCACGCCCTCCAGACTGATCAGGATCCCGGCGCCAGCACCGCGCCCGGCATCAGGCCCCATCACCCACCCATTCTGGCGCCCGGGGACGCCTTCCTGCCCGGGGCCGCCTTCCTGCTCGGGGCCGCGAGGGCGCTGGGCCGGCTCCGGCCGGCTCGCCCCCACGGAGTCCGCGCGATTCCCCGGGCACGGGACCGGGGATCCCCTGAAGACAAAAGCGCCCCCCGCCGCAGGCAGGGGGCGCGCGATCGTCGTGGCTCCTGGTGCAGGATTCGAACCTGCAACCCCTCGGTTAACAGCCGAGCGCTCTACCGTTGAGCTAACCAGGAATCTGCCCAACCTCGACCTCTTAGCGCCAGCGAGACTCGGTCCTCGTCCGACCGGCGTGGAGGGCGTTCGGCCTTGGAGGGGACACCGAACGCTCTCCCGCTGGCCCATCGTCAAAGGTGCTCCGGCGGCGACCGACTCTCCCGAGCGGTTACCCGCTCAGTACCATGGGCGCGGGAGGGGGGCACGGCCGTGTTCGGGATGGGAACGGGTGGAACCCCTCCGCCATGACCACCGGAACGGTTTCGCGGACCTCGGGGCGGGCGCACGGCCCGCCTTGCACCGCGACAGGTGCAGAGGGCTGCGAAGTCGGGGAGAGAGGGGTGGAGGCCGGAGTTCCCGCCGCGGCGCCGCCGCGGCCGGGACAGGGATGCTGCGGCGCGTCCGGACGCCGGGCACCCGGGTCAGGCCGCGCGCTCCGCGCCGCCCGCCCACGCGCCCGCTCCGCCCGCCCCGGGGATGTCCGGGGGGGCGGCCAAGGTCTTCGACCGATTCGTACCCGTCCGCTCAGCGTGTTGCCACGCGTACACTCCGGGCCGATCAACCTGGTGTTCTACCAGGGGTCTTCCCTCCGTAGAGGACGGAGACCTCATCTTGGGGAAGGCTTCGCGCTTAGATGCTTTCAGCGCTTATCCCAACCCGACACCGCTACCCAGCGATGCCCTTGGCAGGACAACTGGTACACGGGAGGTCGGTCCACCCCGGTCCTCTCGTACTAGGGGTGGCACCCCTCAAGTCTCCTACGCCCGCGATGGATAGGGACCGAACTGTCTCACGACGTTCTGAACCCAGCTCACGTACCGCTTTAATCGGCGAACAGCCGAACCCTTGGGACCTACTTCGGCCCCAGGATGCGATGAGCCGACATC
>JAJYVV010000186.1 GCA_021791815.1 Bacillota bacterium | reverse complement strand
GCTCGGCGCGGGAGGGCCCCGGGCCCGCGGCGCGCGCCCGGGTGCCTGCGGCCGCGGCCCCGTGGGACGCGCGCCCGGTGGCCACGCGCACCGAGGAGCGCATGGCGCTCGCCATGTCCTATGTGCGCTGCGCGACGGGCGTCCTCGTCCTGGTGCCGCTGCTCCGCTGGCGTCTCCTGGAACGGCCCGCGCTGGCGGTGATCGCCGATGCGGCCGTCATCGTCGAGTCGCTGTGGGTCCTGCGGCGGACGCGGCGGGGGCGGACGCTGCTGGACCCGGTCCTCGCGGTGTCGGACGCGGCGTTCGCGGGACTCCTGGCGCTGACGGTCTCGCGGACGGTGGGACCGGCGCAGAGGGACTCGCAGCTGATCGAGGTCGTCTCGTTCGCGCTCGCCTCCGCGGGCTTCGCGGGATTCGGCCTCGGGGTGTCGGTCGCGGGGGTGGCGGTGGTGGTGGGTCTGGCCGGGGCCTGGGCGCTCGCCGTCTGGCCCGACGTGACGGTGAAGCTCGTCTCGGACGTCCTTGGATTCCTGCTCTGGTTCGCCGTGTGCGTCCTCGTCGGGCGTGAGTTCCGCGCGATGGCAGCCCTGGCCGACGACGCCCAGGCCCGCTCCGCCGCGCTGCAGGTGGAGATGGTCGAGCGGCGGCGCGAGACGGACGTCGCGCGCGAGCGCGAGCTCATGCACCGCGAGATCCACGAGCACCTGCTCCCGATCGTCGACGCGGTGGCCGCCGGGCGGGGCGAGGAGGCGCGGTTGGGCGCGCTCGCCCGGCGCGAGGCCCAGCGGGCCCGCCTGCTCCTGGTGGACGGGCGCGTGGCCCCCCCGGGCGGCCTGGCCGCGCTGCTGGCGGACATGCGCGACACGTACGTGGAGGCCGGACTCCCCCTGACGGCGGTCTTCCGGCTCGCGGCGGAGCCGCCGCCCGACGTGGCCGAGGCCGTGGCCACGGCGGCCCGGGAGGCCCTGTCGAACGTGTTGAAGCACGCGGGCAGCGGCGGCGACGTGACGCTATTCGCCCAGGCCGACGAGGACGGCCTGGAGATCGTGGTGCGGGACCACGGCCGTGGCTTCGCCCCTGGATCCGTCCCGGCGGGGGGCTCCCTGGTCACCTACGCGGCGGTACGCCGCCGCGGCGGGAGCGTGGCCGTGGACTCCGCGCCCGGAACGGGTACGAAGGTCACCGTGCGCTGGCCCGCCCCAGCGCCGCCCGCCGGAGCGGGACCGCCCCGACCGCGGGCCGCCGACGTCGCGCACCGCTGGGACGGCACGGAGGAGGACGACGCGCGATGACCCATCCCGAGTGGTCCTTCGGGCGAGGCGCCCGGGGTGCCTCCGCGCCCAGCTTCCCAGGCGGCGGAGGCGGCCCCTCCACTGGCCCGGGCGCAGCGGTCCCCGTCCCAGAAGCCGGCCCGGCGGTCCGCACCGCGGTCGCCATCGTCGACGACCACGCGATCGCCGCCGAGGGCGTCGCCGCCCGGCTGGCCGAGGCGGGCTTCGCGGTGGTCGGGCTCGTCCCGGCCGTGGAGGCGCTGGACGACCTCGAACCGGCGCCCGACGTGATCATCTGCGACCTGCGGCTCCCGGGTCGGAGCGGGGCCGACGCGGTCGCCCATGCCGCGACCCGAGGCGCCGCGGTGCTCGCCGCCTCGGGGGTGGCCCGGCCCCAGGAGGTCCTGGACGCCATCGCCGCCGGGGCGCGGGGGTTCCTGCCCAAGACCGCGCCCGCCCGCACGTTCGCCGCGGCCGCCACGGAGCTCGCGGCGGGCGGCTACCACGTCTCGGCGGAACTCGCCCATCACCTGCTCGACGACGCCCGGGCGCGGCCGCTGGGGCGCGGCGACATCGGGCCGAAGGCGGTGGCCGCCCTGCGCGCCTTCGAGCGCGGGGACACGGCGGCCGAGGTGGCGGCCGCTCTGCGCGTCTCCCCCGAGGTCCTGACGGGCCTGCTCGGGCAGGTGTGGGACGCGGGGGCGCGCCGCCGCCGCCGGCACGCACCGTCCCCCCGCGAGCTGGACCTGCTGCGGCTGGTGGGCCAGGGCCTGACGCACAAGGACCTGGCCGCGAGGCTGGCGCTGAGCCCCGCCACGGTGCCCACGATCCTGGACCGCATCCGGGCCAAGTACCTGGCGCTGCACCCGGACGCGGACCCCACGATCCCGCCGATGTCCGCCGCCCGCCGATGGGCCGAGGAGCTGGGCGTCGCCGAGGGGTGACGGCGCCCGCCGGGCGCGCCCTTCCCTGGCCTCCGGCCGCCGAGAGGCCCCTGCCGCCGCCGCCCCGAACAGGGCGGCCATGGCGTCACGCCGCGACGCGCCCGCCGGGCCGGCTCCGGTCGTCGTCGCCTCCGGCCTCACGCGACTCTACGCGGTGTCCGAGCGGGAAGCCGGGCTCGCCGCGGCCCTGCGCAGCGTCCTGCGCCGCAGCGTGCGGCAGGTGCGCGCCGTAGACGGCGTCACCTTCGAAGTGGGCCCGGGCGAGATCGTCGGATTCCTCGGCCCCAACGGCGCCGGCAAGACCACGACCCTGAAGATGCTCGCGGGTCTGCTGCACCCCACGGAGGGCAGGGCGGAGGTCCTCGGCCATGCGCCGGCGGAGCGCAGGCCCGAGTTCCTGCGGCAGATCACCCTCGTGACGGGCCAGCGCAGCCAGTTGCAGTGGGACATCCCCGCTGCCGACTCCTTCGAGCTGCACCGGGCGGTCTACCGCATCCCACCCGCCCGTTACCGGCGCATCCTGGCCGACCTGGACGCGATGCTGGACCTGGGACCGCTCCTCGGTAAGCCCGTGCGCAACCTCTCCCTCGGGGAGCGCATGAAGTGCGAGGTCGCCGCCGCGCTGCTGCATGAGCCGCGGGTGCTGTTCCTCGACGAGCCGACGCTGGGGCTCGACGTGGTGGCCCAGCGCCGGATCCGGTCGTTCCTCGCCGACTACAACCGCCGCACCGGCGCGACCATCCTGCTCACCAGCCACTACATGGCGGACGTGCAGGCGCTCTGCCGGCGGGTGATCGTCATCCACCATGGCCGGCTGCTGTTCGACGGGCTGCTGGAGGCCCTCGCGGGGCGCCTGCTGCCGCACAAGGTCATCGTCGTCCAGCCCTCCGATCCCGCGGCGGACCTTCGCCCGTACGGCGAGGTTACCGAGCGGGCGCCCGGGGAGGTGACCCTCCGGGTCCCGCGCGCCGCCGCTCCGGCGGTGGCGGCGCGCATCCTCGCGGAGGTGGCGGTCGATGACGTGAGCATCCTGGATCCGCCGATCGAGGACGTGGTCGAGCAGATCTTCTCCGCCGGGCGCGCGCCGGAAAGCGGAGCGGGGCTCCGGCCCTGAGCCGGAAAGCCGCCGTGCCAGCGCCTGGGAAAAGGGGTGGAGGAGCCGTGAAGGAAGGCGGCCGCCTGGCGCAGGGCCCCGGGACGGTCCCCCTGGCCGGCGCCGCCCGCTCCCTATGGGACGTCTACCGCGCGGAGTTCCGGACGTCGGTCGCCGTCCAGATGCAGTACCGCGCGGCCCAGTTGATCTGGCTCCTCGGCACGGTCCTCGGGCCCGTCGTCTACCTCGCCGTGTGGTCCGCAGTCGCCGCCGCCTCCGGCGGAACCGTCGGGGGCTACGACCGCCACACCTTCGCCGCGTACTACCTGACGCTGATGCTCGTCAACCAGGTCACCTTCACCTGGATCATGTATGAGTTCCAGGGCCGCATCCGGGAGGGGTCGTTCACTCCGCTGATCCTGCGTCCAGTGCACCCCATCCACGGCGACGTCGCCGACAACCTCGCCCACAAGGCCCTCACGCTGGCGGTCCTCCTGCCCACCGCGGCCGCCCTGGCGGTGGCGTTCCGGCCCGCCTTCCGCGGCCTTCCGCCGCTGGACGCGCTCCTGCTCCTGCCGTCCTTGGTCCTGGCGTTCGTTCTGCGCTTCGCGGTCGAGTGGACGCTGGCCCTCGCCGCCTTCTGGACCGTGCGCACGTCCGCCCTGAACGGGCTCTACGAGGGGGTGCTGCTCTTCCTGTCCGGGCAGGTCGCCCCGCTGCCGCTCCTGCCGCAGCCCCTGCGGGCCCTGGCGGACGTGCTGCCCTTCCGCTTCATGGTGGCCTTCCCGGTCAGCCTGGCGGTCGGCCGGCCGCTGCCCGCGGCCGCGGTGCTCGGCCTTTCCGCCCAGGCCCTGTGGGCCGCGGCGGCGGTGGCCGCCCTCCTCGTGGTCTGGAGGGCGGCGGTCCGGCGGTACGCCGCGGTGGGGGGGTGAGACGTTGATCGAGGCCCTGCGCCTGTTCGCGGCGTTCGTCCGGGTGGCGGTCCACCGCGAGGTGGCCTACCGCGCCAACCTGGTCGCCCAGACCGTCCAGTCGGTGGTCGGCCTCGGCACGGCGCTCGGCGGCCTCGCCGTGGTCTTCGCCCACACCGCCACCCTCGCCGGCTGGCCGCCGTCCGAACTCGTCGCCCTGGTCGGCGTCTTCCAGATGGTCGGCGGCGCGATCGGCTTCGCGATCCAGCCCGCGATGCAGCGGCTCATGGAGGAGGTGCGGACGGGCGCCCTCGACTTCACGCTCCTGCAACCGGCGGACAGCCAGGTGCTCGTCTCGGTGCGCGAGGTCTCCGTGTACCGCCTGACCGATGTGGCCCTGGGGGCCGCGCTCCTCGGCGCGGCGCTCGCGCGCCTCGGCGCCCGCCTCGGACCCGGCCGGATCGCGGCCTTCACGCTGGCCCTGGCGGCCGGGGGGGCGGTCGTGTATGCGGTCTGGCTGGCCCTGGCCACCTGCGCCTTCTGGTGGGTGCGCGTCGACAACGTGCTGGTGATCTTCGAGACGCTGTACGACGCGGGTCGGTGGCCCGTGTCCATCTACCCGGGCTGGCTGCGCGGCGCCCTGACCTTCCTCATCCCCGTCGCGCTCGCCACGAGCGTGCCGGTCGAGGCCCTGACCGGCGCGCTGCGGGGCCGGACGCTGGCCCTGGCGGCCGTCGTGGCCGCCGCCGCCCTCGTCCTGTCACGCCTCCTCTGGCGGGCGGGCCTCCGGGCATACAGCGGCGCCTCCGGCTGAGGGCGCGCCGGCGCCCACTCCCTCCCCGGGGAGCGGAAACTCAGCGCGCGCGGGACACCGCGGCAGGCGTCCCCGCCGCGCCGCTCACCCGCTCGGCCGCCCTCTCCCAGGCCTGCCGCAGGGTGAGCACGACGGGCGTCACGGCGTCGAGCGGCCCGACCGTCTTGGTCAGGTTGGCCTCGCGGAGCTGGTCGAGGATGAAGCCATACAGCGCCTCCAGCCGCTCCGCCAGCTCGGGGTACGCCGCCGGCTCCAGGCTGGCCCGGAGGAGCGCGACCACCTGCTGGGCCGTGATGAGCGCCTCGTGCGCGCCAGGCACGTCGCGCGCCGCGATCGCGCGCCGCGCCTGGCCGATGTACATCAGGACGCCGCCGAGCGCGGCCTCGGGATACCGGTACTGCGGCAGGTAGTCCCTCGCGCTCGACGCGTAGGCGTTCTGCATCGTCGCGGACGGCAAGGCCAACGTGCGCACCTCCGTGCGGGCCGGGCGGGCTGCGGATCGCACCCCCATTATCGGCCGGGCGCGTCGGGGGTTGAGCGGGGCCCCCGGCTCCGGGCGGGCCGGCTTCGGCCCCACGCCCCGGCCGTGGGCAGGAGCCCCGCCCCGGCTCGGGAACGGAGACGCCTGCGGCCCTCCTGGGGCGCAGGCGTCGCGGCCGCATCACGACACGGGAGCGGGGCAGAGCCGCATGCCGGACCTTGCCGACGAGATCGAGGTCGCCTACCCACAGCAGCCCCATTGCGCCACGGTGCTGCTGCTCGACGTCTCCGGCTCGATGGGCGGCGCCAAGCTCGCCGCGCTCCACGACGGCCTGCGGGTCTTTCTGGAGGAGACGGGGACGGACGCCCTCGCCTCCAAGCGCGTCGATCTCTGCCTGGTCACCTTCGGCGGCGAGGTGGCGGTGGCCCACGACTTCGCGCCCGTCACGGCGTACGGGCAGCCCTCCGACCTCGGTCTCGTCGCGCGAGGGTCCACCCCGATGGCGCAGGCTTTGGAGCGCGGCATGGCGCTGATCGAGGAGCGCAAGGCCGCCTACCGGGCCCAGGGCACCGACTACTACCGCCCGTGGCTGCTGCTGATCACGGATGGCGAGCCGACCGACTGCCGGCCGGGCGACGAGCGTTGGACGCACGTCGCCGCGACACTGCGGGACGGCGTGGCCGCCCGCCGGTTCGCGTTCTTCGCGGTGGGCGTGGACGGGGCCAACATGGAACGGCTCCGCCAGCTCTGTCCGGAGGGCCGACCCCCGCTGGCCCTGAAAGGCCTGGCGTTCACGGCTCTCTTCGCCTGGCTCTCCCGCAGCCAGCGGCAGGTCTCGGCCTCGCGCACCGGCGACACGGTCTCCCTGCCGCCCGTCGACTGGGGCACCGTCTAGGTGGCCCCGCTCGTGCTCGCCGCGTCGGTGCGGGGCGCCGCCCATGAGCGGGCCGGGACGCCCTGCGAGGACGCCCTGGCCTGGATGCGCCTCCCCGCGGGGGGCATCGCGCTCGCCATCGCCGACGGGGCCGGCAGCGCGCCCCTGGGGCGCGCGGGGGCCCGGGCCGCCGCGGACGGAGCGGTGGCCGGGGTGCGCCGCGCGCCGGGCGC
>JAJYVV010000185.1 GCA_021791815.1 Bacillota bacterium | reverse complement strand
ATGAGGCGGCCCTGGGCGCGGTGCCGGAGCCGGACGTGGCGTCCGCGTGGAGCGCGGCCGTCGCCTGAGGCATCGCCGCGCCGTGGGCGCGTGGCTCGGGACGTCCTCATGATCCTGAAGCGGCGAACCGCCGCCGGAAGGGGGCGGCCCCGACGCTCCTGGTCGCCGACGCCGTGTGGACCCCCGAGCGGGCCCTGCCCGGCGGGTGGGTGCGTGTCCATGCCGACCGCATCGAGGCCGTCGGCTCGGGACCCGCTCCGCGGGGCGACGGCGCCTCGGCCGACCTGCGCGGACTGGTGCTGTGCCCCGGCCTCATCGACATCCACATCCACGGGGCCTTCGGTCACGACCTCATGTCCGGCGGCGAGGCCCTGTCCGCGGTCTCCGCCGGCCTGCCCCGACACGGTTGCACCTCCTACCTGCCCACCACCGTGACCGCACCCTGGCCCGCGACGCGGAGGGCCGTCCGCGCGATGGCGGCCGCCGTCCGCACGCCCCCGCCCGGGGCGCGTCCGGCGGGCATCCACCTCGAGGGCCCCTTCCTCAACCCTCTGCGGCGCGGCATGCAGCTGGCGGAACACATGCGCCCTCCGGCCGAGCCCGACCTGGCGGCGCTGGTGGAGGCCGGGGGGGGCGCGGTGCGCACGATGACGCTCGCGCCGGAACTCCCGGGCGGGATGGACGCGGTCAGGTGGCTCCGAGCGCGCGGGGTCCGCGCCTGCCTCGCGCACAGCGACGCCACGTTCGAGCAGGCCGCGGAGGCGCTCGCCGCCGGGGCCCGTCACGTCACCCACTGCTTCAACGCCATGCGGCCCCTCCACCACCGGGAGCCCGGGCTGGCCGGCGCGGCGCTGGCCCTGCCGGACTTCACCGCGGGGGTCATCGCCGACGGGGTGCACGTGCATCCCGCGCTGCTGCGCGTCCTCTGGAAGGCCAAGGGCTGGAGGCGGCTCTGTCTGGTCACCGACGCCATGCCGGGCGCCGGCGCGCCGGGCGGGTCCTACCGCTTCGGGGGCCAGGAGGTGACCGTGCGCGAGGGTGCCGCCCGCCTGGCCGACGGCACCCTCGCGGGCAGCGTGCTGACCCTGGACCGCGCGGTGGCCGTCATGGCGCGCGCCGGCGTTCCGGCGCGGCAGGCCGTCCGCATGGCGACCTTCGCGCCGGCGGCGGCCGCCGGGCTGGCCGGCGTGGGCCGGCTGCGCCCCGGCGCCCGGGCCGACCTGGTGGCCCTCCGGCCCGACCTGACGGTCGCCTGGACGATGGTCGGCGGCGAGGTGGTGTGGAGGGCGTAGGCCGGCCGCGTGCCGCCGTTGGGCGAAAGGCCGTAGCCGGGGCGGCGCGGCGGCGGCCAGGGCAGGCCGGTGGGCCCGCGGCCTACGTCCCGGACCCCGGCCACCGCACCCACAGGCTGGCGGCCTCCGGGCCCCCGCGTCCCAGGTCCCACCAATCCGGCAGGTCAGCCGCCTTGCGGAAGCCGAAACGGCCAAGGGCCTGGGCGCGATAGCCGGGTGGCCCCCCGAAGGCGCAGACCACGGGGCGTTCCGGCCAAGGGACGGCGGAGAGGAGCAGGTCGGCCTCGTGGCGGAAGCCCCGTCGCACGTGGAGGTCGATGGCCAGCGCCCCGAGCGCTGCCGCCGGCGCGTCCGCGAGTGCCGCCCAGCCCACCGCCGCGCAGCCTGCGCGCAGCACCATCAGCGGCCGGCCCGCCCGCATGGCGGCGATGAACCTTCCCTCGACGTGCCCGGCCTCCCGCACGTCGAACAGGACGCTCCGCGGCCGCTCCTCGCCCGGGTCCGCGGGCTGGCAGCCGGCCACGCTGATCCAGCCCCAGTCGTCCCAGCGGACGGGCCCCACCGCAGCCGGGCCCGCGGCCCATTCGTCCCCATCCGCCCGCCACATCATCTCTCCGCTGCCGGGGCGCACTGCCCGGAAGCCGATGCGTTCGTAGATGCGCCGTGCGTGACCCTCGGGGTTGGTGCCCAGCGTGAGGGCGCGGTAGCCCCGCCCGCGCGCGTCGGCGGACACGGCTGCGTGCAGCAGCGTCGACGCGCCACGGCGCCGCCATTCCGGAACCGTGAACACGTGGCCGTACACGCCGGCGCCGTGGGCACCGGCCAGCATCGACACCGTGACGGGCTCATCCCGCACCAGGCCGACGTAAAAGAGCGTCTCCAGGGAGTCGAGAGGGCCGCGCAGCGCCGCGTCGATGTGGAAGCGGTAGCCCTCACCCTTGTGGCCGAGGAGGCTGGAGAGGCGGGGCGCCCATGCCGCGTCGGGCGTCTCGACCACGCCGAGTTGGAGCGCTTCGCCGCTGGCGAGCCGGCCCGCCCCGAGTTCCTGAAACACCCCGCCCCTCCTCCACCGGCCTGCCGTGGGTCCGGCTACTCGGCCCTTCCCTCCGGGACCGTGACCTCGCGGCCCTCGCGGGCGGCGCGGTAGATGCTGACGATGATGGCCACCGCCTTGCGCCCTTCGCGCGCCGTCACCGGCGGCTCGCGCCGTTCCAGGACCGCCCCGATGAAGGATTGGAACACCGCCGGGTGGCCCGTCTTCCAATCCGGGTGCGCGGCCTTCCACCGCTCGAGGACCTGCGGCGCGAGGTTCCGGCTCGGGCGAGGCTCCGCCTCGGTCGGCCGGACCTCCTCGGCACGCGTGAAGTAGCGGGCGAGTTGTCCGCCCTCGATGACCGCCATGCCGTCCGTGCCATAGATCTCCACGCGGTCGTATTCATTGGCGGGATTGTTCGTCATGCCCTCGATCACGCCCAGGCCGCCGCTCCGCAGGCGAACGGCGGCGACGCCCGCATCCTCGGTCTCGATGCGGTGGTTCAGGGTCCCCGTATAGCCCTGCACCGCGGCGACCCCGCCGGCCAGCCACTGCATGAGGTCGATGTAGTGGACCGACTGGTTCATCAGGGCGCCGCCGCCATCCATCGCCCACGTCCCGCGCCACCCGCCCTGGTCGTAGTATTGCTGGGTGCGGTGCCACTTGAGGTAGGCGTTGGCATGCAGGATGCGGCCGAAGCGACCTTCGTCGATCGCGGCGCGCACGATGACCGCGGCCGGGTTGAACCGTTGCTGGAAGACGCAGCCCAGAGTCCGCCCGGTCTGGGCCTGCGCCGCGATCATCTCGTCGGCCTGCTCCAGCGTGATGGCCATCGGCTTCTCGGTGAGGACGTGCTTGCCCGCGCGCAGCGCCGCCCCGGCCTGCCGGAAATGGAGCCCGCTCGGGGTGGCGAGGCTCACCGCGTCGACGTCCGGGCGGGCCAGCAGCCGTTCGACTCCGTCCTCGCCCCCGTATGTCGGGATGCCGAATTCCTGGCCGAACCTCTCCGCGGCCGCGGCGACGGCGTCGCAGGCGGCGACCAGTTCCGCTTGGTCCGCGAGTCCCCGCAGGGCGCGGGCATGCGCGTGCGCGATCCCGCCGGCGCCGACGATCCCGAAACGCAACTTGGCCAAGGCTTCGTCCCCTCCCCGGGCCCGGCCGTTCGCCACGGCCCGGGGCTCGCCTGCGGCGGAACGTGTGCGAGCCGCGGGGTGGATCGCGGGACCCGGCCGTGCCACGCCTCGGCACGGGGCCCACGCATTGCCGATGAGGCGGCGCGGAACCTTGGCTATGGTTAGGCCACTGGAGGCGGAGGGTCGCACGGCAGGAGCGCCGCCCTTCACTCCGCCGGGGAGGTGCGCGCCGCGATGGAAGCCGCCGGACCGGTTCCCGAGGACGCGCGCAGGCGCCGCCGCGGGCGCCGGCGCCCCTGGCGCACCGCGGCGCTCGCGCTCGCGGGCACCGCATGCCTCGGGGTCGGCGCGTATGTCGGATCGGTCCTTATCCGCGCCGTCGTGACCCTGCCGGCCCTGGGCGATCCGCTGACCGACCAGCCGTCGACCTCGGTGATCTACGACCTTCAGGGCGCGCCGGTCGCGTCCATCCCTGGCCCGGTGACCAGGGCTCCCCTCCAGATCGGCCAGATCCCTCCGCTCATGCAGCACGCCTTCGTCGCCGTGGAAGACCGGCACTTCTACCAGGACCATGGCATCAGCCTGCGCGGCATCGCCCGCGCCGCGTGGAACGACGTCCGCGGGAGGCCCCTGCAGGGCGGCAGCACCATCACGGAACAGTTGGCCAAGCTTCTCTACCTCACGCCCCGCGACACGATGGTGCGCAAGGCCCAGGAGGCCATTCTCGGCCTCGAGCTGGCGTTCCGCTACCCGCGCGGCCAGATTCTGGCCATGTACCTCAACGACATCCCGCTCGGCGACCACGCCTACGGCGTGCAGGCGGCGGCGGAGGCGTACTTCTCCGAGCCGGTGAGCCAACTCGACCTCGCGCAGACCGCGCTCCTCGCCGGGCTGCCCCAGGCGCCGAGCGCATACGATCCGCTCGTGAACCCCGGGGCGGCGCTCGCCCGCCGCAACACCGTCCTCGCGCTCATGGCGCAGCAGGGCTATGTCACCCCGGCCGCCGCCGCCGCCGCGGAGGCGGCGCCGCTGGAACTGAATCCCGGCAGCGCCGCGGCCGCCGCCCCGTCCGCATCCGGCGGGGTGCCCGGCTACAACTACCCGTGGTTCGTGGATACCGTGGTCTCGCAGCTGGAGACGCAGTACGGTCTCTCCTCGCAGCAGGTCACCGCCGGCGGCCTGCGCATCTACACGACCCTCGACCCGCAGGTGTACGCGGCGGCCCAGCAGGCCGTGACCGCCGAGCTCGACCAGAATTATCCCGTCGGGTCCAACGGCGGGGGCAATCCGATGCAATCCGCCGTGGTGCTCATGGACCAGTGGAACGGCGACGTGCTCGCCGTCATCGGCGGGCGAACCCACACCGCGGAGCTCGGGTACAACCGGGCCACGCAGGCCGAGCAACAGCCCGGCAGCTCGATCAAGCCCCTCGTCGACTACATCCCCGCCCTCGAGGACGGGTATACGGCCGGCACCGTCGTGGACGACGTGATGCAACTCTACCATCCCGGTCCGGGCCAGACCTACGCGCCGAAAGACGACAACAACATCTATTACGGGCTGACCACCTTCACGGAGGCGCTGCGCCGTTCCGTGAACACCGTCGCCGTCCAGGTGCTCCAGCGGGTCGGCGTCGCCCAGGGCGTCGCCACCGCGCGCAAGCTCGGACTCAGCGACCTGAGCCCCCAGGCCAACGACCACCTGTCGGTGGCGCTGGGCGGCACCGTGGGCTGCTGCACGCCGCTGGAGATGGCGGACGCCTACGCCACGATCGCCAACGGCGGCTACCGCGTCACGCCCCGCTTCGTCCTCAGGGTCGTGGCGCCGGACGGCCGCCTCCTCGTCCGGACGCAGGTGGAGAAGACGCGCGTCCTGAGCCCCCAGATCGCGTACGTCATGACCACGATGCTGGAGACTGTGGACACGCCCCAGCCCAACGCCGGGTGGGACGTGACC
Source organism: Bacillota bacterium (assembly GCA_021791815.1). GTDB lineage: Bacteria > Bacillota > Sulfobacillia > RBS10-35 > JAJYVN01 > JAJYVV01. Next base: position 1,252 of record JAJYVV010000185.1, on the reverse strand, counting down.
AGCGGGCCCAACGACTCGAACTTCGGGACCGGCTACGACGCCCAGGTGCAGGACAACGTGCCGGGCTGGCAGATGGCCGCCAAGACCGGCACGACGAACTCCGACAAGCAGGCCTGGTACGTGGGATACACGCCGCTCTACACCGGCGCCGTGTGGGTCGGGCGCGACGTGCCCCAGCCGCAGCCCGGCATGTACGGGGGCACCACGGCGGGCCCCATCCTGCAGGCCACGATGGAGGCGGCGGTCGCCGGCAAGCAGCCGGTGCCCTTCGCGCGGCCGGCGGGGGTGGTGCAGGCACCGGTCGACATCATGGCACCGCCGTGGCACGTCGCGGCGCCGGGGCCCCTGACGCCGGCGTCCGCGATCCAACAGGACTGGTTCGTGGCCGGCACGCAGCCGACCCAGGCCGACGGCCTGTGGGTGCAGGCCACGGTCCCCACCAACAACAACGGCGCCCTGTGGCAGAACGGGTGCCCCAGCGGGCCGCCCGCCCAGGAGACGTTCCTGAACCTGCCCGCCCCATACAGCCCGTCGTGGGCGCAGGGCATCGCCGCCACGCTCGGCACCTCGAACTGGCAGCAATACATCCCGCTGGAGGCGTCCCAGGTACCCCCGACCACGCCCTGCACTCCGGTATCCGGGCTCGGCAGGATCGTGCGCTCCGCGGGGAGCGGCATCGGCCGCCTCTTCACGACGCCGGCCGGCGGATGATCGGGACGGCGCTCAGGGCGGCGGCCGCGCCGGCGACGAGCAGCGCGGCCAGCCCGCCCTGACTCGGTCCGGGAGCCCCCGCCCAGAGGATCGATCCGAGGTGGGCGGCCAGCAGCGACGGGCGGACGGGCGCGAGGCGGGATCCCAGGCCGTCCCCGCCGATGCCGAGGAGTGGCCCCAACGCGACGGCCCACGCCGCGTGTGCCGCCTCGGCGCCCGCCGCCGACCCGCTGCGGAGCCGGCCGCGGCCCCACCACAGCCCGAGGGCGAAGATCACCGCTGCCCCGACGGCTCCGCCTCCCCAGAGCCACACCGTGAGCGCCGCCAGGCCCGCCGAGCCCCAGAGGGCGGTCCGGGGGCCCGTCCGGGCCTCCAGGACGCCCAGCGCCGCGCCCCGCGCGAAGGCCTCCTGGCCATAGGCCAGGGAGGCCGCCAGCAGCGTGGCCGCGGCCAGCGCCGGCGACGCTCGGAGCCCAGGGGCCCACCGCACCCCGCCGGTCGCGGCGAGGAGCGCGGCCAGGGCGGCGGCCGCCGCCGCTCC
>JAJYVV010000184.1 GCA_021791815.1 Bacillota bacterium | reverse complement strand
CGGCGCGTCGGCGCCCGCCGGGGGAAGCACGCCGGCCTCCGGCCCGACGGCGCCGCCGCCCGCCCTGCAGCCCCCCGTCCCCGGCGTGGTCATCGCGGGCTTCGGGTGGGCGTACTCCACGGTCTTCGCCGACTGGCAGGAGCACACCGGCGTCGACCTGGCCGCCCCGATCGGGTCGACGGCCGTCGCGCCGGCGGCCGGGGTCGTGACCGCCGTACGCAACGATTCGCTCTGGGGATGGGTCGTCAGCATCGCGCTCGGCGACGGCTATTCGACCAACGTCTCCGCGCTCGGGCGTCCAGCCGTCCAGGCCGGCCAGGGCGTGGAGGCCGGGGCCGTGATCGGTGAGGTGGGCACGTCCCCGCCCGCCGAGGCCAACCTGCCTCCGCACGTGTTCTGGCAGCTTTTCTCCGGTACCCGCGCCATCGACCCCGCGCAGTAGGGGGCGGGCGGGGCGGAGGCTCCTCCCGGAGCGGTCCGCCCCGCTTCTTTGCCGCGCGGTCGCCCGTACCCCCCGCCCTCCCCGGCCGGACCCCTCACCCAGCCGCACCCGGACGCCCCACCCCCCGCACCGGGCCGCCCGTTCCCGCGGGCTCCCGGCTCCCCCCACGCGCCCGGGGCGTTCGGCACGCGTTTCCCTGCCGCCAGCGCCGGCGCCGCGCCGTCCCGGCTCCACCCCCGTCCGGGGCGCCCACGCGCCTGTCCGGCGCCTTTCGACACGCGGCCGCGAGCCCGCCGCCCACCTCCCGGGGCCCGCCCCGTGCCCCGGCGCCCCGCGCTCCGGTGGCGGCCACTGGCGCAGGCGATCCCATGCCCGAAAAGGTTGCGGCTGATGGGTCGTCCGCTGGTCTTGCGAAGTGTGACGGGACATATCGATTGGGCAAAAGGTTCGGGGGGGGCGGACCCGTGAAGGACCACATCTGGAAGCGGGTTTTGGAGGTGAGTCGCTACATCTCGCGCACGAAGGCCACCGTGCGCGACACGGCCAAAGTGTTTGGTGTCAGCAAATCGACCGTGCACAAGGACGTCACCGAACGCCTGCCCAAGATGAACCGGGACCTCGCGGCCCGCGTGAAGAAGGTCCTCGACACGAACAAGGCGGAACGACATCTCCGGGGCGGGGAGGCCACGCGGCGCAAGTACCTGGACGACGGGCCCGTCGCGGAGCAGGAGGAGGTTCCGCTTCTGAAGTGATGCCCGTCCGTGCCCGGGCATGACCCTCCACACCCGTCCTCAGGGGCGCCGCCGGCGCCCCTGTCGGCTTGTCGTCGTGGCCCCCCGGAGGCGCGGCGGCCCGCAACCCCGAACCGCCGGGCACCCGCCGTTCCGGCCGCGTCCAGCCGAGGGCCGGCCACGAGGGGCGTCCAAGTCCCACTCCTTGCTCCGAGATCGGCCGCCCATCGCCTTGCGCTCCCCGTGCGGGCATCCCGAGGCGCCTCCGCGCCGCCGTATTCGACAAAATTCGTCCAAATTCGGCAGGAGCCCGGGCGGCGACCGCGAACCGGCAACCCTCGCGCGCCCCGGTCCGCATGTCCCGGCGAGGAGGTCTCCGCCCGTGATCCGCGGGTTGTACAGCGCGGCTGCGGGTCTGCTTTCCACGAACGTGGAGGAGGGGGTCGTGGCCGACAACCTGGCCAACGTGCAGACCGCCGGCTACAAGGCCCGCAACGCGGTCCTGGCGACGTTCGACACGATGGCGGTTTCGCGGGTGCAGCCCTTCGCGGCGGCGCTCGGCGCGGCGGCCGGGACGACGGTGACGCCGCTCGCGGCCCTCCCGAGCGGCGCCCTGGTGAACGAGACGGCCGTGGACTGGACCGAGGGACCCCTGCAGCAGAGCAACAGCCCGCTGGCGGTCGCGATCGACGGCCCCGGCTTCTTCGCGGTCTCGACCCCGCAGGGCACCGAGTACACCCGCGGCGGCGACTTCCGGTTCAACGCCCAGGGGGCGCTGACCAATCCCGCGGGCGCTCCTGTGCTCGGCGCGAACGGCGCGCCGATCACGGTCCCGGGCGGCCAGAGCGGCGCGCCGGTCACCATCGATCCCTCGGGGCAGGTCCTCACGGGCGGCCGGGCGGTGGCGACCATCGGCGTGTTCGCGCCGCCGACCAACGCCCTCTCGCCCGTGGGCGGCGGGCTGTACGCGCTGGCGGCCGGGACGCCGGCCCCGGGCCCGCAGCCCGGCGCCGTGCTGCGGCCGGGGTTCATCGAGGGCTCCAACGTCGACCTCGTCGGCGAGATGTCGGCCCTGATGCAAATGCAACAGGCGTTCGCGAGCGACGCGCAGGCGGTGCAGGCGAACGCCACCGCGATGCAGACGGCGGCCACCCAGGTCGGCAGCGTCGCCTGACGGCGGGCCGGCCCGGGGGGAGCGACGCGGGGGAGGGGTCGCGCAGTGGGCGGCCAGATGTGGGTGTCGGCGGCCGGCCTCGAGGCCGGATCCAGCTACGTCGACACCCTGGCCCAGGACATCGCCAACGTGGACACCGCCGGGTTCAAGGCGCTGCTTCCCGTGGACGGGGCGTCGGCGCCGCAGCCGGTCTATCCGGCGGGGCTCACGGCCGGGCCGGCCGCGCCCGCCCAGGTGCTGGGTCTCGGCGGCGCGGCCCTCCAGGCGCAGGACGTCAACTGGGGCCAGGGCTCCGTCGCGCAGACGGGCGACCCGCTGAACGTCGCCATCCTGGGGCCCGGCCTCTTCATGCTGCGCGACGGCGCCGGAAAGACCGTCTACACCCGCGCCGGGGACTTTCAACTGGACGGCGCCGGCCAACTGACCGATCCCGAAGGACGGCTCGTCCTCGACCAGAACGGTCGGCCGATCACCGTCCCCGCCGGCGCGACCAACGTCCAGATCGCGCCCGACGGCACCGTCACGGCCCTGACCTCCGGCTCCTCCCTCCCCACCGCCGTGGGCCGCATCGGCCTCGCCTTCCCCACCGCCCCGCAGGGCATGGCCGCCGCGGGGTTCGGCACGTGGACGGCCCCGGCCGCGGCGGGGGCCGTGGCGGTGGCGGCGCCCAACGGCAGCACGTCCCGCCTGGAGTCGGGGGCGCTCGAGCAGAGCAACGCCGACCTGACGGCGCTGCTCCCCGACCTCGTCGCGGCGCAGCAGGCGTACGCCGTCAACGCCCGCGCCGAGAGCGTCGCCGCCGCGCTCTGGCAGACCGTGAACGGGCTGAAGGTCTGAAGCGCCCCCCGGTCCGGGCCCCGGGCGCGGCAGGACCGCCGCGCGCCGTGGTGGAACGCGGGCCCGCGGGGAGTGGTGCCGCGTGCCCGACGCCGATCTGTCCCCGGTACCCGACGTGCTCGCGGTCCTGCCGCACCGTCCGCCCTTCCTCTTCGTGGACCGCATCGAGGAGTGCGTGCCCGGCGAGCACGCCGTGGGCATCAAGTGCGTGTCCGGCAACGAGCCGTTCTTCGCGGGCCACTTCCCCGGCCGCCCCGTGATGCCCGGCGTGCTGATCCTGGAGGCGCTGGCCCAGGTCGGGGCCGTTGCCCTGCTCAGCCTCCCCGAGTTCGCCGGGCGCATCGCGCTGTTCGGCGGGGTGGATCGCGTGCGCTTCCGGCGCGTCGTGGTGCCCGGGGACGTGCTGCGGCTGGAGGTGCGCATCACGCGCCGCCTCGGCCCCGCGGGGAAGGGCCACGGCGTGGCCACGGTCGCCGGCGAGCGCGCGGCCGAGGGCGACTTGACGTTCGCGGTTGCACGGGAGGGGCGCCGGCCCTAAGCTCTGGAGTCGGTCCCAGGCGTCTCGGCGGAAGGGGACGGTTTCCGTGGGCGCCCCGTCCGTGGCCCCGGCACCCGGCGACACGGGCGCGGGGGGCGCGCTGTCCGCCCGGGCGAGGGCGCTGTCGCCCTCGCCGACCATGGCCTTCGACGCGCGGGCCAAGGCCCTGCGGGCCCAGGGGCGGGACCTCGTCAACCTGACCGCGGGCGAGCCCGACTTCGACACCGTCGCCCAGGCGGCGGAGGCGGCCGTGGCGGCGATCCGCGGAGGGTTCACGCGCTACACGGAGGCCGTCGGCGTCCGTTCGCTGAGGGAGGCCGTCGCGGCCAAGCTGCGGCGGGAAAACGGCATCGCCTATGACCCGGACGAGATCGCGGTGACGACGGGCGCGAAGTTCGCCCTGTATGCGTCGATGCAGGTGCTGTGCGACCCCGGGGACGAGGTCCTGGTGCCCGCGCCCTACTGGGTGTCGTATCCGGAGCAGGCCAAGCTGGCCGGGGCCGTCCCCGTCTTCGTCCCGACCGAGGAGGCCGACGGGTTCGTGGTCCGGGCCGCCCTGGTCCGGCGCTGCATCACGCCGCGCACCAAACTGCTCGTGCTGAACAGCCCCTGCAACCCCACCGGGGCCGTCATCCCGCCCGCGGAACTCGCCGCGATCGGCGAGGTGGTCCTGGCCCACCCGCGTCTCTTCGTACTCTCCGACGAGATTTACGAGAAGATGGTCTATGACGGCGCGCAGCCGGGCAGCATCGCCGCCCTGGATCCCGAACTGAGGCGGCGCACGGTGACCATCAACGGCTTCTCCAAGGCCTTCGCCATGACGGGATGGCGCCTCGGGTATACGGCGGCGGACCGGCCCGTGGCGCGGGCGATCGCCGGGTTCCTGAGCCAGACCACATCCAACGTCACCTCGGTCGCCCAGCGGGCCGCGGAGGCCGCGCTGAACGGCACGGAGGCGGCGGTGGCCGCCATGGTCGCCGAGTTCGCGAAGCGGCGCCGGTACGTGCTGGACCGCTTCGCCGCCATGCCCGGGGTGCGCCTGCGGCCCCCGGGCGGCGCGTTCTACGTTTTCCCCAACGTCTCGGCCGTCCTGGGCGGTCGCAGCCCCGCCGGGCATCCCCTGCCCGACGTCGACGCCTTCGCCCTGCGTTTGATGGAGGAGGGCGGCCTGGCGACCGTGCCGGGAAGCGGGTTCGGCACGGCGGAGCATGTCCGTGTCTCCTACGCCGCGTCCCTCGCCGAGCTGCAGACCGGGTTGGACCGGTTCGAGGCGTTCGTCCGCGCGATTTCCTGATGCGAAGCCCGTCCGGAGTGCCGCCGCGCGGAGGCGGGCCGACCTCGCCGGGCGTCCGCCCCTGAATGGGGCCGGGTGGAAGGCCCGTCCAAACCTGCAGGAGGCGCCATGTCCCGCCGCTCATGCGGGCCGTTCCCGCCCTGCCTGGCCGCATGGCCCGCTATGCCCAGGTTGTGGGCCCCATGCTGCCCGTTTACTGTTTCCCCTGAATCCGCCACGACCCGGCGGCGGTGAGAAGGGGGAAGCGTATTGCGGGATGGCAGCATGCGTTCCTGGCGGCGGCTCGCCGCGACGGCGGCGGCGGCCCTGCTCCTGGCGCCGGCCACGGTACTCGCGGCATCTGGGTCCACCACGACGTTCATCCCCGACGGCTGGTACGACCGAGGCCCGACCGGCGCGATCGCGAGCGGCGGTACCAGCAGCAGCGGCGGGACGGCTTCCTCGACCCCGGGCGGAGCGGCCGGACTCATCGTGGATGCGTGGTACAGCACCGGTTCCGGCGCGACGACGTCCGGGACCGGCTCCCCGTCTTCGGGTTCCGCACCGGGTTCGACGTCCGGCAGCGGCGGCGGTTCCCCGTCCGGGAGCGGAACCGGCTCCGGATCCGGGACGGGCGCCGGCACCGGCTCGACCTCGGGCCCGGCGAGCGGCTCCAGCTCCGGGACCGCGACCGGCAACGTGCCGGCCGGCGTCACCCTCGGCAGCCCGCCGAACATCCCCGCCGCCGCCGCCCAGATCCTGGCCTGGACCAACGCCTCGCGGCAGGCGGTGGGCTCCGCGCCCCTCGTGGAGAACGCCCTCCTCGACGAGGTCGCCCTCTTCAAGTGCGACGATATGATCCAGAACAACTACTTCGCGGACGCCTCGCCGACCTACGGGACGGCTCTGCAGATGCAGCAGGCGTTCGGCGTCCAGGCGAGTATCATGGGAGCGCAGAACCTGGCCGGCGCCCAGACGGTCGCCCTGGCCTACTATCTTTTGGAGACGAGTCCCCCGCACCTGGCGAACATCGATGATCCGAGCCTGACCGACATCGGCATCGCCGTCGTGGCCGACAGCATTTACGGCTACTACGTCTGCCAGGAGTTCACCGGGAACTGAGGCCTCTCGCGGGCCGCCGCCCGGGGGCTCCGCGCGGCGGATGGTCGGGCGGCCGGGCGCGGGGCGCCCGGCCGTCCGGCCCGCGGAAGGAGACAGCCTCGTTTGGCGGAGATGACGCTCTTCACGTCCGAGTCCGTCACGGAAGGGCACCCCGACAAGGTCTGCGACCAAGTCGCGGACGCCCTCCTCGACGCCCACCTCGCGCAGGACCCCGACGCCCGAACCGCGATCGAGGTCACGGCGTGCACGGGCCTCGTCTGCGTGATGGGCCAGGTGACGTCCACGGCCCGGGTGGACGTCCAGGCCGTGGTGCGGCGCACCCTCCGGGAGATCGGCTACTGCGGCACGGCCGGATTCGACGCCGACAGCTGCGCGGTCCTGACGGCGCTGGAGGGCCAGTCGCCCGACATCGCCCGCGGCGTCGACGCGGCCTTCGCGCTGCGGTCGGGGTCGGGCGGCGAGGACCGGCTCAACGCGCAGGGCGCGGGGGACCAGGGGATGATGTTCGGCTACGCCTGCGACGAGACGCCCGACCTGATGCCCCTGCCGATCTGGCTGGCCCACCGGCTGGCCCAGCGGTTGTC
>JAJYVV010000183.1 GCA_021791815.1 Bacillota bacterium | reverse complement strand
CGCATCACGCCCCTCCAGGCCCTGGACCTGGTGGCCGTCCTGCAGGCGGAGGCCAGCGCCATCGTGCCCGAGCGGCCCTGAGAGGGGGCCCCGCGCTCCCTCAGGCCGCGCCCGCCACCGCCTGCCGCGCGCGCCGGCTGCGCCACGCCGCCGCTCCGCGGCCCGCGGCGTAGGCGGCGGCGCCCAGGGTGCCCACGAAGAACCCGACCGGCCAATTGGATACATAGGCGAGCGCGATCGCCGCCCACGCGATGGCGAGCGCGATGCCCGCCGACAGGAACGTGGCCGCGAGCGGCCGGCCGGCCACGGCGCGCGCCGCCGCCGGGGGGCCGACCAGCAGGCTGAACACCAGCAGCGCCCCGACCACCGGCAGGGTCATCACCGTGGCCAGGGCCAGGAGCCCCAGGAACCACAGATCCATCCGGCCCTGGGCGATCCCCTGGGCGGCGGCGAGGTCCGGCGAGACGGAGGAGAGCAGCAGCGGCCGGTACAGGAGGGCGGCGGCCGCGAGGGCCACCGCGCCCAGGGCGAAGGTGACCACGACGTCGCGCGCGCTGATCCCGAGGACCTGCCCGAAAAGCAGGGCGTAGATCGCCGCCGAGTATTCCGAGGTGAGGCTGAGACACAGGGCGCCGAGTCCGAGCAGGGTCACGAGGGTGAGGGCGGTCGCCACGTCGCGGGCGCCCCGCCGCCCGAGCCGCGCGATGCCCGCGACCCCGAGCAGGGCGAAGGCGGCGAGTCCCACGCCCGGCGGCAGCCGCAGGAGCGTCGCCGCGGCCGCTCCCGGGAACGCGCCCAGGGGGAGGGCGTGGGCCGCGAAGGCCGAGCCGCGGACCACGACGAACAGGCCCACCACGCCCGCGACCAGGGCGACGACGGTGGCCACCAGCCACGTGTGCAGCATGAATCCCGCGAACACCGCTACCCCTCCCCGCCGTCGCCGGGGAGCGCGGGCGCCGGGCGCCCCGCCCGGCCGCGCACGGCGAGGTGGACGGCCATGATCAGCGCCACCACGAAGAAGCTGACGGGCCACGGGTGGGCCGGCGTCCAGCCCGCGCTGTCGTAGGCGAGCCCGATACCGGCCCAGGTCGCGCCCAGGCCGATCCCCGCGGCCGCCGCGAAGGCCCCCGCGGGCCGGCGGGCGAGGCGGATGCCCGTGGCGGCCGGCCCGACCAAGAGCGCCGTGGCGAGGATCGCGCCCACCGTCACCGCCGCCAGCGCGACCGCGAGGGCGAGCACCACGGCGTGGGCCAGGCTGGTCGCGCCGAGCCGGACCCCCCGCGCCGCGGCCAGGTCGGGGCTCACCGACGACAGGAGGAGCGGCCGGTAGAGCCAGGCCGTGGCGCCAAGGGCGACCAGGCCGACGGCCGCCGCGACCGGCGCCGTCGAGGCGGGGATCGCGAACATGGAGCCGAACATCACGGCCACCGCCGCGCCGCCGGCGCTCGTCCGTGTCGCGTCGAAATAGAGGAAGAGGGCGGCGAGGCCCAGCCCGGCCCCGAGCACCACGCCCGTCGCCAGGTCGCGACCCTGGGCCCGCCGAACGCCGGCGGCCTCCAGCCCGGCCGCCGCCAGCGCCGACATGCCGAGAAACCCGAGGAGCGGGCTCGCCCCGAGCAGGAACGACAGCGAGCCGCCGGCGCTGCTCACGTCGGCCAGGGCGTGCCCGGCGAACGCCTCGCCGCGCAGCACCGTGAACACCCCGACGATCGCGCAGACGACCGCCGCGCCGCCGCCGACGGCCGCGGCCGTGCGGACCGGGCCGCTGGCCAGCAGCCCGGGCGCGAACAGCGCGCGCATGACCGCGTCCACGGCCGCGGTCATGCCTCACGCCCCCCGACGACCGTCGCGTGGCCCGCGGGGTCGGGCACATCGCCCCCCGGCGCGACGACGACCAGGACGCGGCCGTGCACGCGGAGCACGTCCACGTGGTGCCCGTACAGGTCGCTCAGCACGTCCCCGCGCACGACCTCCGCGACGGGGCCGCTCGCCGCGCGGCCCCGCGCGAGGTAGACGACGCGGTCCATCTCGCCGAGCAGCGGGTTGATGTCGTGGGCGGAGAGCAGGATCGCTACGCGCTGCACGGCGGCGAGGCGGCCGAGCAGGGCCACGATCTCGGCTGCGCTGCCGGGATCCAGGCTGGAGAGCGGCTCGTCCAGGAGCAGCAGCGGCGGCCGGCGGACCAGGGCGTGGGCAATGAGCACCCGCTGCTGCTGGCCCCCGGACAGGCGGCCCACGCGTTGGTCCGCGAAGGCCTCCGCCCCGACCGCGGCCAGCATCTCGTCCACCTGGCGGCGGCGCGCGGGCGAGGGCAGCGGCAGGCCGGCGCGGTGCCCGTCGAGGCCGAGGGCCACCAGGTCGCGGGCGCGGAGCGGAAGGTCCGGGTCCAGAAGGACCCGCTGGGGGACGTACCCGACGGCCGGGGGGCCCCGCCGGGGCCCGGCGGCCGGGCCCGCGCCGATGCGCACGGTCCCGCCGGCCGGCGCCTGCAGGCCCAGGATGGTCCGGAGCAGCGTGGTCTTGCCGGCCCCGTTGGAGCCGATGAGGCCGCAGAACCGGCCGGCCTCGAGCGCGAAGCTGACCCCGTTCAGGACGGGCCGGCCGCCGAGGACCGCGCGCAGATCCTCGACCTCGAGGGCCAGAGCGCCCTCGCCCCCCGGATCCGAGGTCTGAAGCCCGGGCTCCCGCATGGCCGCACCCTCCGTCACAGGCGGGTCGTGGAGGCGCCGGTCGCCACGGCGCGCTGCAGGGCCTGCGTCTCGGCGAGCATCCAGGACTGGTAGGTGTATCCGGCGGGCATGGTCTCATACACGCCCACGATGGGGATGTGGTTTTGCCGCGCCAGGCTTTCGAAGGTCTGGGTGAGCGGATCCGTCACCTGCTGATTGTATACGAACACCTTGACCGCGCGGTTGCGGAGCAGGCTCTCTTCCCGCGTCACGTCCTGCGGCGCGGGATCCGTCCCGTTCATGATGGCGGCCTGGAGGCTGAAGGGCGTGGCGATGGTGCAGCCGGCCGCCTGCAGGAGGTAGTCGCCGACGGGCTCGGTGACGGCCACGGGCGTGCCGGGGTACCTGGACCGGAAGGCCGCGAGTGCCGCGTTCCACGGCTGCAGCGACGCGTCGAACCGCTGGAGAGCCGCCTGGAAGTATGCCGCGTGCAGGGGCTCGATGGCTCCCAGGTCCGCCGCCACGGCGGCCGCCACCGCCGGCATCGTGTTCGGCGCGTACCAGAGATGGGGATTGGGGGTGCTCTCGGGAAGGCCGAGCAGCGTCTGGACGTCCACCAGGCGGCGCCCGGAGGACGCCGTGGCGGCCATCATGGCCTGGGCCCAGTCGTCGTACCCCAGGCCGTTGATGACCACCAGCCGGGCTCCCGCGAAGGCCCGGGCCACGGCCGGGCTCGCCTCGAAGGCGTGCGGGTCGGTGTTCGGATTGGTCTCGACCGAGGTGACGTGGACGTACGGCCCGCCGATCTGGGCCACCACGCTGCCGTAGGCGTTCTCGGCGGCCACCACCGCGATCGCGGGGCCCGCGGGGGCAGGGGCGCCCCGCCCGCACGCCGCGAGGGCCAGGGCGGCGGATGCCGCCACGCGGGCGGCCCACCGGGCCGAGGCGGCCCCGCAAGCCCCGGGTCCGCGCGGCAACCGCGGCATCTGCGTCGAGCCCCCTCGTCCTGGATCGCGCTGTCCGCAGCGCATCATATATTGAGAACGAGTCTCGATACAAGCCCTCGGGCGCGCCGGCGGCGGGGACCCCGGCCGCGTCGGGCCCGGGGCCGTGTGCTACGCTGGGGTGACCAGGGCGCGGCCCGCGCGGGCCGCGGGCGGAAGGGGGGGCGTCGCGCTGCAGGACCTCGACCTGGTGTGCGGGCGCCTGCACGACGCCGGCCTCCGGCTGACGGGACCCCGGCGGCGCCTGGTCGCCGTGTTCGCCGGCCTCGGCCACTGGTGTACGCCCGCGGAACTGTATGCGGCGGCGCGCGCCGCGGGCGTGCCCGCGGGTCGCGCGACCGTGTACCGCCTGCTGGAGGTGCTGGTGGAGCAGGGGCTCTGCCGCGTCTTCGCGCAGCGCGACCGCTCCGTGCGCTATGTCTTCTGCGGGCCCGGACACCACCACCACATGATCTGCGAGGACTGCGGCCGCGTGACGGAGATCGCGGAATGCGCCGTGGAGCCCCCGCCGGCCGGCTTCGCGGTCCGGGAGCACGCGGTCGACTTCTTCGGCCAGTGCGACCGCTGCCAGGCGGCGAAGACCTGAGGCGCGGCCGCGCTCTCCCCGGGCAGGACTACCCCGGCGCCCGCCCCGGTATCCTGGGTTCCGGGGCGGGTGGCAGGTGGTACGCTTGGGGCGCGGCGCGGCGGCTCTGGCCCTGGGCCTCGGGGGCGGGGTGGCCGGAGGTCTGGCGGTCGCGCTGGGCCTGCACGCGGCGGTCCTGCGCGGCCCGGCGCAGGTGCGCGTGGCCCCGCAGCCCCCCGCTGCCCTCGCCCTCCTCGTGTCGCCGGCGGCCGAGGTCTACCGGCGCGTCGGACCCAGCGTGGTCCTGGTGGGCAACGCCGCCGCGGGCGATGCGGCCGGCGGGGGCCCGGCCCGCCAGGGCTGGGGCAGCGGGGTCATCTTCGATCCCCGCGGGTACATCGTCACGAACGCCCACGTCGTCGACGGCGCCCAGCGCATCGAGGTGACCCTGGCGGACGGCACGGTCCTGCCGGCCCGGCTGGTCGGTTCCGACCCGTCCACGGACCTCGCGGTGGTGCAGGTCGACGCGGGCCGGCCGCTTCCCGCCGCGGTCTTCGGCGACAGCCGCACGGTGCGGGCCGGCGAGTTCGCCGTGGCGATCGGCAACCCGCTGGGGCCGCGATTCGCCCAGTCCGTGACCCAGGGCATCGTCAGCGCGGTCCGGCCGATGCTCTACGGGCTGACGGCCGGCAGCCAGCGCGTGACCGAGATGATCCAGACCGACGCCGCGATCAACCCCGGGAGTTCCGGCGGGCCCCTGCTCAACGCGGCGGGCGAGGTGATCGGCATCACCAGCGTCAAGATCGCGCAGGCGCAGCCCGGCCTGGCGGCCTCGGGCCTCGGGTTCGCCATCCCTTCGGACGTCGTCCGCCGCGTGGTGGACGACCTCGTGCGCTACGGCCACGTGCGGCGCGCCTGGCTCGGCGTGCAGTTGGAGGTTGCGCCGCCCGTGGCGCTTCCCGGGGAGGCGCAGTCGATCCGGATCGCCTCCGTGGCCGTGGGCAGCCCCGCGGCCGCGGCGGGCCTGCGGGCGGGCGACCGCATCGTCGCCTGGGACGGGCGCGCCATCGCCAACTACTACGACCTGGTGCTGCGCATCAACGCGGCAGAGCCCGGCGCCACGGTGCGGCTGACCGTGGAGCAGGCGGGGGAGCGCCGCGTCGCCGCGGTGACCCTGGGGACCGCGGGGGCCGGGCCGTCCGCTTCGCCGGCGGGGTGATCCGCCGCCCCCGGGAAGTGGCTCGCGTACGCTCCCGTGTGGCGCGTCGCCAGGCAATCGGCCCGCCATAGGGCGGGTGCACCGGCGATGCAACCGGTCAGGAGCAGTCCTCTCGCCGGCGAGCCGCCACGGCGCAAGGTCCGCCCGCCCGTCCACCTCCATCGCGAGATCTTCCAGAAACCCGGAGACCGCCTCGGGTTGCCGGCCCCCGGCGATCCCCTCGGCGAAGACCGCTGCGCACAGGAGCGCCGCACCCGCGGCAGTGCCGCGCACAGGCCGCCTCGCGCCTCGGGCAGGCCCTGCATGGCGTCGATGAGCAGCGACGTGTCCGGCGCCGACCTCATCGCCCCGCACGCCGGTGCCGCGTGGGCCGTCCGAGCCCACACGGACACCAATGGGGTGAACGACGGCGCAGCATGGCAGATTGTCATTTTTCCCCTGGGGATTGGGCTGGGAAGGCAGAGCGAGGTGGTGAGCGGGCAGGGGGATGAGGGCCGGCGCCGGGGGGTGCGTCGGCTGCGAGGGCAGTGTGGGAGGGGCGGTGGCGAGCGGCGGCACCTCCCTTCGGCCGGAGAGGAATCAGGCGGCGGCGCCGCGGGGCAAGGGGAGCAGCGTGCTCAGGTGCGGTTGCAGCGCGGCACGGAAGATGGCCTCGATGCGGAGGCCGGAGTGGGCGGTCCAGGCGGCGAAGTGTTGCACATAGGCGGCCAGGAAGTAGTGGGCCGTGCGGGTGGGACGGCTGCGCCGCCGGCACGGGACCTGACCGAGGTCGTTGCGCTTGCGGGTATGGCTGCGTTCGGTGCCGGTACGACCGTTGTAGGCCAGGCGCCAGGCCTGGGTGCCGCGAGCGAGCCCGGGATGGAGGCGGAAGGACTCGGTCCCCGCGAGGTAGAGGGCGTGGGGGCAGGGGGGCTGATCACCGGCGGCGCGCTTGCGATGGCGAGGGCAGACGAACTTCAGACGGCCGCGGGAGGAGCCGTCGGGGGCCATGGGCTGGCCGCAGGCGCAGAGCGGGATGCCGTCGTCGGTCAGGTGGAGCGGATGCTTGTGGTGATGCGCGGGATTGAGGTCGATGATGGCCTGAACGGAGGCGCGTTCGAGGTCGTCGAAGATGGCCCCGGCGTCGTGGGCGGAGTCGAGCAGGACGCGGAAGACGTCAGCGTCGGGATAGTAGCGGCGGAAGTCGTGCCAGGAGAGTAGCCAGGAGGGGGCGTCGTGGCGATCGGCGCCAACCGCGCGCAGATAGAGAGGGAGGTCGTG
>JAJYVV010000182.1 GCA_021791815.1 Bacillota bacterium | reverse complement strand
CGGACGCGGGCGGCAGCGCCCCGGCCACCGCATCCCGCCGGGGCCCCGGCGCCCGCGCTCCCGGCGCCCCCACCCGAAGACGCCACGGCCGGCCCCGACGAGCCGGGCACGCCCGGCCAGCCGGCCGCCGACACGGAGCGGGACGGGACGGCCGCCGCGACCGACGGGGCGTTCTGGATCGGAACACGCCGCTACGGCCCCTACTGACCCGCGGGGGGAGCGGCGCGCCCGCGCGGGCGCACCGCCCGGCGGGGCGAGACGGTGCGCCCCCCTTCGGCCGGGGGGCGGGTCCCCCGAGGGGGCGGCCCTGCCTCGATGGCCGCCCCGTCGTCGCCCGACTCCCCCCCCGTCGCCCTGCGCGTCGCCGCGGCGACGGCCGCGGGGCCGCAGGCCGCGATGAAGTTCTTATAGACCTGCTGCAGGTGCCAGACGATCCCGTCGGGCCCGAGCGGCCACCATTCGCGCGGCGTGAAATAGGCCGAGACCTGGGCCTGGTCGTCGCTCCGGCCGAACCACTGCGTCATGTGCAGGGTGTCCGACTGCATCAGGCGGACGGCGATCTGCACCAGCCGCGGATCGTCCGTGAGCAGCGCCTGGTTGTATGCGTGGTGCATGAGCTGGAAGATCGCCTGCTGCACGGGGTTGCCGAGGAAGAAGCCCACGCCGCCGTCGCCGGCCCACGTGGCGTTGAACGCGGGTAGCGGGAGGTCGTGCGCCCCGGCCCCGAAGCGGTCGAGCGCCTCGCTGGCCGTGAGGAACTCCACGCCGCGCCGCCGCAGCTCGCCGGGCAGGGCCCGCATGAAGTCGAAGATGCCACTGTCGGCCCAGTGGTGCTCGCCGAACGTCTCGAAGTCCCAGCCGACGAAGACGAAGTCGCCGGCGCACGCGGCGACCCAGTCCGCGTAGGTGGGCGCCATCAGCGGGAAGCCGCTCCAGTGCCGGTCCGAGAAGCGGTAGCCCACGTCGTCGGAGAGTTCCGTGTGGCGGCAGAGCAGCCGCAACGGGAGCCCGTGGTGGTAGACGTGCGTGCTGCGGCGCCAATCCATGACCCAGGGCCGCCCGTCCATGACCGCGCCGCGGAAGCCGGCGCGGGCGACCGCGAAATAGAGGTCGCTGCCCATGAACATCTCGGTCGTGTCCGTGACCGCGACGGGGACGCCAAAGCCCTTCTCGAGCCGCTGGCGGTAGGCGCGCAGGCCCCGGATGAAGCGCTGCAGGTCGAGATAGAACACGAACGAGTGTTCTGGCTCCACGCCGATCAGCTCGACCCCGGGCTGCCGCACCAGGCTCTTGAAGCCTTCCAGCACGGGCCGGTCCCACGCCGCCAACTGGTCGAGGAGGGTCTCCGAGAACCCGATGTTGAGGCGGAAGCCGTCCTGGACGAGGTCGTGGAAGAGGGCGACGGCCGGACGGTAGCACTTGGCGGCGACCTGGCCCAGGTAGCGGCGGTCGAGGGCGCGGTCGAAGAGGCAGCGCTCGATGTCGGCCGGGGTGGCGCCGGCGGGGATGGGCTGGGCCGGCACCTTCAGGCGGTGGGGCTGGTGGACGACGGTGTACACGACGAGGTAGCGAGCCAACGTCATCATCCCCCCGCGCCGAGCCGCGGCGTCCGCTCACCTGCCGGTATTCGCCGCCAGATAGTCCAGGCGGTGCATCAGGATCTCGATGACCGCCGGCCAGCTGTACTCGGCGGCCGTGGCCCGGGCCCCCTCGCGGATGCGCGCGAGGAGGTCGGGCCGCCGCTGCAGCTGCAGCCAGTACCGCACGATCTCCCCCGGATCGTCCGTCTCCAGGACGACGGCGTTCCGGAGGCCGCGGGCGTAGTCCTCGCCGGTGGCCCCGGTGAAGACGAGGGCTCCGGCGGCCATGGCCTCCAGGCCGACCAGGCCGAAGGGTTCCATGCCGCTGTTGGCGAGCACCGCGTCGCCCGCCGCATACAGGGCCTGCAGGACCGGCGCCGGCAGGAACCCCCGCAGGTTGATGACGTCGGCGTCGCCCGCGGCCCGCAGGGCCTCGGCGAGCCTCCGCGCCGTCGGCCGGTCCCCGACCGTGACGTCGCCCACCCGGAGGCCCAGCCCGCGGGCGCGGTCCAGGACCTCCGCCTGATGGGCCTCGATGCCGCCCTTGGCCACGAGCCGGGCCCGCACGCCGGCTCCGCGCAGGTCGGCGATGGCCTGCACGGCCATGATCCACCGCTTGTCGGGGTCCCACCGCGCCACCTTGACCAGGGCGGGGGTGTCGGGGCCGCCCCGCAGGGCCGCGCGCAGGCGGCGCACGTCGTCGGACGCCGGCGTCTCCAGGAGCGCGGCGGGGATCCCGTTGGGGATGACCATCGGGTTGCAGCCGAGGCCCCACATGTAGTGCTTCATGTACCGGCTCACGGTGGTCAGGTTGCTGACGAAGCCGAGCCGGCCCCAGTTGATCCGCTCGAAGCCCATGGGGTTGTTCGCGTTCCACACCAAGGTCGCGTGGCGGCGCAACCCCGCCCAGTGCAGGGCGTCGGAGCAGCGGCACAACACCTCGGCCGTGTGCCAGTCCTCGGCCAGGAGGAACACCCGCCGGCCCTGGGCGACCGCCGGGCGCACCACGGCCTCGACGAGGTCTCCGGGCACCGTCTCGCTGAAGTCGTAGAGCTTCTGCATCTCGCCCTCGTAGACGCCGTGTGGGTAGTAGCGGCTGATCCACTGCGCCCAGCGGTGGAGGACCAGGCGCCCGTCGGCGCGGCTCTCCATGCCCGGTGCCTCCGGATCCCCGATGAAATACAAATGGGTCTGCGCGCCGGCGCCGGCCAGGGCCTCCGTCAGCCCGGCGACGCGGGAGCCCAGGCCCCCGGCCAGGCTGTACCGGTCCGGCCCCTCGAAGCACAGAACGGCGAAAACCGCATCCTGGGCCGTTGCCGCCATGACCCGGCCGTCCCTCCCCGGAAGCGGCGCTTCCGCGGGCGGGGAGCCCGACCGCGGGCGCCTGCGCCCGACCGTTTCGGCCTCCGGCCCACCATGGCCACCTTCCACCGCCGTCGGGCTTGTCCTTCCGGGGTCCGGCGGCCGCTCGGCCGTCCGCGCTGCGCGCATCCAGGCGCCGGGCCGCGGGAGGTCGCCGCCCGGGGCCGCGCCGGACCCACGCGGCCGCGCCGGGGTCCGTGCCACCTCCCGCGATCGGGCGGGCGCGCGGGTGGGGCCCGACGGCCGGGCGGCACGGGAGCGCGCGGGCTGCGGCCGTTCGAGGACGGCGGCCCCGTCGGGATCCGGATGCCCGCGCCCGCTCCCGCCCAATGGGGCCCCTCCTTCGCCGGCGCAGCGCGCCGGGTGGCGCCGTCCGCGGCCCGTGGTCGCTCCCGCAATCTTCCCGTCCCGCAGCGCAGGCATGCCGGGCCGCCCCGGGGAGCGCCTGGACGGGGAATCGGGCCGCCAGGGCGAATCCCCGTGCGAGCGCCGCGGGAGAATCCGGGAGATCGCGGGGGGGGATGCCCATGCCGGGCGAGGCTGCGGCCGCGGCGGCGCGCGAGGCCGCCCGGCCCGTCCCGTCCCCCCAAACGTTCTTCGGCTTCCGGCCGGGCCGCGACGGGCGCTACGCCGACTGGGGTGGGCTGTCGGCGTATGCCGAGGCGCTCGCCGCGTCGAGTCCCCGCGTCCGCAAGCTGGAACTCGGGACCACCACGGAGGGGCGCTCGCTCTGGGGGCTCGCCCTCGGCCCTCCCGACGTCGTCTGCGACCTGGACGCCATCGCCCGCCGGCAGGGGCGGAGGGGCGAGGGCGGCCGCCCGGCGGACGGGGACGCTGCGGGCGTGGCGATCGTGTGCGTCTCCTGCGGCGTCCACGCGGCCGAAGCCGCGGCCCCCCAGGGGGCCGCCGACCTCGCCCATGCCCTGGCCTCCGCCTCGTCGCCGCGCGGCGGCGCGCCGCTTGGGCGCCTCCTGGTCCTGCTCCTGCCGGCGGTCGACCCGGACGGGCTCGACGGCGCCGTGGCGTGGCTCGCGGGCGGCGCAGGGGTCGGCGGCGCGCCGCGCGGGCTCCCGGCGATCCCGGCCGGGATCCTCCGCCGCTACGCGGGCCACGACATCAACCGCGACTGGATCATGCAGACCCAACCGGAGATCGCGGCCGTGGTCGCGGGCATCCACCTGCGCTTCCTGCCGCACGTGACCCTGGACCTGCACGAGATGTGGCCGCACGGCCCGCGGATGTTCCTGCCGCCGTATGCCCCGCCCGCGGACCCCGCGGCCGACCCCGAGGTCCTGGAACGGGCGGGCGCCCTCGGTTCGGCCATCGCGGCGCGGCTGCGGGCGCAGCGTTTGCAGGGCATCGTCTCCGGCCAGGTCTTCGACGCGCACTCGCCGGCGCGCTCCTTTCCGCACTATCACGGCGGCGTGCGCATCCTCTGCGAGACCGCGACCTGGGCGGACGGCCGGGACGAGGGACCGTGGCGCGGGCGGACGGGGTTCGCCGCGGTCGGTCCGGACGGGCCCGGGCCGGACCGGGCGCCGGAGGACGGCCATGCCCGCGCCTGGCCGGCGGGACCATGGACGATCGCCGACGTCCTGCGCTACCAGCAGGCGGCGGTCTGGGCGTGCCTGGAGGCGGTGGCCGAGCGCGCGGCCGAGTGGGACGACTGGCAGGGCGCCGTGCTGGCCCGGAGCCGATGCGGCCCGGAGCGGGTGGGCGCGTTCCACATCCCGGCGGCCCAGCGCGATCCGTCGGCGGCCGGCGAGCTCGTGCGCGCCCTGCGGGCGGGCGGGCTGCGCGTCCTGCCGGACGGCGCCGGCGGCTCGGTCGTCCCGCGGGCCCAGGCCTTCGGCCGGTGGGCCGACGCGCTGCTCCATCCCCACCCCTACCCCCGGGGTCCCGCGGAGTTCCCCCCGGGCTCCGTGCCGTACGACGTCACCGCCCACTACCTGCCCGCGCTCATGGGGGTGAGCTGCCGGCGCGATCCGGAGTCGCCGCCCGCCGCGGAGGGGACGGCCGGGGCGACGGGACCCGCGGAAGGCGCCACGGGGATGGGTGGGGAGGCGGCCCCGCCGCCACGGCCGGATCCAGGGCCGCCGGGCGCCGCGGCCGCGCCCAGCCGCGCGGCGGGGCCAGCCGTCGACGTCTGGCCCGCGGCCGACACCGGGAGCTACGCCCGGGTCCTGCGTGCCCTCGCCGCGGGCGAGCCGGTCTGGGCCGCCGAATCCGCCGAGTTCGGCCCCGCCTTCATCCGCGCCGCCGGGGCGGCGGCGCTGCCCGCAGACTGTCGGGCGGGGGCGCGCAGGCTGCGCGCCCCCGCCGTCGCCGTGTATGGGAGTTGGAAGCCGGGGAGCGACGAGGGCTGGCTGCAGCATCTGTTGGACCGTTTCGGCCAACCGCACGCCACGCTCCGCAACGCCGATGTGCGGGAGGACGGGCTGCGCGGCCGGTCCCACCTCATCCTGCCGTCCCTGCGGGGCCGCGACATCCTCCACGGGCTGCCTGCGGACCGGTATCCCGCTGGCCTGGCGGGCGGGCTGGGCCGCGTGGGCGCCGAGCGCATCGCCGAGTGGGTCTCCGGCGGGGGCCGCCTCGTCGCGGTGGAGTGGGCGGCGGCGTGGGCGCAGGCCGCGCTCCCCCTGCCCGCGCGCGACCTGACGGCGGGGCCCGCGCGCGACACCGTGAGCCACGGAGCGCTCCTCGGCATCGAACCGGTGCGGCCGGCGCGCGGGCGGGCGGGCCGCCCGGTCGGCGCCCTCGCCTTCGGCGCCCCGGACCGCTCGTGGGTACTGTATCGCGGGGGACCGGCCCTGGTGGGCATGCCGGCGGGATGCGCCGCCGCGCGCTTCACCGCCGAGCCCCCGGTCGCCGGGTGGGCCGAGCGCGCCGAGCGCCTGGCCGGGGCGGCCGCGGTCGCGGACCTGCCGCTCGGGCGGGGGCGCTGCACGCTCTTCGCCTTCAGCCCCTACTTCCGGGCGCAGGCCTGGGCCTCGTTCCGCTGGCTGTTCAACGCGCTGCTCTGCTGAAGGGCGTGGCGCGGGCCCCGCAGGCCACGGCGAGCCCCTGCGCCGCACCGGAAGGCCCGCCCGCGGCCGTCAGGCGCCGGCCGCGGGATCCGGGACCGGGAGTTCGGCCACCGGCCGCCAGACCTGGGCGTCCTCGTCCCACGCGGCCACGTGGATCGCCATCGGGCCCGGCCGCAGGTCGGAGGCCGGCGTGAGGTACAGGCGCAGTCCGCCCACATCGGCCACCCCGGCGGTCGCCGGATCGAGCAGGCGGCGCACCGCCTCGTCCGCGAGGCGCTCGGCGGGGAGTCCGGCGTCCGCACCGCTCCAGGGCGTATCGGCCTCGTGCCGGTTCCTCCGGAAGATCTCCGCCAGCCCTTCCGCCACCCGGGGCCTCTCGACCGCGCGCCGGAGGGCCAAGGGTAGCGCCGCACCGTCCGCGTCCGCCTCCCGCGCCGAGCCGACCACCCCCACGGCCGACCCTTCTCCGCCGCCGGCGGGGTCGCGCCGCCCCCATTCTCGCGTCCGGGAGGCCCCGGCCGCAACCCTCCCCGTTCGGCCGCCCGGGCCCGTGCGACCATGCGCGCCATAACCGCAGACGATTCGCGCTGCCGGGGAGCCGCGCGGGTCGAACGATGCTCGTCGCGGGCCATGCGCGTCCCGGCCGCGCAGGCCGCCCTTAGAGCCTATCCAGAAACCCAGAACGTGCGTACGTCGGCAAGGAGGTGAGCGGGGAAGGGGGGAGTTTGGTGTGGAGAGAGATGAGGGGGGATCCACACGGGACGCGAGCCAGGGGAGGGATTGGG
>JAJYVV010000181.1 GCA_021791815.1 Bacillota bacterium | reverse complement strand
AAAGCGCCGGTAGGCGGCGCGGGCGGCGGCGCCCGGATGCAGGACCGCGCAGAGGCGCTCCCACGCGCGGCCGCCCGGGGCGGCCGGGGGCGGGAGCAGGCCCAGGCGCGCGAGCAGGGCCCGCACGCGCCGCGGCCAGCGCAGGAAGCCCAGGCACCCCTGCCGGACGGCGCCCATCCGGCGCAGCAGCGCCGGGGTCCGGCGGGGGAAGGCGAGCGCGAGCGCCAGAACCGAGCATCGGCTAGGCGAGCGGCATCCCGAAGAGGGGGGCCACGATCGCGCCGAAGGACCATGCCCCAAGCAACTCGACGAGGTCGAGCGGCACGCCGGCGACCCCCAGGTCCGCGGGTGCCGGCGGGATCACGGGCGCACGGGGAGTCCCGCGCGGGCAGCAGTGCTGGGAATGAGTGGGAACGGTGGCGTGGGCGAAGCGGGCGGCCACGGCCCGCGCGGCCGGCGCGAGGACCGGCCCGGGCCCGGCAGGGCCACGGCGGCGAGCCCGGCCGCCACCGGGAGGCCGACCCGTCGGCCGCCCCCGAACAGCGCGGGGGCTGCGGCGACCAGCACCGATAACTCCCCGACGACACCCCACGGGGCGGCCATCGCCCGGTCCTCGGCCGCGATCGGGCCAGCGGGGCCCGGCGGCGGGCGGCCGGGGCGGCGATCGCGCCCTCCGGCACGCCGGCCAGGGCATGCAGGGCCGTCGCCACGAGCGCCGCTGCGACCTCGCCCGCCCGCAGGGCCAGGCCCAGCATGGCCGTCGTCGGGAACCAGGGCAGCGCGGTGCGGGTATGGATGCCCCCCGGCGCGGCCCGGATCCCGCCCGCCGCCGCCGCGATCGTCCGGGCGCGCGAGACCTTCCATTCCCCGGTGCCGCGCAGGGCGTGGGGCCGCCGCCGGCCAGCGCCGCCATGGAAAGCACGGCCGCCGGGGGCAGAACCCGCCAGGGTGCCGCCGCCGTGCGGGGACCCACCCCGGACCCGATGGAAAGCAGCGCACGGCAGGTGCCGACCGCGAGCAGGAGGACCGCGCCCGCCACCCGCCGCGTCCTCGCGGCGCCAGGCGCCGGTACGGGCAGCGCGGCGCGGGCACCTAGCGTGAGGCGGACCCGCTGGGCCTGCCCGCCCGCCCGGACGACCGCGGCGCCCACCGGCCGCCGGAGGCAGAGCAGCGTGACCGGCCTCCCCCAGGCCAGCCACGCCGCGGCCGTTGGCCGCCGTTCGGGGCGGTCCTCGGGCGCCACGACGGCGTGCGTGCCCCGGGGCAGGCGCCGCGCGAAGGTCGCCGGCAGCACCTGCAGGGCGGGCGCGCCAGCGTCCTCGGGCCGGAGGCCCGCGAGCACCTCCAGCAGGCGGCGGCGGTCCGCCGCGCCGCCTCGGCCCGGGGGCAGCCAGATGGCCCGGGGCCGTCCAAGGCCCCGCCCGTCACCGCCCAACAGAGGAGCCCCAGCGGCCGGGCCCCGAGGGCCGGCCCGCAGGCCAGGGACGCGGCCAGCGAAACCGCCGGCTCGACGTTCCGGCTGGCTCAGGCGCCCAGGCGGAGGTCGAGGCAGCCCGCCGCCTCCCGCACCGGCGGCCACTTGCGCAGCAGCAGCCCGTCGTGGCGGGCGCTGGGCCGCCACGCGATGCGCCGGCGCTGGTCGCCGGGACGGTACGGGCGGATGCCCGGCGGGAGGGCGTCCTCGAAGGGGCTGAGGAGGTCCGTCCCCGGGCCCTGGGGAAGGCGCCGCCGGGGCTCCGGGCAGTCCACGGGGCGGACCCGCGGGTAGACGACGCGGTGGAGCGCCGCGGCGACGTCACGCTCGCGCCGGAACAGCCCGAACCGGTCGCCCCGGCGCAGGGCGATGCCTCCGACGCGGCAGACGCCCCGCTCCGCGGCGAACCGGTCCACTCCGAGCGGGCGCACGGCCGCCGCCGGGCAGCCACTCGACCCGGCGGAGGGCGCCCGAGAGGCCGTCGGGCTGCCGCGACTGGACCTCCAGGCAGGGCAGGGGCCACCGGCTCGGGTTGGCAAGGCGCACCGCCAGGCGGACGCGCTCCCCCGCGAAGACGCGCGTCCGGCCCAGCCACAGGCACCACACCAGCCGCGGGAAGGCCCGCCCCACCGCCGGCCGTGCGCAGACGCTGAGGAGGACGGCGAAAAGGAGCCAGACGCGTGCGGCGCGGCCGCCCCCCGCAGGGCCACCGAGAACAGGATCACCAGCATCCGCCCGTAGGTCAGGCCCGTGCGGGCGCCCCGCACGGCGCGCCAGGGCGCGGGTGCCGGGCTTCGACGGAGTTCTGCTCGCCGCGGCGGCCCCGGCGGCCCGACGGGCCCGCGGGGCGCTTCCTCCCGCGTCCCGCCCCCACGTCCACGCCCGGGGGGCGCCCGGGGACGCCGGCCGCCGCCGGTCTGGCGCGGGCCCACCGGAGGCGTATAGTGGGACGGATGCGGGGACCGCTCAGCCGTCCCGACCCCGGAAGGCGCGCGAGCGGCGGGCCCCGCCTGCGCGTCCACGGACGGGGCGCCGGGGAGGTGCACTGGGCCGGCCATGGCCAACGCGGCGGTCTGTCCGGCATCGTCCGATGCCGACCGGGAGAGCGTTCCGGCGCCGCCCGCGGGCGGCGGCCGCGGCGCGGGCCTGCGCCGCCGGGTCGCGATCCTCGGGCTCTTCACCGTCCTGGCCTGCGCGCTGGGCGTCGGCGGCGCGCTGTTCGTCCGCCACGCCGAGCGGCGCATCGCGACCCTGCCCATGCTGGTCCGGGCCGGACTGCGGCGGGAGGGCGAGCCGCTCGTCGGCCTGGGGGCGATCGCGCCGGCCCTACCCGCGGCCAGCGTGGCGGTCGAGGACCGGTCCTTCTGGACGAATCCCGGCATCAGTTTCGAGGGGGTGGCGCGGGCCGCGGTCGTCGACTTCGCCAACGCGGCGTGGGTGGAGGGCGGCAGCACCATCACCCAGCAGCTGGTCCGCGACGAGCTCCTCGGCTTCCAGAAGACCCTGCACCGCAAGATCATCGAGATGGCCTACGCGGTGCTCGTCACGATCCGCTTCTCCAAACCGGAGATCCTCACCCTGTATCTCAACGAGGTCGACTACGGCAACGGCGCTTTCGGAGTGGCCGCGGCGGCTCACACGTACTTCGACACGACCCCGGCCCACCTCACCCTCGCCGAATGCGTCCTGCTGGCCGGACTGCCGCAGTACCCGGCCGGTCTGGACCCGTTCACGCATCCTCGGGCAGCCCTGGAGCGGCGGGCGGTCGTCGTGGCCGCCATGGTGCACACGCACGCGATCAGCGCGGCCGAGGGCCGCCGGTTGGATGCCCAACCCCTCGACCTCCACGCGCCGCACGGCGCCGCCGGGTCGTGAGGCCGGGCACGGCCCATGCGGCACATCCGCGCCACGCGGCCGGAGGCGCGGCGCATCGTCGCGCGCCCGTGGCGCAGCGGGGGCGGGACCCATGCGGCAGGCGGCGGGCGCCGCGCCGGGACGCGGACCGCCGCCGCCTCGGGGCCGATCCGGCACGCCGTCCCCACGGCCACGACGGGGGGCGCTGGGGCCCGCCAGCTTGCGGCCTGCCCGACCTCTGCGCCTTCGACCCCGGCCCCTCCGTCGCGCCCGGCACGTCGGCGGCCGGGACGTCAGGGACCACGCCGCCGACCTCCTGGGCTCGCACAATCCCAAGCGGGGTGCGAGCGATCCTGGCCCGGCCGCCCGCGCCGGCAGGGGTTGGACGCCGGCGCCGAAAGGGAGGGGCCCTGGTCTACCGCGTGGACTTGGCCATCCGGCCACGTCACGGCCCGATTCGCATCGCGTACCCCGGCGCCGGGGAGGGCGCCCCGCGGCCCTGCCCCGACGTCTGGGCGAGAGGAGTGCTCGGATGATCGCGCCCCTGCCCGTCCCCGACGACTTCGACGACTACTGGACCTCGGTCCGAGGCGAGGCGGAGGCCGCGCCGCTGGAGGCTGCGGCGCGGCCGTGGGACCCCGGCGCCGCCCGGCTGGCCGGCGTCCGGCTGGAGGAGGTCGCCCTGCGCGGCGTGGACGGTGTCGGGGTCGGCGGCATCCTCCACCTGCCGGACATGCCGGACGCCGCCGGGGGCGGCCGGCCGCGCCCGGCGCTGCTCCACCTGGCCGGGTACGGAGGCGAACTGATCCTCCACCAGGACTTCACGGCCGCGGGCTTCGTCGTCCTCGACTTCAGCCACCGCGGCATGCGGCTCGGCAGCGCGGGCTTCGACCGCGAGCGGCCGCGGCCGCTCCTCTCCCGCGACGTCGAGGACCGTGGGCGCTATGTGTACCGCGCGATCTATCAGGACTGCCTCCTGGGTCTCCGCCTGCTGCGGGCCCGACCCGAGGTCGACCCCGAGCGCGTGGGCGTGCTCGGGACCAGCCAGGGCGGCGGCCTCACGATCGGCGTCGCGGCCCTGGGCGCGGCGCGGGCGGCGGCCGCCGACATCCCTTGGCTCACCCACTTCGCCCGCCAGCTCGCGGAACCCGTCGAGGGCCCATACAACGAGTTGAAGGCCCTGCTCGGGGAGCGGCCGGACCTCGCGCCCGCGGTGCGCGCCACCCTGGCCTACTACGACACGACGTCCTTCGCGACACGGCTGCGCGCGCCGACCTTCGTGTCCCTGGGGCAGGCCGACCGCACGTGTCCCCCCGACTCGGTCCGGGCGCTCTTCGACCGGCTGCCGGGCTGCAAGACCCTCCTCGAGGTCCCCGGCCTGGGCCACGCGCGCTCGACGCTCTGGCGCCGGATGGCGCTCGACTGGATGCGCGAATGGGTTTGAGCCCGGCGCCCCCCGGCGCGGAGATGGCCGGCCCGGCCGGGGGCGGCCGGAGCGCGGGGGACGATCAGCCCTGGCTCCCAGGGGCGGTGGGGGTCGGGCTGCCGCCGTCCCCCAACCCCCGCACGCCCCCGTCCGCGCGCCCCGGCCCCGCGGCGGGCCGGCCGGTCACGGGCCGCCGGGGATCGAGCCGCCCCGCCGCCGCCAGGGCCGCGAACGCGAGGCAGGCCCCGCCGGCGACGTCGGTCGGCGTGTGGGCACCCGTGACCACCGTGGCCACGCCCGCCGCCAACGCCGCGGCGGCGGGCAGGCCCCAGCCGGGCCAGGGCAGCAGGAACCCGCCGAGGACGGTCCACACCAGGACGTGGCCGCTGGGGAAGCTGCCGTGGGGCTGCAGCCGGTACGCGAGTTCGCCCCAGAGCCGGGCGCCGGGTGGCGAGATGCGCCCCGCCCACCGCGGCACGGCCAGTTCCCACGCGGCGGCGGGGCCCGGCCGCGCCACCCCCAGCCCGAGGTGTTTGCAGAGCACCTCGACCGCCCCCGCCAGGGCCAAGGCCGCCCAGGCGCGCAGGCGCGCGCGCATGGGCATCCGCTGCACGAGGGTCAACCCGAGCAGCACCGCCAGGAGGGCGGGCGCGATCGCGGCGGGGAGCGCCCGCGCGAACTCCGCGCGCACGACCGCGGGGAGGTGACGGCGCGCGAGCCCGCCGGCCCATCCGTCGAGGGCGACCCCCGCGGAGGTGCTGCCGACCAGGCCCGCAAGGACGAACCCCGCCGCCCACCACCGCACGGCCCGCATGGCACACAGTGTAGCGCGCGGGGTCGGCACGCGGGCCTTCGGCGCGGCCCGACCGGCCCGCGGCGAGCACGGCGGCCCGCTTGCGCGCTGCGGGCCGGAAACATGGGGCCCCGGCCCACACCACCCCGACCCGTCATCGGGGACGGATCCAGCGCCGGAGGCGGGGGGTGGAGGCCCCTAGCGCCGCCGCCGTGCCCGCACCCCGCGGGCCAGGGCGTCGGGGGGGTGGGGGGACCGTGGGCCGCCTCGACTTGGACGACGCGCGCCCGGCGCCGACTCGTGGCCTCGCCACCGGGAGCCCCCCCCAGCGCCGCGCTCGCCCACCGGGGCATCGAGCCCCGGTCCGGCGGATGCGCGACGGGTACTGGCCGCATCGCGTGCAGGTGACATGGGGCCGTGACATCGCCGGCCGCTGATCGGAGGATGCCGGCGTGACAGGGGAACGGGTGCTCTCCACGGGGCAGGCGGCGAAGCGACTGGGCATCTCCGGTGCCCGCCGCGCGCCTGCAGAGCCGGCAGCACCGGTTGTCGTCGCGGGATATGGAGGGCCGGTGGCAGGGAACCATGCGATGCCTGCGCCCGGGTTTCCTCCGAGAAGCAGGCAGAGGCGGGCAAGCTGCAGCGGCAGAAGGATCGCTTGGTGGCGGTGGCCACGGATCGCGGTTACGAGGTTACGGCTGCGGTGGCCGAGCGGGCTTCGGGACTACACGAGAAGCGCCGGGGGCTTCACCGCCTGTTGCGGATGGCCGCCGACGGCCAAATCGGTGTGCTGCTGGTTAAGTTCAGACCGGCGACGGATGTCCCTGAGGCCCAATACCCCTGCGGCTAGAACCAGAAGGTTCTGGCCAGCGGTGGGGCTGGTTGCGGGTCCCGCGCGAGTGCGCAAGCGGCTTGCCGCGAGAGGCGCGGGACGACTGCGCAGCGGACGGCCCGGGCCCTGGCGGCCGACGCCCGGTGGCGCCGCCCCGTGCCAGCCACCCCCACCTTCTGCCGTCCCCCGACGAACCATCCTCGGCGACACGGCGGACGTGGGAAGGCGGGGGTCGGGACATGCAAGGAAGCAGACGCCCGGGGTGGCGCGCTGGGATGGCGGGAGCGATCAGCGCGGGGGCGGCGGCGCTCGCCGTGGCGGCCGGCGCCAGCGCCCACGCGCTCCTCGCGCCGCCGCCCGGCCGCGCGGGCGCGACGGGCTCGATGA
>JAJYVV010000180.1 GCA_021791815.1 Bacillota bacterium | reverse complement strand
GGCGCGTCGGCGCGTGCGGAACTCCCCGACCCGTTGGCCGAGGAAGAGTGGTTCTACGGACAGCGGGCGGCGCCGGGCCGCGCCATCCCGCCGGGCGCGTACGCGGCCGCGCAAGCCCAGGCGGCGGCGATCCCGCACGTCGCGCCGGCCGTTAGCGGGGCACCCGTCCGCGCGGCGCCGCGGGCGGCGGCATTGCGCCCGGCCGCGGCCGCGCCGTCCGACGTGTGGCAGTCCCTCGGCCCCAGCCCCGTCGCGGGGGACTACTGGGCCCAGGGTCCGGTGTCCGGTCGCGTCTCCAGCATCGCGGTGGCGCCCGCGGCCGGCGGCCAGGTGCTCTACGTCGGCTCGGCCGGCGGCGGGGTCTGGTCGTCGTCGGACGGCGGCCGCGCATGGAACCCCCTGACCGACAACCAGCCCAGCCTGGCCCTGGGGGTCGTGGCGGTCGACCCCGACAACGCCCAGGTGATCTATGCCGGCACGGGCGAGGACCACTACTCGGTGGACTCGATGTACGGCGCCGGCCTTCTCAAGTCGACCGACGGCGGCGCGACGTGGACGACGCTGGGGGGCGACGACTTCACCCCCTATAAGATCGCCGGCATCGCCATCGATCCCGCGGACGATAGCGAGCTGTATGTCGGCGGCACCATGGGCCTCTTTGAGAGCACCGACGGAGGGCAGACCTGGACCTCCGTGCTGGCATACGGGATCACCGCGCTCGCCATGAACCCGCAGAATCCGCAGATTCTGTATGCCGCGGTGCCGGACCTCGGCATCGAGGAGACGACGGACGGAGGCGCCAGGTGGAACCTGCTCGCCTCCCCGGCGCTCCCCACGGGCGAGGCGTTCGGCGTCGCGGCCCTGGCCCTGGCGCCCGACGGCACGACGCTCTACGCGAGCATCGCGAGCGACGCCGCGGCGAGCTTCGGCGCCCTGTCGGCGCTGGCGGTCAGCCCCGACGGCGGCGCCACGTGGTCCGACCTCACCGTCACGACGAAGGCCGGGGGCTCCCCCATCGACTACTTCCAGGGCTCGTCGTTCTCTGCCGCGTACGCGGGAGGCGCACCCCAGGGCTGGTACGACAACGCGATCGCCGTGGACCCGGCCAATCCCGCCGTCCTCGCGGTCGGCGGCATCAGCGCCTACCTCAGCACCGACGGCGGGACCACCTGGTCCGAGATCCTGCCGATCCATCCCGACCAGCATGCCCTGACCTTCGATGCGTCCGGCGACCTCTATGTCGGCAACGACGGCGGCGTGTGGGAGCTGCCGGCGGCAAACCTGGCGAACGCCGACGGCGGCGCGGTGGACATCAACGGCAATCTCTCGATCACCCAGATGTATCCCGGGCTGACGGTGGTCGGCGACGGATCGGAACTGGTCGCCGGCGCCCAGGACAACGGCACCGAGGTGTGGTCGGGGAGCTCATCCTGGCCGGAGATCTGGCCCGGCGACGGGATGATGACGGCCGTCGACCCGGCGAACCCCGATGTCGTATATGCCGAGAATGGTAACGGCTACCTGGTCAAGGCCACGGACGGCGGGGCCTCGTTGGGCAGCTGGCAGCTGGTGGCCCCGCCCTTCACCGGGACGCCGAACTGGGTCGCGCCCTTCGTCATGGACCCGTCCGATCCGAACACGCTGTATTTTGGGGCGGGCAACGTCTGGAAGACGTCCGACGGCGCGTCCACGTGGACGAAGGTGACGCACGTGCCCGCGTCGGACGGGACCGTGTCGGCGATCGCCGTGGCGCCCAACGATCCCCAGGTCGTGTATGCGGGATGGACCTCGGGTATGGTGATGGTCTCGGCGGACGGCGGGCAGACGTGGAGGGCGATCGCGCCGGGTCCCGCGCGCTGGGTGACCGACATCGCGGTCTCGGCGGCGAATCCCTACGAGGTCTACGTGGCCATGAGCGGGTACGCGGCGGCGGGACAGGGCTTCCCGTCGAGCAGCGTGGCGCTGCCCCACCTCTTCGCCACGCAGGACGCGCAGGACGCCCTGCCCGTGTGGACGGACGAATCCGGCGACCTGCCGAACGCGCCGGTCAACGCGGTGGTGCTGGACGGCAATCAGGTGATCGTCGGCACCGACGTCGGCGTGTTCGAAGGCACCGGCGGCGGCGCGTGGTTCGGCCTGGGCACGGGCCTGCCCAACGTCCAGGTCGTCGGGCTGACCCTGGCGCCCGACGGCACGCTGTATGCGGCGACGCACGGGCGCGGGGTGTGGGACATCCAGGGCACCGCGCCGACCGAGGGTCCGCCCCAGATCGACTCGATGGCGCCGAGCTCGGGCTCTCCCGCCGGAGGCACCGCCGTCACCCTCACCGGGGTCGGGTTCTCCGGCGCCACCGCCGTTGACTTCGGCTTCCTGCCGGCCGCGTCGTTCACGGTGAACGAGGCGGGCACGGAGATCACGGCCGTCTCGCCCCCCGGCGGCGGCCAGGTCGCGGTGACGGTGACCAGCCCCGAGGGCGTCAGCGACTCGGCGTCGTTCATATACTCGACGTCCGCATCCGGGGCCACCCCGTGGCTGTTCCGGGTGGCGCCGACGTCGGGACCCCCGGGTACGGCTCTGACCCTCACGGGATCCACCTTCGGCGCCACGCCGGGCAGCGTGGAGTTCGTCTCCAACTATGTCGGCACGGTCACCGACCAGGTCTACCAGTCGTGGTCCGACGGGCAGATCGTCCTCGCCGTCCCTTCCGGCCTCGTTCCCGGTACGGTGTTCCTCGCCGTGTACAACGCGACGACCGGTTACCGGAGCAACTACGACCCGTTCCTCATCACGGGCGGACCCGTGCTGGCCCACGTATCCACGAACGCCGCCGCGGCGGGCGCCCGGATCACGCTGTCGGGGGTCGGCTTCGGCGCGGGCACCGACGGGGTGTACGTCACCCAGGGGGCGTTGGTCGCCCAGTCGTCCGGCACCCCTTCGGCGGGGGGCACCAGCCTGTCGTTCGCCCTCCCCTCCGGGCTGCAGGCGGGGCCCGTGACGCTCGCCGTCTACAACCCGAGCCTCGGCTTCAGCAACGCGCTGCCCTTCGTGTACGCCGCGCCGCTGGCCGCCGTCGCGGTTCCGGGCGGGGTGGTGGAGGTGCTGAGCGGCGTGCCCGGGTCCGTGCAGCTCCAGGCCACCGGCGGCAGCGCGCCGTACCAGTGGTCCCTGGGCTCCGGCTCGTTGCCGGCGGGCTTCGGCCTGGATGCCTCCGGGCTGCTGTCGGGCTCGTCGACGGCGGTCGGGGCGTATCCGGTCACGGTGGACGTGGCCGACGCGTCCAACCCGCCGGAGCACGCCATGCTCTCCTTCACCGTGGATGTCGAGCCTGACCTGGCCCTCCGCGCCACGACGCCCGCGGGCACCGTGGGCGTGGCGTACTCCGGGGCCCTGGCCCCGAGCGGGGGCCTCGCGCCCTACCAGGTGGCCCTCACGTCCGGGTCGCTGCCGCCGGGCCTGACCCTGATGGCCGGCACCGGCGCCATCTCCGGCACGCCGTCGGCGGCGGGAACGTTCGCCTTCGTCGCGGAGGTGACCGACTCCGGCGGCTTCGTCGCATCGACGCCCGCGTCCATCGCGATCGCGGCGCCGTCCAGCGGCGGGGGCGGGTTCGGTGGGGGCGGTGCGTTCGGTGGGGGCGGCGGGGCGCCGTCCGGGGGAGGCGGCTCGTCGGGCGGCGGATCCTCGAGCACGACCGGGGCGCCGGGCGTGGCGGGCGTCAACGAACCGTTCCATCAGACCGCCACCGGCGTGGTCGAGGTGCTCGACACGACCGGCGGCGCCGTGACCGTCCACACGAGCAACTACGCCCTCAGCCTGGCGTTCCCCGCCGGGAGCATGCCGGCCCACACGACCCTGCAGGTCTCCCAACTGACCGGCCCGTCCGTGCCCGCCCTGCCGCCGAACACCGCGCTGGCCTCGCCCGTCTGGTTGCTGGATGCGGGCGGGGCGGAGCCGGACGCGGCGGTGCCGGCCACGCTGGCCTACCAGCTGCCGGCCGGCGTCTCGCCGCTCCAACTGGGCGTCTATACGCTGGTCGACGGGGCATGGCAGTTCTACGCCGGCGGCCAGGTGGATCCGTCGTCCGACACCGTCCAGGTCTCCCTGGCGCACCTGAGCGTGTGGGCGGTTCTCGCCGACACGACGACCTTCCCGGACGTGCCCTCCACCTACTGGGCGTTCCGCGACATCGAGGAACTGACGGCTGCCGGCATCATCTCGGGCCTGCCTGACGGGACCTTCGTCCCGGACGGCCCGGTCACGCGCGCCGAGTTCCTGAAGCTTCTGCTGGGCGCCCTGAAGATCGCGCCCGAGGTCGCCCCGACGCAGCCGTTCGCCGATGTGGCGCCCGGCGCCTGGTACGCGGGGTATGTGGACGCCGCCGCGGCCGACGGGATCCTCCTCGGCAGCCAGGGTCAGGCGATGCCCGACGCCGCGATCACCCGGCAGGAGGCCGCCGTCCTCCTCATGCGGGCGGTGGATTTCGCGCACCTCGCCGGGTCCCCCGGCACGGAGCCGGCCCAAGGGCCTTCGTTCACGGATGAGGCCTCGATCGCCGCCTGGGCGGCCGCCGACGTCCGCCAGGCGGTCCTGCTCGGGCTGCTCCAGGGCTTTCCCGACGGCACGTTCCAGCCCGCCGCGACCCTCACGCGGGCGCAGGCGGCCACGTTGGCGGAGGAGGTCGCCACGCGGGCCGTCGCGCCCACCCTGCCCCCTGCGTGAGGGCGGGCGGGGTGCACCTGCGGTCGCGGGGCCGGACGTTGGACGGCGCGCCCCTGCGGAGGCCGCGCGGGCCGCGACGAGTGCATGGGGGAGCCACGCCGCGCGGCGGCAAGCGAGCCTGGCGACGGGGCGAAGGGCAGGGGCCCACGTGCAGGCCGGTGATGACCGGCCGTGCCCTCCGGGCGCCGGCGCGCATCGGGGCGGCCGGCTATGCGCTGCCGCCGCCGCGCGGCCCACCGGGGACGTCGTCGCCCCCGTCATGGCCGGTCC
The DNA here is from genome assembly GCA_021791815.1 of Bacillota bacterium. Classification (GTDB taxonomy): domain Bacteria; phylum Bacillota; class Sulfobacillia; order RBS10-35; family JAJYVN01; genus JAJYVV01. Next base: position 1,781 of record JAJYVV010000180.1, on the reverse strand, counting down.
CGCCGGCCGGAGCCCGCCTCCGGACGGCCGGGCCGAGGGCCGCGGGCGCGGCCGGATGCGCCGCTCCCGGCCGGCCGGCGCCTGCCGCGGTGCGGAGGCGGGCGGCGAGCCCCATCCCGGCACCCGCGAGCAGGACGCCGGCGAGCAGGCTCCCGACGAGGTACACCAGGGCGGACACCGGGGCGCCGCCGCGCCAGAGCACGGCCACGCCCTCCTGCCACGTCGAGAAGGTCGTGTAGGCGCCGAGGAAGCCCGTCGTCACCCCGAGGCGCAGCCCGGGAGGCGCCGCCTCCTCGCGGAGGTACGTGAAGAGGAATCCCAGCAAGAAGCAGCCCGAGGCGTTGATCGCCAACGTGCTGAACGGGAAACGCGCCGCGGGCAGCAGGTGGGCCGAAATCCACCACCGCGCCAGGGCCCCAAGGACCCCGCCGGCCAGAACGGCGACGTGGCGCATTGGGCCCCACCCCCCAAGATCGAGAGAATGACATCACAGCGGCACGTGGCCGGCCGCCCAACCGCCAAGGGCGACGCCGCACAGCCCCCCGGCCACGCTCGCGGCCACGTAGCCGGCAGCCCTCAGGGGGGATGACTGCAGCAACGTCCACGTCTCGAGGCTGAACGTCGACATCGTGGTGAACGCGCCGACGAAGCCCGTCGCGAACATGCCCCGCAACGCGAAAGACCAGCTGGGCACCCGGTCGGCGATGCCCAGGGCCAGGGCGATGAGGACGCACCCTGCGACATTGACGGTGAACGTGCCCCATGGAAAGTCGGCGGCGTGGCGCTGCATGGCGAGACCGACGAGATAGCGCGCCCACGCGCCCAGCGCGCCCGCCAAGCCGATGGCGACCCATGCCGGCATCGGCCGACCCTCCCCGGGGGGCGCTTGCCGCCAGCGGTTCACGACGCGCGGCGGTCGCCAGCGTGACGCCGCGCAAACCCCGGCGACTGTACCGGCGGGCATCCACTCCGTCAACCTCGCGTCCGCCGTCATGGGCCGCGGGCGACCGGGCCGGGTCCGAGCAGCCTGCCGCCCGGGCCCGAGGAGATGGGCCGCTTTGGTGCTGGAAGCGGCGAGCAACGGTCCGAAAGGGACCCACGGCGACCCGCCGGTGCTGACCGGCAGCAGCAGAAAGCCCCGGAGCCTTGCGGCTCAAGGGCTTTCCATTTTCGCTCTGGAGGCGACGGGCGGATTCGAACCGCCGCATAAGGGTTTTGCAGACCCTTGCCTTGCCACTTGGCTACGTCGCCGTTCATCCCGGAACAATCGCGCCCGGCGACGGCTGGGGCGCCGCTCGGATGAAGGATGGTGGCGCAGGCCGGAATCGAACCGGCGACACGCGGATTTTCAGTCCGCTGCTCTACCGACTGAGCTACCGCGCCTTTGGCCCCGCCGCAACCCCGGCCCCGCGAGCCAAGCGTTCCCGCACGGTGTCTCTCCGCGCGAGCGGGATCGCCGCAGGGTGAGGGTACCGGAGCGCCATGGAAGAGTCAAGGGTTGGGCCGAGCGCCGTCGGCCGGCGCCGCGCCTCGGCCCGCGCGGGCCATTCGGCGAACCGACGTTTCCGGTTCCAGGCTTGCGATCGGACGGCGGCCCGGCTGCAGCAACCGTGCCATCGAGGCGCGTGACGCGGACGCCCGGGCCGGCGTCGCGCACGTTGACGGCAAAGTCGTGGACCGGATGAGCGGGGCTGGGTGGGGAGCGACTGGCCGGTGAGGGCGTGACGGGCGACCTTGGGCCGCGTCTGGCTGCCGGCGGGCAGGGGAAGTGGCCGCGGGGG
>JAJYVV010000179.1 GCA_021791815.1 Bacillota bacterium | reverse complement strand
GCGGACTTCCGCCAGGTGCTCCGCTGTGCCCACCCCTCCCACTAGGCCTCGCGGATCATCCCCACCCCCTCCCGTCTCACCCATAGGCGCTAACTTAGCGCTTGCAATTGGAGGCAACCGTGGTACACTGGATGCATGATCGGTGGGGACGACTTGGTCGCCAGCGAGTGGGCGTATGTCCTGGGCTTTTTGCCCAAGGACTTCGCGCGGTCGGCGTGGGCGCAGGGGGCCCTGCTGCGGCGCCGGCAGGTCGACTCGGCGTCGGACCTGTTGCGGTTGGCCCTTGGGTACGCGCTGTGCGACTGGTCTCTGGCCAGGACGGCGGCTGCGGCCGAAGGGATGGGCATGGGACACCTTTCGGACGTGGCGGTCCTCAAGCGCTTGCGCCGTTGCGGTTCATGGCTGGAACACCTTACGAGTCAACTGTTGAGGCAACGGGCGGCGGTAGGCGCGCTGCCGACCCTCCGGTTGCGGCTCGGCGACGCGACCACCGTCAGCCGGCCTGGGAGCCAGGGGGCGGACTGGCGCATTCATGCCTGTTATGACGCCGGGCGCGGGTGCTTTGACCAGTTTGTGCTCACGGATGCGACGGGCGGGGAATCGCTCCGGCGCTATCCCCTGCGGCCGGGGGATGTCCTGGTAGCTGACCGTGGATACGCGCATCTGGACGCCCTCACGGCGGTCGGGGCGGTGCCCGCCCACTTTGTGGTGCGGACGCCGTGGAATCGGTTCGCGTTCCAGACGGAGGCCGGCGAGGCTTGGGATCTGCTCACCTTCCTCAGGCGCTTGCCGGATGCCCAGGTCGCCGAAGCGTTCGTCCAGGCCGTCGCCGACGGTGGAGGGGTTGGGGCGCGGCTCGTCGCGCTACGCAAGTCGCCGGCTGCGGCAGAGGTCGCTCGTCGGCGCATCCTGCGCGAGGCGAAACGGAAGGGCAAGACGCCGGACGCGCGGACTCTGGAATGTGCCGGTTACTTCTTCGTGCTCACGACTTTACCGTCCGAGATTACGGCCGATCAAGTGCTGACGATCTATCGGTTGCGCTGGCAGATCGAGATGGCGTTCAAGCGTCTGAAGAGTCTTCTGCGCCTCGACGCCCTGCGCGCCAGAGATCCAGCGCTGGCGAGATCCTATCTCTACGGAAAATTGATCGGGGCGCTTCTCCTGGACGAACTGACTGCCAGGGCCCAGGCTTTTTCCCCCTGGGGCTATGAGGTCCGGCCCACGGACCTTTAGCGCCTGGAGGGCCCATCAACTCCTGCTGCCCGCCCTCCAATCGGCGGTGGCACCTCCACTTCGCCTCTCGGCGATCGTCGCCAACCTCCAAGCTCACGCTCCCCGCCTCTGCACCTCCCCCCGCCGTCGCCCAGCCCAGAGCGTCCGCGCTGCCAACATGGCATCCCACCTAATGGATGCTCTAAGTTAGCGCCTATGCCCGTCTCACCCCTCCCATACCGGCCTCACCGAATATGTACCGACCAGGGGCCACTCGATGCAGAGTCGCCACAGGGTTTGAGGCTGGAGCGAGAGGAGCTTGCTTGCCAGCCCCGCGTGCGAGTGATAGGGCGCCGCCGCGTTCTCGATCTCGACCCCGTACCCCGCGAGATACTCCCGCAGGTTCGCGCGCGCCTTGCCGCGCGGGTCGTAGGCGGGCTTGGCCGCCGTGAGAATCCACACCGCGACGTAGGCCAGGTCCACCTTCCCCAGCGCCGGCCCGTCCTGGGCCACGTTCCACGATTCCTGCACCCGGCCGATCGCCCACTGCTCAGCGCGCTCGCGCTCGGTCTTGAGCGCCTGCATCGCCTGCTTGTTGCGCTCCCGGGTCCGCTTCCGCTCCTCCGCTTGATGGCGTCGCGGGTCGATACAGACCCACTCCAGCCGGCCGTCCGCGGCACGCTGCGCCAGGCGCAGACACGGGCACGCGCGGCAGGCCTCGGGGGCGTCGTCGCCCCGCGCCACGTTCAGATAGGTGTACGTGTGGCTGGGCAGCATGCGGAGGTCCAGGATGGTCGGTTTCGCGGGCGTGGCTGCGTCCGGGTGCTCGGCGCCCTCTCCCTCGGTGGCATCGCCGTCCGGCTGCGCCCCGGGTTCGGCCTCGGCCGCGATCGGGTCCTCCTCGGCTGCCGCCTGCCGGGCTCTCCGAACCCGGACACCGGGAATCATCTCGTCAGGGGAAGGCGGGGGCGGCACGGGCTCGGGGGCCACCGCCTGCGGCCGCTGGCCGGCCGCCTTCTCGATCAGCGCCCGCCTGGCCTCTTCTTCGACCTGCGCGAACCGGGACGGGTCCATGCAGACCGCGACCTTGCCGCCGAACCGCTTGGCGAGGCGCCGGCAGGGGCAGTTGCCGTGGTCGCCGCAGCACTGGGCGTCCCAGCCGTCCAGCCGCCGCATGTTCGAGCCGAGCCATTCCTCGACCCACTCGTAGGCCTTGGCCGAGGCGACCTTCGCGGTGACCATTTCCTTCGCCGCCGCGGCCGCCGCGTCCGGGTAGGCATCCGCCAGCCGGACGAGGGCGAGCGCGGTGGCGGCCGCCAACATTCCGCGCGAAATGAGGTCCCTCGCCGGCTCCGGGAGCTTGAGCAGTTGGAGACGGTTGGCGATGTGGGGCTGCGAGACCCCGAGCTCCTTGGCGAGGGCTGTCTGCGTATAGCCGTGGTCCCGGAGCAGGGCACCGTACCCCTCCGCTTCCTCGATCGCGTTCAGGTCGCTCCGGTGCACGTTCTCCAGCAGCTGCGCCCGAGCGGCCGTCCGGGCGTCCATCGGCCGGATCAGGACCGGCACCGTGCTCAGCCCGGCCAGCCGGGCCGCCCGCAGGCGGCGCTCCCCCGCCACCAGGACGTATCCCGTCCCGGGCGACAGGCTCCCGTCGGCCTGCACGACCCGCACCATGTCCACGGGGCGGACCAGCAGGGGCTGCAGGATGCCGTTCGCCTTCACGTCCGCCGCGAGTTCGGCCAACGCCTCCTCGTCGAAGTGGCGCCGGATGTTGCTCGCCACGCTCACGGCGTCGATCGGCATGGCCGGCTCGAAGGTCCCGGCTCCACCCGCCGCCGGGGTGTCGCCGCCGGCGCCGGGCTCGGCGGCGGTCTCGGAGACCGGCTCCGCCGTCCCGGGATCCGCCGGCGCCTCGTTGGCGGCCGCGACCGGCGCCGCCGCCTGCGGCTCGGTGTCCTCGCGCGCGGTCCGTTCCGGCAAAGCCGCCGGAGCATCCGGGATCGCGGCTCCCTTCCCGCCCCGGGGCGGCGCTTGCTGGCTCCCCCGGCCGCGCGAGGCTTCGTCTTCATCCGCGTCCTCTCCGTGTCTTCCACAACGGCGGCGGGCGCCGCCGCCTTCTTCCTGGCTGCCATGCGTCGCAGTCGCCCCTTCCTCGCATCCGGATCAGGGCGCGGGCGGCGAGAGCCTGGTCCCGTACTCGCCGATGATCTCCACCGGCCAGAAGTCGGTGGGGGTCTCCCCGTCGACCTCGTAGTCGCGGTCCACCGCGACGGTGAACCGCAGCCGGGGCGTCTTGCGCTCGTTGGGCAGGGCCCCGACTTCCGCGTCCCGGGTCAGGCGGCCGATGATCGTCGTCTAGTTGAACATGTCCGAGCGCCTCCCTGTGTCGATCGCGTGCGGGTCAGTACTCCTCGGGCAGCAGGATCGTGGTCGCGCTCCGGTCGGCCTCGGTGATGACCCAGACCCGCAGGTGCTCGCCCACGTTGTAGGCCGAGAACAACCGCCCTCCGCGCACCAGGGCGAGCGTGTTCTCGGAGCAGTCGTGCTCGTCCAGGTCTTCCCAGTCGCCGTGCATGTGCCGGACCAGGAAGGCCCAGGGGCTGGTACCGGCCGCCGCCAGCGCCCGTAACGCGCCCGGCGTGCCGACGACATCCCCCAGCGGAAACAGCCGCGCCACCGCTCCACCCAGCAAAACGCGCTCCCTCCCCCGCTCCCCGGGCCTTCCACCCCGGCGGTTCCCTGGTCCCGGTGCCTCATCGCCGCCGCGTCTGACCTCCGCGCCCGTGCGGCTCGGCACCGTCCACCATGTGGGGTTGTCAAGGTGCTGTTCGGGTCGCCCTCGAGGCCGTTCCAGGTCCGGCACGTCCGCATTGCTTTGCTGCCATTCGGCCCTGTCTGGCCTTCCGGCCCCGAAGGGGAGGGAGCCATTTTTGAGGGCTGCCCTCGATGGCCCAGCGAGCGGGCGAAGCCCGCCCCCGCCCGGAGCCCCCGCCGGGGCCGCGCAGCGGGGCGAGGATTTAGCGGAGCGGCCGAACCCGGAGGGCGAGCGCAGCGAGGGCCGCGAGCATAAGCCGCAGCCGAACCCTGGCGGAGTGGCGACAGGGCGGGGGTATACTCGCGGGACCGAGGGCAGTCCGGAATCCCGGCGCCGGGCGGTGGGCGCCGCGGTTCCTCCGTGGCGCCCACCGCCCGGCGCTACCGACAGTTCCGGGCGGGGGGACCGGAGGGGGGCCAGCGCGGCCCCCCTGGCGCCACCGGGGGTGGGGAGGGGCGCGGGGAGGCGCGGGGGCCGGGTGGTCCCCGGGGCCTCCCCGCATGCCGGGTACCCCCTGTCTCCCCTCCCCGGCGGGCGGCCCGGCGCCCGCGGTGGATGGGAGGGGGGACTGGGGGTGGGGCGCTGCCGAAGGCACGCACCGGGGGGAGGGGGTGGGTCCCATCGTTCCCTCCCGGTTCCGAAACCCCCGGTCCCCCTCCCTGCCGGACGCACCGCGCCCGGCCTCCAGTGGGAGGGGGACTGGGGGTGGCGCGGCGTCGTAGACCCCCGCCGGGGGAGGGGGTGGGGCAACCGATGCCCCCCTGGTCCCTGGTCCCGGCTGGACCCCGCTTCGGCGTCCAGCCCGCGCCCCGCCGGGTACCCGCGGTGGCGCGAAGCGCCAGGCGCCGAAGCCGAGACTACAGGCTCGGCCGGCGCCGGTGGGTGGCGGAGAGGGGGCAAGGCCCCCGGAGGCGCCCGGACAAGACCCCAGACGGACAGCCGCTGGCAGGCGGTAGCCCGGTTCGAGACCCGATTGTCGCAGGGACGCCTGCGATCCCCCGAGAAGGCCGTCCGCCGATACAAGAGGAAATCGCACTGGTGGCAGAGAGCCTTCGCCGGGCGCTCTGACGCGGACCAGCGCCAAATGCGGGGTGGAACAAGTGGCCATCGAGAATCGGTGGGCAACCGTGATTGACGGCGTGCGAGTCCACTACCTGGACAACGATCCGTCAGCTGGGGCGCCAGGCGTCCCCCTACTCTACGTCCACGGCGCGATCGGTACGGCGGAGGACTTCGCCCCCCACATCGAGCGCCATGCGCCGCGCAGATGCCTGGCGCTCAGCATGCGGGGGATGGGCAAGAGCGATACGCCCGCCACCGGGTACGGATTCGCCGATAAGGTTGCCGACATCGAAGCGGTCTTCGCGGCCGCCTCGTTGGAGTCGGCCGCGCTGCTCGGTTTCTCGGCAGGTGTGCCGTGCGTCATCGAGTTCGCCCTCCGCCACCCGGGCTCGGTTCGGGGACTGTTGCTGGCAGACTACGGTCCGCGCTATCTCCCACTCGGCGACCACTGGCTCGCCGCCACATCGGGCATCCCGGAGGAGCGGGCGCGGACAGCCGCGCGGGTCGCCATGAGCCGGCAGTCCGCAGACGTTGATCTATCACCGCGGTTGGCAGAGGTCCACTGCCCTATACTCGTGATCCGCGCTGGCGGCCATGGTGGGATGCTGTCCGAGGAGGCGGCGGAGAGGTACGAGCAACTCGTGCCTGGGTGCTTCCTGGTTGAGCTGCCCAGGACCGGTCACGTACTGTGGGAGCCGGACATCAACCTCTTCATTTACTGCGTGGAGGACTTCCTTAAGGACGTGGACGGAGGGGTTGATTTGTAAGCCTTGTTCGCTGCGTGCCAGCCGCGGCGGTTGGTTTAGGCCTCGATGACACGCCAGCGTCAGTGGACCGCGGCACCCACAATGGAGAGCCTCCGACTGTCGACATTGGTCCGGGCACGGCACCCGACCGGCAGGGTCAGCTGCGGCGCCATGTGTCCGAAGCCCATGGTTGCCGCCGGGGAAGACTGCTGCCCGATGCCACGGCTCAATCATCTCCTGGCGTCGACACACGCGGACCATGCCCCCACATGCGGCACGCCAGCAGGGACTCAGGTTTGTTCGACATCGGGTGAGCGCCACCTCGCCGCCCACATGCGGCGGCGGACGGGGCGCAAGCGGGCCCGCCACATGAAATGGCGGGCTTCAAGCGCGTCAGCCCGTGCGGATCCCCGTAGGTGAAGGCAGATCAGGTCGAAGGGGTCCGGCACGGCAGTGCACAGTGTGTCACCGTAGGCACCGAGTGCGCGGAGGCGGTCGACGATCGCCCAGCCGACGTGGTACGCGTCGGCGAATGGTTCGCCGGAATCCACCTCTCGTCGAACCGCCAGCCAACCGGCAAACAGAATGTCAACCGGGCCGGGGAGCTGAGCAAAGCACTGGAGCACGGATGCGTTCTGGGCGCGGCGAGACCCCGGGGCAAGCCGCTGTAAGGCCAATACCGTTCGTTTAAGCCACAATGCGGACGGCCTTCTCGGGAGCGAGGTTGGGCTGGGGACACCGTTGGGCGGGGCGCTTGACGGGAAACTTCGACATCTTGCGCTTGACTGCGTGGGGATTGGCGCGGAGACGTCGGGGAGGAAGGACCTCTGCGAGGATTTCGCGGATGATCGTTTGGTGTAGACGCTGCAAATCATCGAGGGGAAAAAAGAGCCTGGGCCACGACCCGACGACGGACCACATGCAGGGCGCTTACGAAGGAAAGCCGGTCGGGGTCGATCTGAGCTTGGTCGGCCGCTTCGTACATCAG
>JAJYVV010000178.1 GCA_021791815.1 Bacillota bacterium | reverse complement strand
TCCTCCCCTTCCTTCCGTCAAGCGATTTCTGAAACACGCCGGAAAATCCACGAAATTCGTGGGTGCGCCGAACGGACTGGTCGGCGCTCAACACCCACCCAGCACCCTCTGACGCAGCCACGGGTCCCTCAGGGGCCTGTGCCGGGCCGAGCCCTGCACCCGCCTGGTCTGGTCGAATCCTGCCAGACCCAGACCCCCAAGGATCTGCGGCACTCGGCGACTGTGCCGGGACCAGCCCGCCCGCCCCGGTCCAGGGCGGCCTTCAGCGGCCCTGGACGGACATGGAACTTAATGACAAAAGCCCTCCGGCCGTTCTGGCTGAAGGGCTTCTCGTACTCTCTCTGGAGGGCGCGGTGGGCTTCGAACCCACGACCTTGGGATTATGAGTCCCCTGCTCTAACCCCTGAGCTACGCGCCCGTATGGCATCACCGCCAGCGATCGCCCGTTTCTTCTGGAAGTCCCGGCCCTCCCCGGCCGCGACCACCCGTGTGCGCCACGGCCTCCTCACGCGCCCCCGGATTCGCGGCCTCCGGGCCGCCCGTCCCCGGCCGCTCGCTGCGGGTAGCTGCCAAACACCGCCTGCAGGAACGGGCGGCCCGCGTTCTCCGCCAGGAACCGCCGGCCATACAGCGTCACCACGTACCACAGGATCGCCAGGTTGATGGCCAAGGCGATTACGCTGGTGGGATGGGGATGCCGCACCATGCGCCAGATCTCCACCGGGATCAGCGACGCGGTCTCGACGATGATCAGGAGTTCGCCCCACCCGAATTGGAACCAGAAGCCGACCGCCTCGGCACCGAGCAGCGCGCCCCAGACGGTGAGGAGGATGCCGATCGCCAGAAACAGCCGGGGACCGAGCGGGGGCAGCAGGCTGACGGCCCAGCGGACGATCGCCCAGCGCCCGCTGACCTCCTGGTCCTGGAGCATGTCGCGCCACACGAGCAGCGACAGCGGGTTGTGATGGACGCGGTGATGCAGGAACAGGGCAAAGGCGGCGATGGCCCAGATGCCCACGGCGCTCAGCGCCTTCTCGGCGGCGATGACGGCGACGGGCAGCGAACGGCCCAGCACCTGAGGCGGTGCTGCCGCTCCGTCCGGGCGCAGGCCCTCGCTCGCCGCCAAACCATCGCCTCCGCCACCGGAAGGCCCCGCGCCGGGCCCGGGGTCACAGCCGCAACCGACAGCGAAGCGGAGGGGTGTCCTGCGCGTTTCTGCACCCGCGCGACGCCGCACTGACGCTCGGCCTGCCCGGCCATCGGGCGCGGGCGGGCAGCACTTACCATCCCCATTGTAGCAGAGCGCACGCGGAAGGAGCCTCGCCGGCGTGAAAGAACGGCAGCGGCTCGGCTCGGCTTTGGCGCAGATGCACCGGAGGGTGCGGTGTGCCGCCCAGCATCCGAGGCGGGCGCGGCCCAACCGGAGCGGCCTGCGGCGTCCCCCAACGGCCGGATCGCCGTGCAGCGGCGGTGCGCATCCGCCCCCACGAAGGGAGTCGTGCCGTGCGCTGCCTCGGCGTCATCCCCGGAACGCGGCGCGTGGACGTGGTCGAGCGCCCCGAGCCCGAGCTACCCGGCGAGGGCCAGGTCCTGGTCGAGATGGTCGAATGCGGCGTGTGCGGCACGGACCGGCACATCATCGAGGGCGGCCGGCCCCGGCCGGAACCGGGCCAGGTCGCCCTGGTGCTCGGCCACGAGCCGTTGGGGCGCGTCCTCCGGGCCGGGCCGGGGGTCGGGCACCTGCGGGACGGCGACTATGTCACCGCGACCAACCAGCGGAGCTGCGGGTGCTGCGACCCCTGCGCGCGCGGCGAGGTCGACCTCTGCCTGACGGCCGCAGGCGCCGGACGGGGAGTCGGGGGGATGGACGGGTTCCTGCGGCCGCGCCTCCTCGACGACGCGGCCTTCTGCGTGTCGGTTCCCGGGGACCTCGCCTCCGTCGCCGTGCTGACGGAGCCCCTGGCGGTCGGCGAGAAAGCGATCGAGCAGATGCGCCAGGTGCAGCGCCGCCTGCCGGGCTCGCCCTGGACGGAACAGGCGGCCGACGACGGATGGGCCCGCGGGCTACGCTTCGCGGTCGGCGGGGCCGGCCCCATCGGCATGCTCGTCGCTCTGGCGCTGCGGTGCCACGGGGCGGAGGTTCACGTCTGCGACCGAGCGCCGGAGGACGGCGTCAAGGCCGGGCTGGTGGCGGCGCTCGGCGCGCGGTACCACCACTCGGCGGAGATGGAAGACGCGGGGCGCTGGGCCGCGGCGCTGGGGCACATCGACGGCGCGTTCGAGGCCACGGGCAGCGCCGAGGTGCTGGTCGCGCTGTGGCGGGCGCTGGGGCGGAATGGCGCCCTGGCGATGATCGGCGGCGGCCGCGGGCCGGCCGAGCCCGTCCATCCCGGCCGCCTCCTCGGCCAGGCGCTGGGCCGCAACCAGGCCCTGTTCGGCACCGTGGCCAGCAACACACGGCACTTCCGGGCGGCCCTCGCCGACCTCGGGCTCGCCCGGCAGCGCTTCCCCGCCGCCGTGGAGCGCATCGTCACGGCCCGCCACCGCTTTGACGACGCTGCGCAAGCGTTCGAGGCGGCCGGGGTGGACGACGTGAAGGCCGTCATCCGCGTCGAGGGCGCCTGACCGCGGCTTCGGTGGCGGTCGGGCCCGCCCCCCTGCGGTCCGCATGGTCACGCCCCGCCAGCCTGGCCAATCGCTGCGGCATCACCGCAGCGATTGGCAGCGACATGGAGATTGTGGGAGTTTTGGGGAAGGTGAACGTCGGTAGTTGTCGAAGAGCGCATCGGCTTGTCCTTCGGAGGGGGTACCGCCGGTGCGTCGCGGTTCCGTCCGTCCTCTGCTGCCGCTGCTGGGGGCCGCCGTCGCCGCGCTTCCGGCGGTCGGAGCCTTCCCCGCGGCGGCGCGGGCGGCGTCGGCCTCGCCTCCCGCCGGATACGTCGCCCTGGACAGCTACGCCAGCGGCGTCGGCGCCAGCGTGCGGTACAACCCGGATACCCAGCAGTCGTTCGTGGTGTGGTCCGGCCACGTGTGGGTCGCGTACCCGATCGCCACGGCGAACCTCCCCGGGGAGACGTCGGCCGACGCCGTCCTGGTGGGCGGCCGGCTGTTCCTTCCCGAGACGCTGCTGCAGACCGACATGCCGCCCGCGCCGGCGCCGCCCGCCGCTGCCGGTGCGCCGGTGGCCCCCCAGGCCGGCCCCTCGGCCGCCGTGGCCCGCCTGATCGCCATTCTCCGGGGAGCGCTCGGCGACCCGTACGTCTGGGGCGGCACGACGCCCAGCGGGTTCGACTGCTCGGGCCTGATCCAGTGGGCGTTCGCCCAGGTCGGTGTGGAGCTGCCCCGGACAAGCTTCGCCCAGTTCGACACCGGCACCCCGGCCGCGCAGCCGGCGCCGGGTGACCTGGTATTCTTCCAGACGTACGCGCCCGGGGCGTCGCACGTGGGCATGGCCATCGGAGCAGGCCAGTTCATCGATGTCGGCCAAACGGTCGTCCAGATCGACGACCTCGCCGCGCCGTACTGGGCGCAGCGCTACCTCGGTGCGCGCAGCGTCCTGCCGGCCTGAGCGCGGGCCCGGCCGGGTATCGATCGGCGCCGGAGCCTCGGGGCCCCTCACCCCAGGCGAGGGGCAGGGTGGGGCGGCAGGGCCTCCCCTCCCAGCAGGCGCAGCGCCAGGGCCAGGCCGGCGTCCATCCCGAACGTGCCCAGCAGGAGCAGCGCGCCCTCCGGACCGAGCCGGCCCACGGCCGCGCCGACGGCCTCCTCCAACTCCTGGTACAGGTCGCAGGTGAGACCCCCGGCGGCCGCCGCCTCGAGGAATGCGTCCAGTTCCTCCGGGCGCACCTGGTGGTCGGCCGAGTAGGCCGTGACGGCCGTCCGGCTCAGCGAGGCGACCAGCGGGGCGAAGCGCAGCCGGCGGTTCCAGCGGGACAGCGTGTCGGCGATGCGGCGCTGGACGTCCGTCCCGCGGTGGCCGCGCAGCGCGACCACGACCACCAGCCGCGGCAGGCCCATGGCGGCGACCGCCGCCAGCACGGCGTCGAAGCTCGCCTCGTTCATCGCGACGTCGTCGATGAGCAGGTGCCCGCCCACATGGCGCATGGCGAGACGCCGCGCCGGGGGCTGAAACCGTCCGAGCGCCGTCGCGGCGTCCTCGGCGGGGACACCCATCGCCACCGCCAGCCCGAGCGCCGCCAGGGCGTTCAACAGGTTGTGCAGCCCCGGTACCGGCACGCCCAGGGTTAGGACCGGGGGCGGAGGGATGGGCGAGGGTGCCCCGGTGCGGGCGCGGGCGGCCATCGCCGCGAGCGCATCGCGTGCCCGCGCGGCGAAGTGGACGGTGCAGGATGCGCCGCCCGCGCCCGTCCGCGCCCCGTCGGCACGCAGGTCTGCGGCGGCGGACTCGCCGTAGCTCAGGGTGGTGGCCCGCAGCCCCACCACGGCGCGCCGGGCGCCGCCGTCGTCCCCGTTATAGAGGCAGGCGGCGCCCTCCGGGAGCATCCGCAGGAACTGGGCCTTCGCCTCCAGGTACGCCTCGAAGGTGCCGTGAAAGTCGATGTGGTCGGGCGTGATGCCCGTCACGGCCCCTCCGGCGAAGCGGACGTCCGCGACCCGGCGCGCCACCACCGCATGGGACGACACCTCGATCGAGGCATGGGTGCGGCCCGCTTCCAACGCCTCCCGCAGGAAGCGGTGGAGGTCGCCGGCCTCCGGCGTCGTGAAGACCGGCCGGAAGCGGCGGGCTCCCGACCACACCTCGTCGGTCGTCCAGTGCGCGGCGGCCACGCCGCATTCGCGCAGGCTCTGCGCCAGCATGGATGCGACCGTCGTCTTGCCGTTGCTTCCGGTCACCCCGAGCACGCGGAGATCGGCGCTCGGGTGCCCGTAGAACACGTCCGCGAGGCGGGAGAACGCGGCCCGCGGGTCGGCGACGACCACGGCGGGCACGCCCGGGGGCCCGTCCGTCCCGGGCGGCAGCACCAGCGCCACGGCGCCGCGGCGGACCGCGTCGGCCACGTGCGCGCCCCCGGCCCCACCGGGCTCCGCGGCGTCCACGAAGAGGTGGCCCGGTTCCACGCGCCGGGAGTCCACGTGGAGGCCGGTCACGGTGACCTCGCGCGTCTCGCCGGACGGCGAGCCCTCAAGCGCGGAGAAGAGGACCGAAAGGGGACACGCCATCGTATAACCTCCGCCGGCGGGCGGCCGCCGTGGACGGGAGGGACGCCGGAGTGCACCTGCGGGCCGCCGGGGTGGCCGGCACCCCGTACGAGCGGCCGCGCAGGGCAGCGTATGTCGGGGGCGGCGCCGCGGGCCCAGGCCCGCGCCGGCCCATCCGTCTCCGCCCAGGCCCGCCTCCCCGGCGCCGCCGGCCCTCTGGACCAGGTCCACCCCGCCCACCGACACCCCGCACCGGCGGCGCTCATACCGTGCTCGCACGGATCGCCATGCTCGGCAGGAGGTCGGACCGCAGTTGCGGGTCGTGACAGCGGACGAAGCGGCCGCCCTGATCCCGGACGGCGCCACCCTGACGTTCAGCGGCAACGGCTCTCTCCTCGACCCCGAAAGCATCCTCACCGCGCTCGAGCGGCGCTTCCTGGAGGATGGCCGGCCCCGCGGACTGACGCTCTTCTATCCCGTGGTCACGGGGACGGGACCGGGCACGGGCGTCGACCACCTCGCGCCGCCCGGAATGGTCCAGACGGTGATCGCCAGCTGCTTTGACATCTGGGGCATCGACCGGCTCGCCCGGCGCATCCGTGGCGGCGAGCTGGCCAGCCACTGCCTGCCGATGGGCGTCATGTTCCAGTTGCTGCACGCGGCGGCGGACGGGCAGCCGGGAATCCTGACCCAGGTGGGATTGGAGACGTTCGTGGACCCGGAGGTGCGGGGCACGGCCCAGAACGGGGCCGCCGGCCCGTCCCTTGCCCAGCGGCAGACGGTCGACGGGCGCCCCATGCTCCTCTACAGGGCGCCGGCGATCGACGCGGCGATCCTACGGGCCTCCGTGGCCGATGAGGACGGCAACCTCAGCATCGACCGGGAACCGATCCGGCAGGCGCTCCTGACGATGGCCCTCGCGGCGCGGGCCCGGCGCGGGGTCGTTGTGGCCGAGGTGCAGGCTCTGGTGCGGCGGCACAGCGTGCCCGCAGCCCGCGTCGCCGTTCCGGGGTGTTTGGTGGACGCGGTGGTGGTGGCGCCCGAGCGGGGGCAGAGCAGCGTCCGGGACTACGATCCGGCCCTCACCGGCGAGTGGGCGCTGCCGATCCGGCCCGGCCCCCTGCCGCTCACCGCGGACACCCTGCTCGCGCGGCGCGCCGCGCTGGAGCTCGCGCCGGGCATGGTGGTCAACCTCGGCTTCGGCCTCGCGGCGCTGGTGGCCCGGGTCGTCGCGGCGGAGGGTGTGGCGGACCGCCTGCTGTTCAGCGTGGAACACGGACCGCTCGGCGGCATGCCGACGGGGACCGAGACCTTCGGCGCGGCCGTCAGCCCGACGTGCATCCTCTCGAGCAGCGACGTCTTCGCGTTCTACCACAGCGGACAACTGGACGCCGCGATCCTCAGCGCGGCCGAGGTCGACGCCGCGGGCAACGCGAACGTCAGCCGCTTCGGGGACAAGATGCCCGGGCCCGGAGGATACATCGACATCACGAGCGCGAGCCCGCGGATCATCCTGCTCTGCGCGCTCACCGCCGGGGGTACGCATCTGGAGGTGGACGGGGGCGGGCTGCGCGTCGGCCGGGAGGGCCGGGTGCGCCGGTTCGTCGGCGAGGTGGCCGAGCGCACCTTCTCGGGGACGGCGGCCATGCGCCGTGGCGCCCGCGTGCGCTACCTCACGGACCGCTGCACGTTCGACCTGACGCCCGAGGGCCTGATGCTCACCGAGGTCGCGCCGGGCGTGGACCCCGAGCGCGACGTCCTCCCGCACATGGACTTCCGCCCCGCGCTCGCGCCGCGCGTCCGGCCC
>JAJYVV010000177.1 GCA_021791815.1 Bacillota bacterium | reverse complement strand
CCGTCGCCGCGCCCGTTTCACGTCTTTGCGGCCGAAGGTCTGGCCGCCGCCCTCCAACCCGCGGTCCCCGTGTGGGCCCGCCCGCCCGGCTGGCCCACGCCCGCCCCGCCGCGGCAGGTGGCCGCATTCGCGCCCCTGGCGGAGCGCGCGGCGCGCTCCGCGGGCGGCGCCCCAGCGCCGGGCGGCGTGGGGCCGTCCGCCCCGCCGCGGCACGCGTCGCGTCGGGCCCTGGGCAACCCAGCGTGGAACCTCCCCGCGGCCCCCGACCCGGTCCCCGCCGCCCCCGCCTCGGCGCCCAGCCCTGTGGGCGCACCCACCAGGGTGTTCCGCGCCACGGCGGGGTCGACCCTGCCGCCGCTCGCCCGGGCGCCGCGGCCCGGATCGCGGGCCGCCCGCGGCGAGTGCCGCCCGCTCGTGCCCTTCGGCTGAATGCACTGAGAGCCGCGGGGCGGTCCGCCCCGCAGGCGTCGCCGGCGCGCGGGAAGGGGGTGCCCTTCCCGCGCGCCGACCCGATGCTCCCGTTCCGGGGCCTCAGGGCCTCGGGCGCCCCGCCTGTTCCAGGCCAAGGGCCAGCAGGCCGCCCCAGGCCGCGGCCGTCCCGGAGTCCCGGCCGGAGCCGCGGTCACGGAGCGCCCCGATCGTGCGCTCCGTGACCGCCGCCAGCAGACGGAAGGCGAAGGCCCCCAGCGCCCGGCCGGACTCCGCCGCATAGAGGGCCGCCAGGTCCGCCCCCAGCGCCAGCGCCGCCCGCGCCGACAGTCCCTCTGCGAACAGGCCGGTCACCGCGCTCGCCACGTCGCGGGCCGGGTCCGCCACGCGGGTGCCGGCCCAGTCCACGAGGCCGGTCACCGCCCCCCGTTCCACGAGGACGTGTCGCGGGGCCCAGTCGCCGTGGGTCAGGACGGCTTCGGGCGGCGGCGCGCCCGCCGCGAGGACCTGCAGCCGGTTGAACGCGACCGGGAGCACCGCACCGAGGTCGGCCGCGCCCCAGCGGGGCCCGTCCCGCCACCAGCCGGGTAGGCGCTCGGCCAGCCACTCCCCCGGTGCAAGCTCCACCGGCAGGCCGCCGGGCGGGGACGCCGCGTGCAGCTCCGCCATGCACCGCGCCAGCGCGCGGAGCGGAATCGCGGCCCCGGCGTGCAGGCTGAGGTCGAGGCTCCGCCCCGGACGGAGGGTCATGGCCAGGGCGGCCGGTTCTCCGCGCCGGCCCGCCCGCGGCGAGGCCTCCGCCTCGCCGGCGGCTCGACCGAGGCCGTCGAGGACGGTCGCGGTGCCCCCGGCACCCACGACCGCGAGCGGGGCCGGGAGGCGCAGCGCCTCGGCATGCCCGGCCAGCCCCTCCAGGGCCGCGACCTCCGCGGCCGATGGGGCCAGTTTGAGCACGATTCCCCGCCCGGGGGCCGGCCGGCGGCCCCCATCGCGCTCCGCGAGCAGCCAGACCCGGTCGGATCGCCCCGGGGGCAGCGGATGGGCCACGGGATCGCGCAGGCCGCACGCCCGGCCCAGCACGGTCACGAGCTCGCCGTCCGGCGGCGTCCGCACGACCCGGTCGGGTGGGGAGGCATAGGGCTTCGAGCCGCTGCCGGCGGCAGGCCACGGGTCGGCGGGCGCAACCCGGAACGCGTCGGCTCGGTTCAGGCGGATGACCTCCTGTCGGTGGACCCCGCGGTGGAGGGCGTGCGCACGGGCGGCGCCACCGGGCCGACGGGAGCATATGCCGCCGCCCGGCAGCAATCTGTCGCTCACCGTCGGCCGGCGGGATTGGCCCTGCTCCGGAGCCGCCCGCCGCGCTGGGCCCCGGAGCCGCCAGCAGGAATCGGCCGGCGGCCGGCCGAAGGCCGGAGCGCACCGCCCGTCGGCCGGAAGGCACGCCCCGCCGAGATCGTGTTCGGTAAGGGCACGGCAGGCCCGTGCGACCCGGGGCGACGGCCCTGGGCTCCGCTCCGGCGGCATCCTATGTGGGCCCCGGGGCGGGCGCGTCCCGGCCGGGGGCCCGGGACCGCCCGGATCCCGTCCACCGTTGGGGGTGGCGCAGATGGCGACCCTGACGATTCCCGCGGCGATCTGGCGCGAATACGACGTCCGCGGCGTCGCCGGCACCGACCTGACCCCGGAGCTGGCCCGGCTGCTCGGATATGCCTTCGCGCAACTGGCCCGGGCACGCGGAGCGGGTCGCGAGGTCGTGGTCGGCCGGGACAACCGTGTGTCGTCGCCGGAGCTGGCCCGGGGCGTCATCGAGGGGATCCGCGCGGCTGGTCTGGGTGTGTGCGACCTCGGCCAGGTCACGACGCCCGTCTTCTACTTCGCCCGCCTGCACCTCGGCATCGAACCGGGGATCATGGTGACGGCGTCGCACAACCCGGGGCGCGAGAACGGCTTCAAGCTGGCGCTCGGGCGCGGCACGCTCGTGGGCCAGGACATCACGGACCTCGGCGCGGCCGTGCGGGGACTTGCGGCCGAGGGCCTCCCGGAGCGGACGCCCGCCACCTCGCCGCTGCGGACGGCGGACGTCCTTCCGGACTACTACGCCGACATGGCGGCCCGCGTGCGTCTGGCCCGCCCGCTCCACGTGGTCGTGGACTGCGGCAACGGGACCGCCTCGCCGATCTCGCCGGAAGTGTTCCGGCGCCTCGGCTGCCGTGTGACCGAACTGTTCTGCGTGTCGGACCCTACCTTCCCCAACCACCACCCGGACCCCGTGCGGCCCGAGAACCTGCAGGCCCTGATCGCGGAGGTGCGCCGGCTGGGCGCCGACCTCGGCATCGGGATCGACGGCGACGGCGACCGGATCGGCGCGGTGGCGGACGACGGCCGCATCCTCTGGGGCGACGAGCTGATGATGCTGTTCTGGCGGGAGATCCTCCCCCGCTATCCCCAGAGCGCGGTGCTGGTGGAGGTCAAGTGCTCCCAGGCCCTGTGGGACGACGCGGTCGCGCACGGCGGCCGCCCGTTCTTCCACCGGACCGGCCACTCGCACATCAAGGCCACGCTCTACGCGCGGAACCTGCCCTTCGCCGGCGAGTTGTCCGGCCACCTGTTCTTCCACGACGAGTTCCCGGGGTATGACGACGCGACCTACGCCGGCGCCCGCCTCGCGCGCCTGGTCGCGGCCGGTTCCCGGCCGCTGTCGGCCCTTGCCGGCGAACTGCCGCGCTACCCGGCGACGCCCGAGGTACGGGTCGCCTGCGCCGACGACGTCAAGTTCCAGGTGGTGGAGCGGCTGCAGCGGATGTTCGCCGCGGGGCACGACGTCGTGACGGTGGACGGGGCGCGGGTGCTCTGGGACGACGGGTGGGGTCTCATCCGGGCGAGCAATACCCAACCGGTCCTGGTCCTGCGCGCGGAAGGCCGCACCGAAGCGGCCCTGCGCGCGATCTGCGGCCGGCTGGAGGAGGCGCTCCGCGCGCAGCCCGAGGTCGGACCCGTCTCCTGGACGTAGGCGGCCGCGCGGCGCCGCTGGTGCTCCACGCTGCCATCCGTCCACGAAGACATGCTCGGCCTGGGGGTACGTCCAGGACGGGATGCCGCTCCGTGAGCGGGTCTTCCGGTGCGATGCGCGCGGGCTGGTGCTGGATCGGGACCGGAACGCGGCGCGGGATCTCGCGTCGGAGTTCCCCGGCGACGGTGAACGCCTGTGGAGGGGAAGGCTCTGGCCAGGAGAAGTGCCTGGTGAAACCAGCCCCCGTGAAACAGGAACCTTGGAATGGGAAACTGGCCGCTGCGGCGGTCGGAAACAAAGGACTATAAGGACTATGAAGAGGGGAACGGTCGGGTCAGGATGTCCACCGACCGATCAGCCGCCGCGGGCTCCGCCGGACCGCCAGCGGACGGGGAGGCGGCGCGCAGGGATCCGCGGGCCGAGGCGCACCCGCCAGACGGCGCCGCGATCCGGCACTTCACCGCGAGCGTCTTCGTCACCCACCACCGCCGCGTCCTCCTCCTGCTGCACCGGACGAAGGGGGTCTGGCTGCCTCCGGGCGGCCACGTCGAGCCGAACGAGCCGCCCCAGCGCGCCGCCGTGCGGGAGGTTTGGGAGGAGACGGGGCTGCGGGTGCGGATCACGTCCCGACCGGTGCCGGGCGGGCTGCCGCAGGCGTCCCCCCGCCCCGAGGCCCTCCTCGAGGTGGAGGTCGAGCCGGGCCACGTCCACCTGGACATCGTCTACTTCGGGCGACCCGCGCCCGGCCCGCCGGGACCGTTGCGGCCCAACGACGAAGTGATGGACCTCCGCTGGTGGGGCGCCGCGGACCTCGCCGCCGCTCGGATCGGCGGCGGGGAGCCGGGCGTGCCCCCCGACGTGGCGGCCCTCGCCCTTCGGGCGCTCCGCGCGGGCCCGCCCGCCGCGCGGGCGTAAGGAGCCGGCCATGATCCAACGACCGGCGCGATCGATGGTGGACGATACGCAGTGGTGCCGTTGGAGGGTGGAGGCCCTGGGCGCCGCGCGTCGCCCGGGATCGGAGAGCGAGAGTGCTCCCGTCCAGGCGGAGGAGAGGACTTCGCTACGGGCGCTGAGTGCGGGCCCGCCGCCGGTCGCGCGATCCGACACCCGTCTGTGGACAACTCTGTGGACAACGAAGGGCACGCGCGCCGGGCGAGCCCGTCCGGCGGCATCCGGCGCGGCTCGCCGGCCCATCGCCCCCCTGTGCATGATTCGTGCGCGGCATTCGACACGACGGCGGCGGCGCGGTGCGGTCCGGCCGCCGGCGACGGCCGGGCGCGGCGCCCGACACCGGCCCCGGGCGCCCCGTTCGAAGGGGCGCGCGCCCGGGCCGACGATCGGGGGCCGGGATGGGAGACCGCGCACGGGCTCCTAGGGATCGGCGCGGCGGCGGCCCGCCGGGTCTGCAGACCCGGCCCCGGGCCGCCCGATGGTGGCCCGGGGGTCCCACGCGGCGCGCCGCACCTCGGCGCACCGGCCGGGGAGCGGGTACATCTTCCCGGGATTCGCGCGGTCCGCCGGGTCGAACAGGTCATGCACGCCGCGCTGCACGGCCATGTCCTGTTCGTCGAACAGGTAATACAGTTCGTCGCGTTTCTCCAGCCCCACGCCGTGCTCGCCGCTGACGGCCCCGCCCGCGCGGACGCACGCGGCCATCATGGCGGATCCGGCGCGCAGCACGCGCTCGGGCTCACCCGGGATCGTGGGGTCGTAGGCCATGAGGGGATGGAGATTGCCGTCCCCCGCGTGAAAGACGTTGGCCGTCCAGAGCCGGGCGTCCGCGCTGATCTCGCCCACCTCGGCGAGGACGGCCACGAGCGCCGTGCGGGGAATCACCCCGTCCGCCACATAGTAGGAGCGCGCGATCGCGCCCATGGCCGCGAACGCGGCCTTGCGGTTGTTCCACCACAGCGCGCGCTCGGCGTCGCCGGCGGCGGCCCGCACCTCGGCCACGCCGCAGCGGCGACAGATCGCCATGGCGGCCTCCACCTGATCGTCGAGGCCCTGCCGCAGGCCATCGAACTCCACGAGCAGCACCGCCCGCGCGTCGTCGGGATAGCCGACCGGGTAGCGGCCCCGCTCGACGGCGGTCATCGCGTTGCGGTCCATCATCTCCAGCGCCGCGGGCACCTCGCCGGCGGCCGTGATCTGCTCGACGGCCTCCGCCGCCGCGTCGACGGCCCGGAACATCGCGAGGGCCGTCGCGACGGCCCTGGGCCGCGGCAGCAGCCGGACGCACACCGCCGTCACGACGCCCAGCGTGCCCTCGGAGCCGCAGAAGAGCCCGGTGAGGTCGTACCCGTGGCACGGCGGCCCCAGGCGCCCGGTGCGCACCACCCGGCCGTCCGGCAGCACGACCTCCAGGCCGAGGACGTGGTTGGTCGTCACCCCATACTTGAGGCAGTGCGCCCCCCCGGAATTCTCGGCGACGTTGCCGCCGATCGTGCAGGCGCTCTGGCTCGAGGGGTCCGGCGCGTAATACAGGCCCAACGGGGCGACCTCGCGCGACAGGTGGGCGTTGATGACCCCGGGCTGGACCACCGCCGTGCGATCCGCCGGGTCCACCGACAGGATGCGGCGCATCCGGGCCAGGCTCAGCACGACCTCGCCGTCGCCCGGGGTCGCGCCGCCCGACAGGCCCGTGCCCGCCCCCCGCGGAACGAAGCCGACGCCGGCGCGGCGGCACGCCTCCACGACGGCCGCGGTCTCGCCCGTGTCGGCCGGACAGACCACGAGCAGCGGAAGGCCCCGGAACATCCGGTTCGCATCGGTCGCGTAGGGCAGCAACTCGGCCCGGCCCTCCAGCACGTGGGCCCGGCCGACGATCCGGCAGAGCTCGTCCCGCAGCGGCGCCGCGTTCATGGCCCTTCCGCCCCGTAGGCGTCCGCCAGGACCTGCGCAAGGCCGACCACCCGGACGTCGAGCCCGGCGCGGCGCAGACCCGACTGGAGCTGCATCGCGCAGCCCGGGTTCTCGGTGACGACCCAGCGCGCGCCGGTGGCGGCGATGTGCGCGACCTTGCGCTCCAGGACCCGGGCCGACAGGGCGGGCTCGAGCACGTTGTATACGCCGGCGGAGCCGCAGCACGCGTCCGCCTCGCCGAGCTCGACGAACTCCAGGCCCGGGATCGCCCGCAGGAGGTCCCGCGGTTGCGCGCGCACCCCCTGGGCGTGGCAGAGGTGGCATGGGTCGTGCCACGTCACGCGCACGGGGGTGCCCGCCGGAGGCATGGCGACGGCCGGGGGCCCGGCTTGCGCGACGAACTCGGCGAAGTCGCGCACGCGCGCGGCCAGGGCCGCGCCCCGTTCCGCGAGCGGGGTGCCGGCGAGCAGGCGGCCGTAGTCCTTGAGGACGGCGCCACATCCGGCGGCCGCCACGACGATGGGGTCCTGGTCAGCGCCGCGTGGCCCGAGCGCGGCGCAGTTGGCGGCGGCGACGCGGCGGAAGCCGGCCCGATCCCCCAGGTGCACGTGGAGGGCGCCGCAGCAGGTCTGGCCTGCGGGCACGGCGACGTCGAATCCGCATGCCGCCAGGGTGCCGGCCGCGGCGGCGTTGTCGTCTCCGAACACGGCGTCCTGCACGCAGCCCAAGAACAGCACGGCGCCGCCCCGCGCTCCCCGGGGGCCGCGGG
>JAJYVV010000176.1 GCA_021791815.1 Bacillota bacterium | reverse complement strand
GGATGGGGTCCACGGCGCCCTGCGGCGGCGGCTGGCCGAGGCCGTGGCCGCCGCCGCCGCGGGGGGCGGATGAGGGGACGCGGCCCGCGCCCGCCGCCACGCCGCGAGCGCCGCGCCCTGCTGGGCGGCGAAGGCCACGGCCGCGGCGAGCGCCACGCCGGCGCCCGCCCGCACGAGCGGCGGGGCGGCGAGGCCGAGCCCCGCGGTCACCGCGGCATACCCGGGCAGCAGCGCCCAGAGGATGGCGAAGGCCCGGCGGCGGGGGAACAGCGCCTCGGTCTTGGGGACTTTGCCGTGCCCCTTCGCCGCGCGGGAGGCATCCAGCGCGGCGATGAACGGCAGGATCTTCTGCAGTTGGCCCAGGATCAGCAGCGAGGGGCCGGCCACGAGCCCCAGGTAGGCGGCCGGCGCCGCCAGGCGATCCACGCCCGCGAGCGCCGCCCCGGCTCCGCCCGCAGCCAGCCAGAGCGCCGCCGCCGCCGCCAGCGTATACCGGGTGGCGGGCTCCCGGCGCGCCTGCCGGCCGTGCCGCGCGAGGCGCAGGAGGTCGGAGGCCCAAATGGTCAGGGCCGCCAGGCCGAGCGCGGCGCCGGCCAAGGCCAGCGGGGCCCAGGCGGCCGAGGCGAGCAGCAGCAGGACGCCGCCGGCGGCGGCGCCCATCGCCGCCGGGGCGCCGGTGGGGCGCACGGCGGGCGGCGTCGCGGCGAAGAAGGGCACGAGCGCGTAGCCCGCGCCGAGGATCGTCAGCAGCAGCCACCCGGCCAGCCCCGCGGCGGCGTGCAGGGCAAGGAGCGCCCTCCCGGGCGGGGGGAGGGCGCCCCCGACGCCGAGCGCCATCCACGGCCCGAGCACGGCGACGGCGGCCAGGCAGGCGACGCCGCCGGCCAGGCCGACGGCGGTGGCGCCCCCCGCGCGCAGGCGGCCCAGCGTCAGGGCCATCTGCGCGCAGAAGGCGAGGAGGCAGATGCCGGCGGCCGTACCGCCGACCGCGATCCACGCGTCGCGCTCCCACGCCCATCCCCCCAGGAAGACGGTCACCCCGGCGGCGAAGCCCCAGAAGATCGGCCCCGCCACGGCGGGCGCGACGAGCGGCCGGTGCAGGACCACGGGGATGAGCTGGTAGTCGGCGCCCATCATCACGGGCGTGATCCAGCCGAGGACGGCCAGGTGCAACAGGAGGATGCCGCGCGGGCCGGGCGGCACCGCGACGGCGGCGGGGAGCGCGGCGACGCCGGCGGAGAGCGCGACGAAGCCGAGCAGGCCGAAGGCGAAGAAGCGCACCGGTATGGCGCTCGCGGGCCGCGCGGCGAACGACGGCGCGCGCATGGCGGACCTCCGGGCTCCGCCCCTCGGGGGCGGGGCCATGGGTCAGTAGGCGGCCACCGCGCCGTCGGTCCGCGGCTCGGTCGCGCCGGCGAGCACGCCGCTGTCCGGATCGCGCCAGATGATCTCCCCGCACCCGAAGGCCCCGGCGTCGCCGGAGACCCGGATGTCGTGGCCGCGGCGGCGCAGGTCCTCCAGCACGTCCCCGGGCAGTCCCTCGACCAGGACGCGCAGGCCCTCGATCCACTGCCAGCGCGGGGCGTCCAGCGCGGCCTGGGGGTTGAGCCCGAAGTCCAGGGTGTTCAGGACGACCTGGACGTGGCCCTGGGGCTGCATGTAGCCGCCCATCACGCCGAACGGGCCGACCGGCACGCCGTCGCGGGTGAGGAAGGCGGGTATGATCGTGTGGTACGTGCGCTTGCCGGGCGCCAGCGCGTTCGCCGCCTCGGGCCGCAGCGAGAAGGTGTGCCCCCGGTTCTGGAGGGAGATGCCCGTGCCGGGCACCACGACCCCGGAGCCGAAGCCCATGTAGTTGCTCTGGATGAACGAGACCATCCCCCCAAGGCCGTCCGCGGCCGCCAGATACACGGTACCGCCGGCGGGCGGGCGCCCCGGCTCCGGCGGGCGGGCCGACGGGCCGATCCGCCTGCGCCGCTCCTCCGCGTACGCGGCCGACAGCAGGTCCTGGGCCCGGACCTTCATGTGCGCCGGGTCGGTGATGTGCTGCCGGCCGTCGGCGAAGGCCAGCTTCATGGCCTCCAACTGGAGGTGCACGGCCTCGGCGGAGCCGAAGCCGCGCTCCGCGAGATCGAAGCCCGAGAGGATGTTGAGGGCCATCAGCGCGACCAGTCCCTGCCCGTTCGGCGGCAGCTCCCAGACCTCGTGGCCGCGGTAGGTGGTGCACAGCGGGTCGACCCACTCCGGGCGGAACGCGGCCAGGTCGGCCCGCCGCAGGTACCCGCCGTGGCGGCGGGAGAAGTCGTCGATGCGGAGGGCCAGGTCGCCTTCGTAGAAGGCGCGGGCGGCGGACGCGCCGATGGCGCGCAGGGTCCGCGCGTGGTCGGGGGAGCGCCAGACCTCCCCCGCCCGCGGCGCGCGCCCCTGGGGCGCGAACACCGAGAACCACGGTTCGAAGAGCGGGCCGGCGAGGGTGCGGCGGTAGGCGCGGACGGCCGCCCCCCATTGCTGCGCCAGGACCGGCGAGAGGGGGAAGCCGGCCTCCGCGTAGGTGGCGGCCGGTTCCAGCAGGTCGGCCAAGGGGAGGCGGCCGAAGCGCTCGGCCAGGGCCGCCCAGGCGGCCGGGGCGCCGGGGACGGTCACCGGGGTCCACCCGTGGCGCGGCATCTCCGCGGCGCCCGAGGCGCGCACGGCGTCGATGGAGATGGCGGCGGGCGCGGGTCCGCTGGCGTTGAGGCCGTGAAGGCGGCCGCCCTGCCAGACGATGGCGAAGGCGTCGGAGCCGATGCCGTTGGACGTCGGCTGGAGGACGGTGAGGGCGGCGGCGGTGGCGATCGCCGCGTCCACCGCGTTGCCGCCGCGACGGAGGATGGCGAGGCCGGCCTGGGCGGCGAGCGGCTGCGAGGTGGCGACCATGCCGCCGCGGGCGAAGACGGTGACGCGCCGGGAGGGGAAGGGGTGGTGCAGGGGATCGGCGGAGAGCGGGGAGGCACGCATGGCTTGGGCCCCCTTCGCGCGGGATGGTGGCCATCCGCCGGGCAGCGCGCCCGCCGGTCCCCGCCGCCGGCCCCGGACCGGATTCGGGCCGGGCCGGGGGTGCCCTGCCGCCGCCGGCGCGCGGACTTGCAACCGACACGTCGTTCTCGATGCAGCGCGCGGCATAGGTCGCCAGGCGGGTGCCCTTGGCGGGGTTGAACGTCTCGACGCCCTTGATCAGGCCGACGGTCCCGATGGAGATGAGGTCCTCCGGGTCCTCGCCGCAGCCGTCGAACTTCTTGGCGATGTGCGCGACGAGGCGGAGGTTGTGCTCGATCAGGCGGTTGCGCGCGGAGGCGTCGCCGGCCTGCAGGGCGGCCAGCGCGTCGCGCTCCTCCTGCGGCGGCAGCGGCTGCGGGAACGCGGAGGCGTTGTTCAGGTACCCGTGCAGCAGCCAGATGCCACGCAGCGCGGCGGCGACGAGGACGGCCAGCCACTCCAAACCCACCCGCGCGACCTCCCTTGCGCCCACGGTGCCACGGGCCCGGGCGGCCGCCGGTCCGCACGAGACGTCCGCGCGCGGCATGGCGCGGATGGGGGCGGCGGCTGGCGAAACGCGCGCCCGAGCGCGTGCGCCACCATATGCGGCGTGCCGCGCGGGGGTGCGTGCGCCGCCGGGGTCCCGCCTCACGACCCCAGGTACTGCCGGATGTTGGCCTCCTGCTGGCTGAGCGTATCCGCCAGCACGAGCCGGCCGGCCGGGGTCGTGATGAAATACAGCGCCGCCGTGGCCGCCGGGTTGGCCGCGGCGGCCAGGGCGGCCGCGCCCGGGTTGCAGATCGGCCCGGGCGGCAGCCCGGCATGCAGGTACGTGTTGTATGGGGAGCGGACGGACAGCTCGGCCGTGGTGAGCGCGCCCTGCTGGGATTCCAGCCCCAGGGCGTAGAGGACGGTCGGGTCGGCGTCGAGGTTCATCCCGGCCTTCAGGCGGTTCAGGTACACGCCGGCCACCACCGGCATCTGCGCGGGAGCCGCCACCTCCCGCTGGACGATGCTGGCCAGGGTGACCGTCTGCACCATGTCGAGCCCGGTGTGCGCGCTCGCCTCGCCGGCCAGGGCCGGCGTCCATTGCTGTTGGAACTCGGCCAGCATGCCCGCGAACAGGGCCCGGGCGGACGCGTCCGGCGGAAAGGCGTAGGTGGCCGGAAAGAGGAAGCCCTCCAGGGCGGTGCGCACGCCGGCCGCCGGCGGCGGGAGCCCCGCCCCCGCCAACAGCGCGCCGTCGTCGACCTCCGACGCCAGCGCCGCGCCGCCGCCGAGGCCCGCGCCGGCGAGGGCGGCCACGACCTGCCGCGCGCTGGCCCCCTCGGGCACCGTGACGTGCACGACCGCGACGTCGCCGTGCGCCAGGCGTCCCAGGATCGTGCGCGGTGTCATCGCGGCGCTGAGCGCGTAAGTCCCCGCCTCCAGGGCCGTGCCGACCCCCTCGCGGCGGGCGAGCAGTTCGAAGGCCCATGCGGAGCGCACCACGCCCCGCCGCTCCAGCAGCAGCGAGATGGCGCGCAGTTCCGTACCCGGGGGGATGTCCACCAGAACGGGCGACGGGGCGCTCGGATCCGCCGGCAGGACCAGCGCCCCCCGAGCCCAGAGGGCCGCCCAGCCGAGCCCGGCGAGCGCGGCCGCCCCGCAGATCGCCCACAGCACGCGACGCAAGGCCGGCCGCCGCGGCGGACCGCCCCGCGCGGCGGGCCCGCCGTTCCGCCCTCGGACCTCCGAAGCGCCCACGCTCAGGCGGCCCGGCGCGGCGCCCGTGCCGCCGATCTAGCGCCGGCGACGCGGGCCGCGGACGTCATCCTCGTCTCCCTCGTCCTCTTCATCCTCGTCCTCTTCGTCTTCCTCTTCGTCCTCTTCCTCGAGGTCCTCGCCGTCCTCCTCGTCCTCATCCTCGTCCTCTTCGTCCTCGTCCTCATCGTCCCATTCCAGGGACGCCTCATCCTCGAGTATCTCGTCCCAGCGCGCGGCGACCTTCTCCCACTCGTCGTCGTCCTCGATGTCGACGAGCTGGTCGTTGCCTTCGCCGTCCTTCTCGACCCGCAGGACGATCGCTTCCTCGTCGTCCTCGTCCTCGGTGGAGGCGAGTACCGCGTACTCCCGACCGTCGACGTCGAACACGTCCACCAGCTCGAACTCGTGCTCGTCCCCGTTTTCGTCGGTCAGGACCACCAGATCCCCCTGCTCCCGCTCCACCGTCAGGCCACCTCGCTTGGGCGCGGCCGGCGGGCGCGGCTTGGCGCGCCGTCACCGCCGCGGGCCCGGGCTGTCCGCGCACCTTCCGCCTCGATCGCCGTCCGGACCTACAGTCTGTCCCTTCGGCGCCGGCAAGTCTCCGCCGGCCGCCCGAGCGGGACCCCTAACCGGGGTCCTCGCGGGCGCAGGCCCCGGCGGTCCCATCCGGCCGGCGCGCGCCGCGCGCGTCCAGGAAGCCCTGCAGGATGACCGCGGCCGCGACCCGATCGACGAGACCGCGGCGCCGGCCCCGGGGCACGTTCGCCTCCGCAAGGCTCCGCTCCGCGATGCGCGTCGTCAGGCGTTCGTCCCAGAGTTCGACGGCGACGGGGCAGACCTGCCGCAGATCCCCGACGAAGGCGAGCACCTTGTCCGCCTGCGGGCCAATGTCGCCGCGCAGCGTGCGGGGCAGGCCGGCGACCACCAAGCCCACGTCCTCACGGGCGGCCAGCGCCGCGACGGCCGCCGCGTCCGCGGTTCCACCCCTGCGCGACAGCACGCACAGCCCGCGCGCCACGGACCCGGAGTCGTCGCTGAGGGCGACGCCGACGCGACGATCCCCGATGTCCAGGCCCATCACGCGCACGAGGGTATCACCGCCGCAATCCGAGTGTCAACGAACGCCAGGCAGGGGCTCACCGCGGTGCAGGCGCGCGAGGCCCGGCACCAGAAGGCCCAGCGCCAGCGCAAAGCCGATCGACGCGACGCCGAACGCGCTGTGGATCCCGAATGCGTCGCCCCAGAACCCGCCCAGCAGGGGACCGAGCAGATTGCCCAACTGCTGGCTGGAGGTCAGGAGGCCATAGGCGCGCCCGCGAAAGGACTCCTCCACGGTCACGGCGGCCATGGTCCCCAGCCCGGTGTTCGCCCCGGCGTAGGCGACACCCGAGACGAGGCGCACGGCGCCGAACGACCACAGGGAACGGCAGAGAAGTTGCCCGGCGTTTCCGACCGCGGCGCCGGCGAGCCCGACCGCGGCGATGGCGAGGAACCCCCGCCGCTCGCCGACGCGGCCCCAGAAGGGGGAACAGACGACCGCGGCGATGCCGACCAGGGAGAAGAGCAGGCCGGACAGGAACGGCACCGCGGTGACGCCGGGGAACTGGCCGACGTAGATCGTGATCAGCGGCTCGATGATGGTCACGGCGAGTTGCAGCAGCACGCTCGCCGCCAGGACCATGCGCAGCCCCGGATTGGCGAACGCCTGGCCGAGTCCCGCGAAGAGGTCCAGGCGCAGGCCGCGGCGCGGCGGGTCCGGCTCGCGCACGAGCACGAGCACCAGCGCGGTGGCCGCGGCCTGCGCGGCGGCGGCGAGGTAGAAGGTGGCCTGGATGCCCGCGAGCTGCACCAGGCCGCCGCCGAGGAGGGGGCCGAGGATGGCCCCGGCCGCGGGCCCCGTCTGCAGGATGCCGAGGGACCGGCCCAGGCGCTCGCTGCGCGTCGTGGCCGCCACGAGCGAGTAGGCGGCCGGGATAAAGCCCGAGAGGGCGCCGTTCAGCAGGCGCCAGATCAGCACGATCCAGGCCGCGTGGGCGTTGGCCATGCCGATCATCACGATGGTGATGGTGATGCCCGAGCGCAGCATGTTCACCTTGCGGCCCACGGCGTCCGCCCAGGCGCCCCAGATCGGCGAAAAGAAGATGGCGGTGGCGAAGGCGGCCGCGAACACGATGCCCGTCCAGGTCGCGAGCCGCGCCTGCGGGACGCCGAGGTGCCGCAGCATGATGGGCATGAATGGGAGAACCAGGGACCAGGAGGCGGAGGTGAGGAAGCAGCCCGCCCACAGGATGGCGAGGTTGCGCGCCTCCTCGGCGGGCGTCAGGGGCCCGGCGCGCGGCGCCGGTCGGGGCACGCCGCCGGGGACCAGGGCCCGACCCGCCTCGGCGGCCGCCGCCGCCTCGCGCGCA
>JAJYVV010000175.1 GCA_021791815.1 Bacillota bacterium | reverse complement strand
GGGGCCGCGCCGCGGATGGGGCCGCCGCGCCCGCCCGCCACGCCCAACCCGGCCAGCACCCCGACGAGCACGGCGACCAGCGCGCGCAGCACGTGCAGCATCCGGCCGGGCACCCTCCCTCGCATGGTCGTCCGCGCCCCGCGCGAGGGTGGGGTGCGGCCGGGCCCGGGGCGCCAGCACGGCCGAGCCCCACGGGATGGGGTCGGGGCGCCTGCGGCGGATGGTTCCCTGGGCGCGGTCGCGGGGATTCGCCCCGGGCGCCGCCGTCCCTGGCCCGGCTCCGGCCGCCCGCGTTTGGCGAGAGGTCCCGTCCTTTACGCGTTCCGGGCCCGATGCTAGTATCGCGGCAACCCTGGGGGCGGCCGGCTCGAACCGCCCGCCCGGGCGGGGGCCCCAGGCGCGAGCATCCTGGGTCGGGAGCGCGCCCCGCGGCGCGCCCGGCCGGCGGGAGGTCCTGTGACGGACACCCTGGACAGGCGGCGCGCGGCGCCGGAGCGCCCGCTCCTGCCCGAGACGGTGCCCTTCGACTTCCTCGTGGTCGGCAGCGGTCTGGCCGGCATTTACGCGGCGTTGCAGGCGGCACCCCACGGGCGGTGCCTGCTCCTCACGAAGGCCACCCTCCAGGTCAGCAACTCGGCGTGGGCGCAGGGCGGCATCGCGGCGGCCCTGGATGCCGAGGACAATCCCGACCTCCATGCCGGCGATACGTTCCGCGCCGGCCGCGGGCTCTGCCGCCCCAGCGCGGTGGAAGTCCTGGTGCGCGAGGGTCCGGCGCGCGTGGAGGAGATGCTGGCCCTCGGCGTGCCCTTCGAGCGCGACCCGGCGGGCCGGCCCCTCCTCGGCCTGGAGGGTGGGCACGGCCGGCGCCGGATCGTCCACGCGGGCGGCGGGGCGACGGGCGACGCGGTCGTGCGGGCGCTGCTGCCGCGCGTGGCGGCCGACGACCGCATCACCGTCTGGGAGCGGGCGCGGGTGGGCTGCCTGCTGACCGACGGCGCGCGCTGCCGCGGCGCCCTGGTCGAGCGCGGCGGACGCTGGGCGGCCGTCGCCGCCCGCGGGGTGATCCTCGCGACGGGCGGCGCCTGTGGGCTCTATGCCCGGACGACGAACCCCGGAACCACCACCGGGGACGGGATCGCCATGGCCTACCGCGCGGGCGCGGCCATCGCCGACATGGAGTTCGTCCAGTTCCACCCGACGGCCTACGCGCTCGGCCGGCCCGCGTTCCTGCTCTCCGAGGCTCTCCGCGGCGAGGGCGCCCAACTCTGGAACGTGGCCGGCGAGCGCTTCATGGCGCGCTATGACCCCGCCGCCGAACTCGCGCCCCGCGACGTGGTGGCCCGCGCGATCCATGCCGAGATGCTGCGCACCGGGGCGGACCACGTCGACCTGCGCGTGGATGCCCTGCGCCCGGAGGTCCTCCCGCACTTCGAGGCGCTGTTTGCCCGCCTGCGCGCCCTCGGCTTCGATCCGAACGGGCAGCCCATCCCCGTGGCGCCCGCGGCGCACTTTCTCATGGGCGGCGTCATGGTGGACCTGCAGGCGCGGACGACCCTCGACGGGCTGTTCGCCTGCGGCGAGGTGGCCTGCACGGGGGTGCACGGCGCCAATCGCCTGGCCTCCAACTCCCTCCTGGAATGTCTGGTGTTCGGGCACCGGGCGGCGGCCGCGGCGGCCGACGTCGGGCCGGCCTGCGGCCCGCCGCCCCAGGGCGAGCCCGTGCCCTGCCTGGAGCCGGACGCGCTGCGCCGCGTGGGGGACTGGATGTTCGCCGACGCCGGCATCATCCGCGACGAAGGGGGGCTGCGGCGCCTCGGCGAGCGCCTGTCCACCCTTCCCGAGACCGCGGAGCGCACGGTGGCCGCCGTGATCGCGGAAGCGGCGCTCGACCGGCGGGAGAGCCGCGGGGCCCACTTCCGGGCGGACTTCCCGGTGGAGGACCCGAATCTCGCCGTGCATTTCGTGCGCCGCCGCGGCGAGCCCACGGAGAGGCAGCGATGGACGTGAGCGGTGGGGCGGCGGGCACCGGGATCCGCTGGCCCGAGGGCTGGCCGGCCGTCCAGCTGACGGCCCTCTGCGCGGCGGCGCTGGCCGAGGACATCGGGAGCGGCGACGTGACGACCGAGGCGTGCCTGCCGCCCGGGGCCCGGGCCCGCGCGGTGTTGCTCGGCAAAGAGCGGGGTGTCGTCGCCGGCCTGCCCGTCGCGGCCGCCTGCTTCGCCCTCGCCGACCCCGGCGCCGTGTGGCGTCCCCTGGCGTCCGACGGCCACACCATGCACGACGTGCCGGCGCGGCTCGCGGAGGTCGAGGGGTCGGCCCGCGGACTCCTGGCCGCCGAACGGGTGGCGCTCAACTTCGTGCAGCGCCTGTCGGGCATCGCGACGCGCACCGCCGAGGCCGTGCGCATCGCGGCCGGACGGGCGGACGTGCTCGACACGCGCAAGACGACGCCCGGCCTGCGCTGGCTCGAGCGCTATGCGGTGCGCACCGGGGGCGGCCGCAACCACCGGTTCGGCCTCGCCGACGGCATCCTCATCAAGGATAACCACGCCCGGGCCGCCGGCGGCGTCGGCGCGGCCGTCCGCGCCGCGCGCCGGGCCGGGCCGCGGGGGCTGCGGGTCGAGGTCGAGTGCGAATCGCTGGCCCAGGTGGACGAGGCGCTCGCGGCGGGAGCGGAGATCATCCTGCTGGACAACATGACCGTGCCCGAACTGCGGGCCGCGGTGCAGCGCATCGCCGGCCGCGCGCGCACGGAGGCCTCCGGCGGGATCACCCTGGCCAACCTCGCCGACGTGGTCGCCACGGGCGTCGACGCCGCGTCCCTCGGCTCGCTCACGCACTCGGCGCCGGCGCTGGACGTCAGCCTGGAGGTCGAGGTCGGGGCGGACGCCCCGTCCCACTGAGGGCCCGGCCCGCCCGGTCGAGGCGCGGCGCCGCCCTCCCCCGGACCCGGGGCGGCCGCGGACGCGAAAGGGGGCCGGACGGTGCGCCTGGCCGCGCTCTCCGACCTGCACGCGGCCGCCCGCCGCCCGGACGTGGTGGCCGCGATCGCGCGCGCGATGGCCGGCGCGGGCGCCGAGTGGCTGGTCTGCGCGGGCGACGTCGGCCCGGGCGGCGCGGCCGACGCGCTCTCCTGCCTGCGCGCCCTCGACGAGGCCTGCGGCCGGCGCGTCCTCTTCGTGCCGGGCAACCACGACATCTGGTGCCCGCCGGGCGACCGCGGCGATTCCTGGGACCAGTGGAAGCGGCTGCTCGCGTTCCCCGGCAACCTGGAGCGGGGGAACCGCGATCTGGGCGGCGATCTCTGCGCGGTCGGCGTCGGCGGATGGTATGACTACTCCCTCGGCGACCCGGGGCCCTGGACGCGGGCCGACCTGGCGCGGAAGCGCTGGGGCACGGCGCTCTGGCGGGACGTCGACTTCGCGCGCTGGGGCGCGTCCGACCCCGAGGTCGCCGCCGGCTTCGGGCAGCTGCTCCGGCAGCGCCTCGAGGAGGCGGCCGCCGGCGGGAGGCGGGCGGTGGCCGTGACGCACGTCCTGCCGTTCGCGGAGGCGGTGCGCCGGCGCCCGCAGGACCTCCCGTACACGTTCTGCCACGCGTTCATGGGTGCGGCCGCCTACGGGGAAGCCATCGCGGCGCACGGGTGCCCGCTCGCCGTCTTCGGCCACTCCCACATCCGCGCGCGGCAGACCGTGGGCCAAGTCGCGTGCGTCTGCGCCCCCCTGGGCTACCCGGGCGAGTGGGGGGGCACCGACGCGGCCGCGGAGGCGGTCGCGGCGATGGCCGTCGTGGACGTGGTCTGAGACGGCGCGGCCGGCCGTCTCCCCTGCCATTGACGCTCGGGCGGCCCGTGCTAGACTGGGGCTTGTGACGCGGCGCACAAGGACGCAAGGCCCCGCGTCCGGCGCGGCGAGGGGGCGGCGGGCTTGGCCGGAGCGGACGAGCCGCGGGCGGACACCGCGGGGCTCATGGAGCAGATCCGCGATCTCAAGCGCCGGCGCAACGCCGTCATCCTGGCGCACAACTACCAGATCGGCCCTGTCCAGGACGTCGCGGACTACGTCGGCGACTCGCTGGGCCTCTCGCGTCAGGCGGCCTCCACGGCCGCGGACGTCATCGTCTTCTGCGGCGTCCACTTCATGGCCGAGACGGCCGCCATCCTGTCCCCCGGGAAGACGGTCCTGCTCCCGGACCTGGGCGCCGGATGCAGCCTCGCCGACACGATCACGGCGGACCAGCTCCGGCGCTGGAAGGCCGCCCACCCCGGCGCGCGGGTCGTCTCCTACGTCAACACCTCGGCCGAGGTGAAGGCCGAGAGCGACTACTGCTGCACGTCGGGCAACGCGCTGGCCGTCGTGGCCTCGATCCCGGAGGAGGTCGAGGTGCTCTTCTGCCCCGACTTCTTCCTCGGGTCGTGGATCCAGAAGGCCACCGGCCGCAGGAACATGCACGTCTGGATGGGCGAGTGCCACGTCCACGCGGGCATCCGCGCCGAGGACATCCGCGACGCCCGCGCCGCGCATCCCGAGGCGGAGTTGCTCGTCCATCCCGAGTGCGGCTGCACCTCGTCGGTCCTCTACCTGTTGCAGGAGGGCGAGGTACCGCGGGAGCGGGCCTCGGTGCTGTCCACGGAGGGCATGATGCGGCACGCCCAGGGTTCGGCGTCCCGGCGCTTCCTGGTCGCCACCGAGACGGGCGTGCTCCACCGGATGCGCAGGCAGAACCCGGACAAGGAGTTCCTGCCGGTGACCGAAGGCGCGGTCTGCACGTTCATGAAGAGGATCACGCTGGAGAACACGCGGGACGCGCTGCTCCACCTGCGGCACGAGGTGCGCGTGCCCGAGGAGGTCGCGTCGCGGGCGCGCCTCGCCATCGACCGCATGCTCGCCATCGCCTGACCGCCCCGCCGCCCCCCGGGCGGGCCGCGCGCCTCGGTTCGGGCGCGGCCCGCCCGTGGTAGCATGGTGCCATGGAGGAGCGCAGATCCACGCGGCCCCTCGTGCCGGCCGATCCGGTCGCCGACGAGCGGACCCTGTCCATCCTCGACTTCCCGGCCGTCCTGACACTTCTGGCGGAACGCTGCGCCAATCCGCTCGGCAGGCAGGAGGCCCTTGCCCTCCGGCCCTTGGGGCGCGCCCGCGCCGTCCGCGTGGCGCTGGACGAGACCGCGGAAGCCCGAGCCCTCGCAGACCACGGCCGGCAGATCCCCTCCGACGGCTGCCACGACGTGCGCGCGCTGCTGCAGCAGGCGCGCCGCGGCGCGGTCCTGCCCGCCGCGGGCCTGTGGGCGATCGGCGAGACGGCCGGCGCGGTCCGCCGGCTGCGGGCATTCTTCGCCGAGCACGGCGACGGGGCGCCCCTCCTCGCCGACTGGGCCGGGGGGCTGGGCGACCTCGACGCCGTGGAGGACGAGGTCCGGCGCTGCCTGTCGCCCGACGGCGAGGTCCTGGACCGGGCGAGTCCCGCGCTCGCGGAGGCGCGCCGCAGCGCGCGCCGCCTGGAGGCCGCCCTGCGGGAGCGCCTCGAGGACATGATCCGCGACCCGGCGCTGAGCGGCGCGCTGCAGGAGGCGCTGGTCACGCAGCGCCAGGACCGCTTCGTGCTGCCCGTCAAGAGCGAGCAGCGCTCGCTCGTGCCGGGTCTGGTCCACGACCAGTCCGGGAGCGGGGCCACGGTCTTCGTGGAGCCCGTCGCCGCGGTCGCGCTGGGCAACGAACTGCGGGCCGCGCAGGCCGCGGTCCAACACGAGATCGCGCGCATCCTGCGGGAGCTCTCGGAACTGTGCGGGCGGGAGCCCTACGTCTGGGAGCGGAGCCTGCAGGTCGCCGCGCACCTGGACCTCTGCGGGGGCAAGGCGCGGCTCGCTGCCGCCTGGGACGCCCGCCCGCCGCGCCTGCTGCCCGAGCCCGGCCTCGAGCTCGTGGGCGCGCGGCACCCGTTGCTGCAGCGGCCCGTGCCCATCGACATCCGCGTGGGCCAGGACTTCGACGCCCTGGTCCTCACCGGCCCGAACACCGGCGGCAAGACGGTGAGCCTCAAGATCGCCGGCCTGTTCGCCTGCATGGCGCAGAGTGGCCTCGACCTGCCGGTGCGCGAGGCCGGCGTCGGGGTCTTCCCCCGCATCTGCGGCGATGCCGGCGACGACCAGGGCGTGGCCCAGAACCTGTCCACGTTCTCTTCCCACATGCGGGCCGTGGTCGCCGCCGTGGGCGCGGCGGTGCCCGGGGCGCTGGTGCTGCTGGACGAGCTGGGCGCCGGGACCGATCCGGGCGAGGGCGCGGCGCTGGCCATGGCCCTCCTGGAGCACCTGCTCGCGGCGCGGGCGCGGGTGCTGGTGACGACGCACGCGAGCGAACTCAAGGCCTTCGCCTACCGGACGCCGCGCGTGGAGAACGGGTCGATGTCCTTCGACGCGGAGACGCTGGAACCGACGTATCGCCTCGTGATCGGAGTGCCGGGACCGAGCCAGGCCTTCGCGATCGCCGCGCGCCTCGGGCTGCCC
This sequence comes from Bacillota bacterium, assembly GCA_021791815.1. Taxonomy (GTDB): domain Bacteria; phylum Bacillota; class Sulfobacillia; order RBS10-35; family JAJYVN01; genus JAJYVV01. The sequence continues at coordinate 753 of JAJYVV010000175.1, read as the reverse complement.
GCGGCGATCGTCGAGCGCGCCCGGGCCCTGCAGCGCCCGGAGGCCCGGCACGTCGAGACCATGATCGCCGGCATGCAGGCCGAGGAGCGCCGGATGCGGGAGGAGGCGGCCAGGGCCGCGGACCTCCGGCGGGACGCCGAATCCCTGCGGCAGGAGTGGGAGGACCGGCGGCGCGAGTTCGACCTGCGCCGGGAGGAAGCGCTGGAGGAGGCGCGCCGCGAGGCATCCGACCTCCTGCAGGGGGCCCTGCGCGAGGCGGACGCGGTGCTCCGCGACCTGCGCCGGCTCGCGGCGGAGGCGGAGGCGGCGCGGGCGAGCCGGGCGTCGTCGGCCGACGACGGCCGGCCGGAGGCGTGGGCCGCCGAGGGCGAGGCGGCGCGCTCCGCGTTGCGGAGGGCCGCGGAACGGATCGTGCGCCGCCCCGACCAGGCGGGGCCGGGGGGCGGCCCCGGGGTGCGCCGCTTCCACGCGGGCCAGCCCGTGCGCATCGTCAGCCTGGACCGCGAGGGGGTGTTGGTCGGCCCGCCCGCCGGGGGGAGCGCGGTCGTCCAGGCCGGCCGCCTGCGCCTGAACGTGCCCCTGGAGGACCTCGTGGCCGCCGCGCCCGCCGCCGCGGCCGCCGCCGTGCGGGACGCCGCCGGGCGGGGCCGGACGGGCCCGGGCGGGGGCGTGTCGGCGCCCGGCCTGGCCGGGGTCGACGGCATCTTTCGGGGGACGCCGCTGGAGTGCGACCTCCGGGGTCTCGACCGGCTG
>JAJYVV010000174.1 GCA_021791815.1 Bacillota bacterium | reverse complement strand
CCACGGCCACGGAGCCGGTCGCGGTGCTGGGCGCCCAGGCCGCGATCCACCTGGGGATCACGTCGGTCGCGCCCGGGGAGCGCATCTGGGTCGGGGGCCAGTGGTTCTATATCGCCGGCATCCTGAACCCGGCCCCGCTGACCCCGGAGATCGACACCTCCGTCCTGATCGGCTTCCCCGCCGCCGCGACCTACCTCGGCTTCGACGGGCACCCCAGCACCCTCTACGTGCGGGCGGCGCAGGACGCGGTGCCGCAGGTGGACGCCCTGCTCGGCCCGCAGTCCGACCCGGAGGACCCCGGCGGCATCACGGTCAGCCAGCCGTCCAAGGCGCTGGTGGCCCGCGCGGAGGCCAAGAGCGCCTTCACCGGCCTGTTCGTGGCCCTGGCGGCGGTGGCGCTGTTCGTCGGGGCGATCGGCGTCGCCAACATCATGGTCATCTCCGTCCTGGAGCGGCGCCGCGAGATCGGGCTGCGCCGCGCGCTCGGCGCGACGCGGGCCCACGTCCGCATCCAGTTCCTCGCCGAGGCCATGCTGCTCGCGGGCCTCGGCGGCGCGGCCGGCATCGCCTTCGGGGTGGCCTCCACCGCCGTCTATGCCCTGACCCAGGGCTGGACCGTCGTCGTCCCGCCGCTCGCCTGGGGCGGAGGCCTCGCCGCCGCCCTCGCCATCGGCGCCCTCTCCGGCCTCGTCCCCGCCCAGCGCGCCGCCGCCCTCGCCCCCACCCTGGCCCTCCGCACCGTCTGAGCGGGCCGGGCCGCGCGGTCGCCTTGGGCGGACGGAACCGCCGGGCCGCCCGCGGCGTCCAACCGGCCGGAGGTATCCGAGGATGCGCAGTGGGATCGCCATCGCGTTCGCGCTTGGTGCCATCGCCCTGGCCGGCTGCGGCGCCGTGCCGGCGGCGGGCGTCGCGCCCGGCCGCCTGCCCACGGCGGCCGCCGCCGACCCGACCATCACGGTCCAGGGCGAGGGCAAGGTCTCCGTCCCGGACAGCGCCGCGACCTTCCAGGTGGGGGTCCAGGCGCAGGCCGCGACCGCCGCGCAGGCCCTCTCCTCGAACAACCAGGCGATGACGGCGGTGCTCGGCGCCTTGGAGAAGCAGGGCGAGACCGCGCAGGAGCTCACGACCGAGGCCCTGTCGGTCTACCCGCAATACACGTCCTCCGGCCCCAACGCCCCGGCGCGCGTCACGGGCTATCAGGCCACGGACACGGTGCAGGTCAAGGTCCCCGACGCCACCAAGGTCGGCCCGCTCATCGACGCGGCGATGGGTGCCGGCGCCAACCAGCTGGACAGCGTCTCCTTCGGTCCACCCTCCGGGGATGCGCTGACGCAGCAGGCGCTCAGCGCCGCCGTGGCCGACGCCCGCGCGCGGGCCCAGGCCATCGCCCAGGAGGCCCACCTCACGCTCGGGGCCATCACGAAGGTGACGACCACGCAGATCCAGACCCCGCCCGTGCCGACCTTTGCCGGGCAGGTCTTCGCGGCCGCGGCCGCCACGCCGGTGGAGTCCGGGAGCCAGCAGGTGACGGCCGACGTGACCGTGACCTTCCAGGCCCAGTGAGGGGCTGGGCCGCGGTCGCGGGGGCTCCCCCGCGACCGCGGGGATGCGGGCCGCGCTCGCACCGGGCCTCGGCCGTCGGCGCGGCTTGGGTCCCGGGCGGTCCGGAGCCGGCGGCCGGGAGCGGCCCGGTCGGCGTCCCCACCGCAAAGCGGTGTGCCGCGCGTCCGGCCCTCCCCTACCCCTCCCCCACCCCGGCCCGGTCGAACGCCGCCCGGAGCCAGGCGAACGACCGCCGCGCCGCGTCCCACGGGTCGTATCCCGGCCGCCGCTGCGCCATGATGCTGACCTCGACCGTCACGCAGCCCGCGTAGCCCGCGGCCTGCAGGGCGACGAGGAAGGCCGCGCAGTCGAAGTCCCCTTCGCCCGGGACCAGGAACGCGAAGTCGGGCGCGCGCCCCCGCTGGTCCTTCACATGGACGTGGGCCGACCACGGCGCGAGCGCCGCGCACACGGCGGCCACGTCCATGCCCTGCACATCGAAGTGGCTGATGTCCAGGTTGACCCGGAGGTTGCGCTCCCCCACCGCGCGGAGCAGCCAGAGCACGCGATCGGGCCGGTCCAGGCAGGAGTGCACGTGCGGCTCCACCGCCACCTCGACGCCGTGCGCCGCCGCCGCCCGGCACAGCTGCCCGGTCCGCTCGGCGAGGCGCTCGCGCACGGCGTCCCACGCCGACGGTTCCCCGCCGGCCGTGGTGTCGAGGACGGGCGGGGCCGCGCCCGCGGGCGCCAGGTCGGGCGCGACGCGCGCCGCCGTCTCCAGGTCGGCCATCTGGCGCGCGGCGGCCGTTCCCTCCCCGGGCGCGAGGAGCCCGAAGTGCGCGGCGATCGCGGGCAGCGCGAGGCCGTGCGCCGCGAGCAGGCTGCGGATCCGCGCCCGCACGGGGCCATCCAGCCGGGCCAGGGTGTCGGCGTAGTGGGGCAGCACGGTGAGCTCGACGGCGCGGAAGCCGAGCCCGGCCAGGAAGGGGATCGACTCCTCGGCGGGCACGGTCGGCATGCCCCAGGTCATGTAGCCCAAGCGCACGGCGCCGAGCCCTCCCCCGCGAACGCCCCGCCTACCGCCGCGACCTCGCCGCGTCCAGCGCGGGCTTGTAGGCGACGTGCTCCGGATTCAGGGCCGTGAGTCCGCCGTCGATCGGCAGCGTGGCGCCGGTGACGAAGGAGGCGTCGTCCGAGCACAGATACAGGATGCCGGCCGCGACGTCCTCCGGCCGGCCCAGGCGGCCGATCGGGTAGCACTGCAGCGCCAGCGCCTCGATGTCCGGCGGCAGCGGGTCGTGCGTCATGATCGCGCCGGGGGTCACCGCGTTGACGCGAATGCCCAGGGCCCCGAGCTCGGTCGCGAGTTGGCGGGTGAGGCCGAGGAGCGCGGCCTTGGCGGCCGCGTGCGCGGCGAAGTTCGGCCCGGAGACCACGGCGTGGGCCGAGCTGACGTTGACGATGGCGCCGCCGCCCCCGCGGGCCATGTGCGGCACGGCGCGTTGGGCGGAGATCAGGGCCGCCCGCGGCGACACGGCGAGGCAGCCCTCCCACTGGTCGAGGGAGAGCTCCAGCGCCGGCGCCCACCCGGGCCCCGGCGCATTGTTCACCACGGCGTCGAGGCGGCCCCACCGCGCCGCCGCCGCGTCGATGGCCGCGCCGTAGGCCGCCGGGTCCGCCGCGTCGACCACCAGCCCCAGCGCGTCGGCGCCGCGCCCCCGCGCCTCGGCCTCCACCGCGCGGCAGCGGTCGGCGTCCCGGTCCACGATGGCCACGGCGGCGCCCTCGGCCGCGAACCCCAGCGCGGCGGCCCTGCCGATCCCGTGTCCGGCCCCGGTGACGAGCGCGGCGCGTCCCGTGAAGCGCCGTCCCGGCCCCCGCGGCCCAGGCCCGCTCACGGCGAGGGCACCTCCCGCGCCTCGGGGGCCCATTCCACCGAGTCGGGCCCCAGGGGCGGCGACATGGCCGTGATCAGGTCGAGCGGCCCGTCCCCCGTGTTCACCTGGTGGTGGAAGACCCCGCCCGGGACATACACCGCCACGCCCGGCTCGAGCGGCACGGGGGGATGCCCCTCCATGTGGAGGATTCCGGTGCCGCCGACCACGTAGTACGCCTCCTCGGCCGCGTGGCGGTGCCGGCGGATGGCCTCGCCGGGGCCCTGGCGCACGTGCGACAGCTGCAGGTTGCGCGAGCCGGTCGTCGTCGGATGCACGAGGCGGTGGATTTCGCCGCCCATGGCCGTGTATGGGGCACCTTCCGCAACGCGCACGACGCGGACCACAGTCGTCTCCGTTCCCCTCTTCATAGTCGTGTGTTTCCGACTGCCGCAGTGGCCAGTTGCCCACTCAAAGGTTCCTGTGTCACAGGGGCTGCCAGGCAGTTCTCTGGCCAGAGCCCTCCCCTCCACAGGCGCTCACCGTCTCCGGGGAACGCCCGGCGACAGGCGACGCGAGATTCCCCGCCGCGTTCACGTCCCGATCCAGCACCAGCCCGCACGCATCGCACCGGAAGACCCGCTCAGCCAGCGGCATCCCGTCCTCGACCTGGCCACGGGCCGAGCATGTCGTCGTGGAGGGATAGCAGCGTGGGGCAAGGACCAGCCGGGACCCGTACCACACCGTCTTGTGCTCGGCATCCGCCGACACTCGCCCCACCCGGCGTCCGCGATCGATCGGCGCTTGCGGATCATGCCGCGCACGGAGAGGTCTTCGACCACGATGACCGACGTGGTTTTCGCCAGGTCAGTGGTCGTCTTGTGCAGGAAGTCCGCGCGCCGGCCGCTCTGCAGGACCGCCGCGGGCCACGGGATCTCCCCGGCCTGCGAGCGCTCCAGGCAGGACGCCGCCGGCTCCAGGCCCACCCGGTAGCCGTCGAGGTCGACAAAGAGGGTCCGCAGCTGGCGCAGGGCGTCCGCCCGGCGGCACGGGCGATCGAAGGTGTTCTGCGAGACATAGGTGTCGCGCTGTGCGGCCGCGGCCAGGAGAGACGGGCCGCCGAAGAACCGCTGCCGCCACTCCGCCCCGTCGGTCCGCCGGCAGAGCGCGACGTAGCCGCGTGCGCCCCGGTGCAGCGGGGTCGCATGGGCGACGGGGTCCCCCCAGATCGTCTGCTCCAGGGCAACGGCGTAACGAATCGGGGGCACCACGCAGCCCTCCCAGCCGTCCGGCTCCGGGAGGGCCCTGGTGCCCCCGATCATCGCCAGAGGCGGTACGCCGCAGCGGGAACGGACGGGCCGGCTGTGGTATACTGCGTGACGTCCATCAGGGGCTCCGCGGCGCCACCCGGGGCATGGGGCGCCTACCGCCCGTCCAAGGGTCCGCTCCGCCAGGGCGGGCTCTTTGCTTTAACTGCCGTCGGCGGACTACGACGGCGCACTGCGGTCTCCTTCTTGCCCCGATCCGCCGCTTACCAAGTGGCACAAGGCGTGCGGTGTACGGAGGAAGCGGGGTGCCCGGGCTCACGGGATGAAGGCGTTCCGGGCAGGTCGCAGCATGCGGACGCCGGATCCCGTGGCCCACGGAGAAGCGGGGGCGCCCCTCATCCTCGCGGTGTGCCATCAGAAGGGCGGGGTCGGCAAGGCCACGACGGTGGCCAACCTCGGCGTGGCGCTCGCGGAGCTGGGCCAGCGCGTCCTGATCCTGGACTTCGACCCCCAGGGGAGCCTGACGATCAGCCTCGGCCTGGACCCCGAGGACCTGTCCGGTGCCACCGTGTACGAGGCCGTGATCCTGCCGGCCTCCGACGCGCACCACTGCCCCCTGCCCGCGTGATCCGACAGAAACCCCGGGGCGTGGACCTGGCGCAGGCGGACACCGACCTGGCGGCCGCCGAGATCGAGCTGGCCAGCCAGATCAGCCGCGAACTGGCGCGGGCGCCGCGCGCGCTTCCCGGCTCCTCCTGATCGACACGCCGCCCAGCCCCGGGCTGCTCACGCTCAACGCCCTGGCGGCGGCGGACCGCGTGCTGGTCCCGCTGGGGACCAACTTCCTGTCGAGCAAGTGGATGGCCAAAAGAAATCTTTTCGCCATCGCCGTGCCCTCCCTGGGCGCCGCGGCTTTGCGGCCTCCGGACGGAGGCACCATTGCGCCACCGACGGCCGGTGCGCCGTTATTTGACCTGCTGGGGGACCAGCGCGCCGCCGCACTGGCGGCCGCGGCAGGTGCCGCGAAGCTGAATGGTTGAGATCGCGGGGGTCCTCCACAAGGGCCACCGACCCGGCCGGGAGCGGTGGTGCGCCGCCGCCGGCCGCCGTGAGTTCTGCCGGCGCACCGTGGATGTCCCACGTCCCCACGCCGCTGCCCGTGGCGGCGGGCGTCGTCGACCGGGGGGGCGTGGCGCGGGGCGCGCTCTGCTCGCCAAACGCCGCCGTCGACGGATCGCTGGGCGCGTCGGGAGGGAAGGGATGCTGACCCAGCTGCGGGAAGGGAGGCAGTCCGCGCAAGGAGGGAGGGCGGTTCGTGGCCGAGGTGCCCAGGCAGCCCCGCAACTTCAAGGATCGTGCCCTGATCTGGATCTCCGGCCTGATTGCCGGCGGCCGTGTGCCCCTGGTGGCGGACACCCCGCGCCTGGTGCGGGCCGTAGACCGCCAGCTGTTCGTCATGGCCCCCGGCGAGCAGGAGACGGACCGCACCTTCCTGGCCGAGGACGGCAGCATCTGGTCCTTCGAGTTCCAGTTCCGCGACGGCGAGGACGACGCCGCGCGCATGGCCGTCTACCACCTGACGCTGCTGCGGCAGCACCCCGGCCGCCGCGTGGCAACCGTGATCTACTGGGGCCACCGCCTACCGCCCGCACGGCCGCTGGTCCTGCAGCAGGTGACGTTCCACCCGCGGCAGGTCTTCCTGCGGGACCTGCTTGGCGAGGACGAGTTGGCGCGGTGGCGCCTCCGGGCGGAGGACGGACCGCTGGGGCGCGAGGCGGCGCTGGAACTGGCCATGGTCCCCCTGATGCAGCACACGCTGGGCATGCGGGACCTGCTGGAGGCGGCCCTGCCGCTGACGGGGCATCTGGAGCCGGACTTGCGCGCGCCCACGCGTGCGGCGATGATTTGCCTGGGGTATGGCGAGCTGCAGTCGCCCACGGACCGGGCGTGGGCCAGGGAGGAGCTGCTGGGCGTGCCCGTGGTGGGCCAGGAACTCTTTGAAGACCTCATCCACGACGGCGAGGTGCGTCAGGCGCAGAAGTTCGTTCTGGAGGCCTTCGCCGCCCGCTTCGAGGACCCGCCCGCTGCGGTTCGGGAAGCCGTGGCCAAGGCCAGCGACCTGGACCTGCTCGGTCAATGGCACCGGGCGGTCGTCCGGGCGCCGGATGCCGCAAGCGCGGCGGCCGCGGTCCTCGGCAACCACTGACGGTGCGCCCGCGCACGGCGGGCCGTTTCCGCTCATGGAAACCGCGCGGCGCGCCCCTCCATGGACCGAGATGACCGGCCGACATGCTCCGAAATCCGACACGCTGACGAGCCGGACGGAATGGGGCCTCCGTGGCTTCCGCGTGCGGTAACGCATCGACTCCGAGCGGCATACCATCGCCGCCCCCGTCCGCGGGGTCCCGCGGCGATGTCTACAGCCTTGCTGAGAGCCTATCCAGAAACCAAGAACGTGCGTACGTCGGCAAGGAGGTGAGCGGGGAAGGGGGGAGTTTGGTGTGGAGAGAGATGAGGGGGGATCCACACGGGACGCGAGCCAGGGGAGGGATTGGGGGGTCCGTAGGCTGGCAAGGG
>JAJYVV010000173.1 GCA_021791815.1 Bacillota bacterium | reverse complement strand
GGGCCTCCGCCTGGGGGCGCCCGCCCCCGGCTGCCGCCGCCGACCCGGCGACGTGCGGGGCCGCGAGGGCGCCCGGTGGCCCTGGGGGCACGGTCGAGGCGGGCGGGGCTCCGGGGGCCACGGGCGGGCCGGGATCGGGCGCCCCATCGGGCGGGGGGGCCTCGCTCGGCCCGTCGGGGCCATCGGGCGGTGGCGCGCCGTCGGTCGCGGCCGGGTCCGGCGAGGGTTCGGGATCGGGCGCCGGGGCGGCCGAGGCGGGAGACTGACGGGAGGCCGCGGCCGGGGATGGGCCGGTGCTGGCGCGCGTGGGGTCACCCGGAGCGGGAGCCGGTGCAGCGTCGTCGGCCGCGGCCGGTGAGGTCGGGGGTCCGGGGGGCTCGGGGCCGTCCGGCAGCTCGGCGCGGAGGGCGACAAAGGCCGCTCGCAGCGCCGCCCGGTCGGCCGGGGGCAGCTCGGCCACGGACGGCGCCAGCTCCGCCCCACGCCGCTGCAGCTCGGCCCGGTCGGCCGGCACGGGCTCGGTGAGCCGGCGCCAGAGCGCCCCGGTCCGGGGGTCAGGGGGCGGCCCGTCGGGGGGCTCGCCGCCCCCGCCTCCGGGCATGACCGGCGCGGCCAAGGGGTCAGGCCCCGGGTCCGGGTCACGCGCGGAACCTTTCGCTCCGGGGTGGGAACCGTGGGAACCGTGGGAACCGGAACTCGCCGGCTGAACTCGGGTTCCCACGGTTCCCACGGTTCCCACCTCTGCGACGGTCTCACCTGCGCGCGCGCGGGGGGGGGTGCGCGCGAGGGACGGGTCTCCGGGGCGGCCGGGGTCGGGGGCCGGATCGGGGTCGGCGTCGACCCCAAAGGCCGACCCGGTGAGGGTCACCAGGCGGGGCCATCCCTTCGCCGGTCGACGATCCCGATGGGCTCCGTCCCCGCGCTGGAGCATGCCCCGGCGGTCCCACTCGTCGATGCCGGGCCCCGCGTCCGCGATCCCCGCGTCGGCGGCGATGCGCGCCAGCACGCCACGGGACAACGCGATCCCACCGTCGGCGCACCTGAATCCCAAGAACCCCGATCCGGGCTCCCAGGGTCGCTCGCCCCTTTCGGCGCTCCCCACGATCGCGTCCAGCATCGGGAACGCCGATGGCCGCGTGTAGGCAGATACCCGCAGCGCCTCCAGCAGACGCTCCCCCACGCTGGCGCCCAGCTCGACCCGCTGCGCCTCCGTGACCTCGGCGATCCGCTGGGCCTCCGCCAGCACCGCCGGCCCGAGCTGGGGGACGCCGGTCCACTCGGCCAGCCATTCGGCCCCGGCCACCGCAGCGGCCAGGTGTCGGGCGATGCGGCCCGCGACGCCGCCGAGGTCTGCCCCGATCTGCGCCTCCACCCTTTCGATCCGCGCCCGCATGCCAGCCGGGTCCGGGTCCGCGACGATCGCCGCGAGCGGGAGCCCGTAGTCACGCAGCGCCAGCGCGCGCAACTCGTCGGCCGCCGCCGCCGAGGCGGTGATCGGCGCGTCGAGGTTGACCACCCGGGGCGCGAGCCCAGGATTGGCGGAGGCGGGCGCTAGCCGGGCGTTGCCCGACCCGATCAGCACGCCGCACCATCCGCCGCCCGTGGTCGCACCCCCGGACCGCTTCGCCCGGGTCCGCACGAACCCCGCGACCGCCCGGAACACCAACGCCTCGACCTGCGGCTCGGGCAGGTTGGCTGCCCCCAGCTCGTCGAGGATCAGCGGCAGCACCCCGAGCCCGGCCGCCATCTCCCCCACCCCGAGCGCAGTCGAGTTGTAGCAGCGAACGACGATCCGGGGGTCGCCCACCACCGCGCCAGCCACCAATTGCGCGCTCGACTTGCCGAGGCTGGAGTCGCCGACCAGGTGCAGGACGTACGGCTCCTGGCCGAGGCGGCGGAGGTAGGGGCTCGTCACCGCGGCGCCGATGACAAGCCCCACGCGGGGATGCTCAGCGGCCAGCTCGGTGATCCGCCGCCATGTTGGTGATGGCTCGACGCCAGTCGCATCGGGCGGTCGATCACCAATGCCGGCCGCGCCGTACTCAGGGGGCGGAATCACGAGCGCATCGCCCGCCCACGCCGGCACGGGCTCGATTACGGGTGCGAACGTCGCGAGCTGGCGAATGAGCCCGTGAACCGCCGTGAGGGCTCGGCCACGCGGCGGCAGCGGTACGCCGGCCCGATGCCCAAGACTCGCATCCGCGATCTCGGCATCATCCGCGATCACGTCGACCGCCTGGTCCCCGAGCCCGAACCGCAACCCGTAGCCGTAGCCGGTGACGCGGCCATCGGCGCCCCGATGGGGAACTCGCGCCAGCACCGCCAGCGCGTCGAGATCGGCGATGCGGGCCGATGATCCGTTGCGGTCCTGGTGCGCGACCTGCCAGGATGCCGCACCCACCGGGTCCGCGAGATAGCCGGGCTCCGCGAGCAGGAATGGCTGGCGCTCCGCGATGCGCGCCGACGTGTTCTGCACCGGCAGCGTGTGCGGGTCAATCCGGGGCGCCTTCGCTGACTGCCCCGATGGGGCGGCCCTCTGGGGCTCCGGCTCGGCCACCGTCGAGAGCTGCCAGTCGGCCCCCGCGTGCTGCCGGACCTCGGAGATTGAGGCTGCCAGCTCGGCGTAGAGCTGGGCCGCCCGCTCCGGGTCGTCAGCGTCGCCCGCGACCTGGGCGCGCCAGCGGAGCCGCGCCAGCTCAAGGCCACGGAGCCGCAGCGCGAGGGCCCGGCCCATCCCGGGCAGCGCGGCCAGGTGCCCCCAGCGCCCCTCGGCCTGGGCGTCCGCGTCGAGGCCCAGCTCGTCGAGGGCGCCCGCGGAGCCTCCGACTCGCGCCGCAACCTCCAAGCCCAACACATCCGCGGCGTCGAGCACGGCCAGGAGGCCCAGGGGCGTCCCGGGGTCGGGGGCGGCCTGGCGCGCAGCGCTGATCGCCTGCCAAAGCGCCGCCCTGCGGTCGGTCGTGAAGGCGCCAGGGCTGACGCCCAGGGCGACGGCGGCGGCGTGGTCGGCGCCCCGCTCGGCAGCCGCCCGCAGCATCGCCGACTCGGCGATCGGGTCGGCCAGCTCCGGCGGCGGGAGCGACAACACGCCGACGCGGGGCGTGCGGCGCGCGGCTGGGCGGCGTTGGGCGGCCACGGCTGGCCCCTAGCTCTCGCGCGCCCCCCGAGTGCGGTCGGCGATGGCGGGCGTGCGCGATCCCGGCTGATCGGGAGCGTGGGGATTGACGCCGGTCAAGGTCGTGGCCTCACTCAGGCAGGCGAACGTAAGCGCCGCGAGTGTAGCCGAACGGCCGTGCGCTCGTCCAGCGGCGGCCCCCCCTCAGGCGGTGGCGCCAGGGCGGCGTCAGGTTGCTTACGTCCGCGCCAGGCCACATGCGAGCGGCGCCGCGCCGCCCTCGGGGGGTTACCCAGGGCCAGCGTAATGGCTTTCGGTTTTCCCGCGTAACCCCTTTCCGCGAGTTCAGCTAGTCCTCGCGTAATGGCTTTCGGGGTGCTAAGATGCCTCGCGTAATGGCTTTGGCGAGCCGCCTGCGAACCTGCGCCTTCTGCGGTCGCGAGCTGAAGGCGCCCCCAGGGGGCAAACTCCGCAAGGACCGCCGCTACTGCAACCACGCCTGCGCGCAGAAGCGCTGGCGGGTTGACAACCCCGAGCACTCGGACTGGCAGTACCGGAAGGCCCGCAAGGCTGAGCTGGCCGCTGCCCGCGCCTCGGCGTCCCCCCCGAGCCCGAACGGCCACGATCGGCCCGGCTTCGCCCCGGGCAGCCCGGAGTGGTTCGAGTTTGTCCGCGACGGGTCCAAGGTCAAGAGGCCCGGCGGCCTAGCGCTGGACGTGGCGGCGCTCAAGGGCCAGATCGCGGAGCAGGGGGGCCAGATCGCGGAGCTGATCCGAGCCCAGGGGAGCGCGATCGCGGCGGCGTTCGGCGCCAACCTCGCGGCTGCGGAGGTCGAGGCGGGGCGTCCGGAGGCTGATGCGCACCGCGCCCGTCCGATCGGTCCCGAGCATCGGCACGCGGACCCCGCCTGGGCCGACCGCGTGTGCTACTGCGACGATCCCAGCGCGCCCGTCCCGGCCGGGGCCGCGGACGGGCGTGTGCCGGCGGAGGCCCGCCCGTGATCGCTGACCGTGCCCAGCTCCGCCGGCTCGTCGACGGGCGCCCCGTCGAGCCGGTGACCGCGATCCGGCCCGGAGCGGTCGACCCCTACGCGATCCGTCCTGTCTCGGGATGGCAGCTCGCCGCTGGCGGGCTGCAAGCGCTGGCGGCCCGCTCCGACCCGGAGCGGTGGCGCCGCCTCGCCATCCTCGGCGAGCATGCAGCCATGTGGGCGATGACGCGAACGCGGGTACGGAGGGCCGGCTAGTGGCCGTGCATGTAGACCGCGAGGAACTGCGCCGCGTTGTCGACGAGCTGCCCTCCGAGTCGGTCGCCCCGGTGACGGCCATCCTCCGGCGGGCCCTCGCGCTCAGCCACCGGGGCGTGCCGTGGGACCGCCTCGGCGCCGCCCTCGGCTCGCCGGCGCCGGGTCCGGCCCTCCAGGCGCTGGCGGATGCCTGGGAGGGCGAGCGGCACGCCACGGTCGGCGGGGATGACGCATGAACACGGCGAGCGCCCAGCTCCGCCAGCTCCTCACGCGGCTGCCGGACGAGTCGGTCGCCCCGGTGACGACCTACGTGCGAGGCGCGCGCGACCCGATGCTCGCGGTCCTCGGGGCGGCCCCGTACGACGACGAGCCGCTGTCCGACGAGGAGCGGCGGCAGGTCGAGGCCTCCGAGCGGGCCATCGCCGCCGGGGAGCCGCTGATGACCACGGAAGAGGTCGAGGCGTGGCTCGACGCCGAGCGCGACACTGCCGAAGCCTGAGCCCTGGCGGATTACCTGGGCGCCTGAAGCCCGGTCCGGCCTGAAGGGGCTCACCAAGGCTCGACGGGCCCGGGTCGAGGGGGCAGTCAAGCGGCTCCCGTACGGGAACGTGGTCCCGCTCCGCGACTGGCCGGCGGATCACTTCCGCCTCAGGCCCGGGGTCGGCGGCTGGCGTGTGATCTTCCGGCTCGAGCGCGCAACGCGGACGGTCGTGGTGCTCGCGGTCGCGCCACGCGACATTGCCTATGCCCGGCCGCCAGGGCAGGACGGGCCGCCCCCCTGAGGCGGTGACAGAGTGCGGCCCGGGGCGAATACTTCCGCCGTGCGGCCCGGCAGTGGCCGCCGGCGGTGCGAGTCCCGGACCGTGGGCAAGCGCCAGGCCCGTAGGGGCCGGAGGAGGGCCGATGCGGAAGCGGGCGAAGCGGAAGCGGCGGAGCTGCGCCCTGTGCAAGCCGCACAAGATGGCCGGGGACAACCGTTGGCCGCCAGCGGAGCGCGTCCGCCTGGCCGAGTACGAACGGCTCCGCCGCGAGGCGACGGCCCGCTAGGCGGGGCCCACCCCCTCGCCGCCGCCCCGTGGCCGGCGCCGCGGCCGGCGGACCGCGGCCGCAATGCGCTCCGCGAGGGCCGGGTCCGCCTCGAGCTGCGCCAGGAGGGCGCGCACCACCGCCGACGCGTCCGCGTCATGGTCGAGCGCCCAGAGCCGGAGCTGCCGGTGCTGCCTTCGCGGAACCTCGACCGTCACCCGGTAGGTCCGCTCCCGTTCCCCCACCGGCTCGGGGGACGCCGGCGTCGCGTCGGGCCGTCGCGCCCGCGAGCCGGTCACCGCCGCCAACCGGGCCGACAGGTCGGGCCGTCGCTCGGCGGGATTCATGCCGCCGCCCGCCGGCCCGAGGCCAGAGCCCGAACCGCGGCCAGCACCGAGGCATAGGGCGTCAGATCACGGGGGGTGGTCCCGGCCGCCTGGGCGATCGCCTCCCACTCCGGCACGTCGTCGGGGGCGACGGCCCAGCCGTCCGCCTCGAGCTGGGCCCGGACCGCGGCGCGGCTGCGGACCCGGGGGCGAGCCCGCGTCAGGACCGCCAGCACCGCGGGCGGCCGGTCCCGGCCGGCGGACGCCTCGACGATCAGGTCGGCGGTCGGCGCCAGCCGCGCCACGTCGAGGATCGTGGGCGCCAGCGGCACCACGACCACGTCCGCCGCTCGGACGGCCCCGGCGGTGATCTCGGCCACGTCCGGCGGGCAGTCGATCACGACGTGCCGGTAGCCCTCCCCCACCGCCGGGAGCCGCCGGTCGAGCCGGGGCACCGCGAGACCCACCACCGGGCAGGGCAGGGCCCCGTCCGCCAGGTCCGCCCAGGTCAGGGCGGAGGCGAGCGGGTCCGCGTCGACGAGCAGGGTGCGGGCGGTGGCGGCCAGGCCGGCGGCGAGATAGACCGCCGTCGTCGTCTTGCCACTGCCGCCCTTGAGGTTGGCGATGGTCAGGATCACAGGGGCGACCCTCTGGGCTGGCGGGGATGGACAGGGGCGACGCGTGTCAGCGTCGGGGAGTGTACGGCCCGACGGGGCGCCGGGGCGATTCCACGCCGTCCCGCCGCTGCGATGGTCCGCCGAGTCGCATCGGCGACGCCGCGCATCGGCGACGCCGCGCATCGGCGCAAAAGCGACGCCTTACATCTGTGCAGGGGCGACGGGGCGCATACTGGGGGCGATATGCCCTATGCCGACCCGGAGGCCAAACGGCGGGCGGACCGCGAGCGCCTGCGGGCGAAGCGTGCCGAGGCCCGGGGCGAGGCTTCCGCCCTCGAGGCGGATACGCCGGCCGAGCTGCCGCCCTGGATCGGGCCCGTCGTCGTCGGGGTCGTCGCCGCGGTCCTGCTCGGCCTCGGCGTCTATGTGTGGCACCGGCTCCGCCAGCCGCCGCCTGGCCTCCCCGGGGCTCCGCCCGCGGGTCCGGTGCCCGCCCCGCCGACCGAGCCGGCCGAGGAGGGGCCCCCGTGACGGCCGGGCGCCCGCCGGACCGCTTCGTCGCCGGCTGCGCCCGCTGGAGCCGCCGGCTGCGGGCGGTCGCCGCCCTGCTCCTCGCCGTCGCCGCGGTGGGGGGGGCCGCCGCCTTGGCGGGGGTGATCGTCGTCCTGGCCGTCGCCGCCCCGGTGGGGGTGGCGGTCGTCGTCGTCGGGGGGCTCGTCGTCGTCGCCCGCCGTCAGGGGGGGCTCGTGGCCCTGGCCGGCGCGGCCTGGCACGCCGCCGACGTCTGGGAGCACCGAGGGGCCCCGGCCGGGCTGGCGCCCCGGCTCCGGGCGCTCCCGCCGCCCCCCGGACCGCCAGCGGCCGCCGCGGCTCTAGGCGGGCAACAGCGGCTTCACCGTGGAGGTCCTCGACCCGCCCCTGCGCGACCACATCGACGAGCCGGTGCAAGAGCA
>JAJYVV010000024.1 GCA_021791815.1 Bacillota bacterium | reverse complement strand
GACCACCACGGCCGACTCGCCAGCCCGATCTCATACCCCCTGCCCCAGTCCTGACCGTCCCAGCCCCATCCTGCTCCCGGTCACGCCCGGAGACGCAGCCTCTCTACGCCGTTCACTGAATGCGTACATCCGTCCGGCAGGCCGTCTCACCCCTCTGGGGCGTACGGGATCGGGTCCGGGTGGCCCGCCTCCGCGAACCCCTTGCGGCGCAGGAGGCAGGCGTCGCAGCGCCCGCAGGCGGGGACCGTGCCGCGGTAGCAGGAGAGGGTCAGGTGCAGGGGTGCGCCCACCTCCAGACCAAGGCGCACGATGCCCGCCTTGTCGAGGCGCACGAGCGGGGCGTGCACCGTGACGCCGTCGCGCAGGCCGAGCCGCGCCGCCTCGGCGAAGGCGGCGATGAACTCCGGACGGCAGTCGGGATAGCCCGAGTAGTCGAGGGCGTTGACGCCGATGAACACGTCGCGGGCCCCGAGCGGCTCCGCGATCGCCGCGGCGAGGGAGAGGAAGACCAGGTTGCGCGCCGGTACGTAGGTCACGGGCACGCCAGAAGCCATCTCGGCCGGGTCCCGGTCGAGCGGCACCTCCGCGTGCCCGGTCAGCGCCGACCCGGAGAACACGCCCCGCAGGTCGACGATCCGCCGGCGGGAGGCGGGCACGCCGGCGGCCGAGGCGACGGCCCGCGCGGCATCGAGCTCCGCGCGGTGCCGCTGGCCATAGTCGAAGGAAACGGTCCACGCGGCGAAGCCCTCGCGGAGGGCGACGCCCAGGCAGACCGCGGAGTCGAGGCCGCCCGACAGCAGGACCACCGCCCGGCGGGCGGGAGACGGGCCCAGCAACGCGGCATCCATCGGCTGCGCGGCGCGGGGCGCGCCGCTCCCTCCCTCGTGGACGGGGCACCGCGGCGGCCGCCTCCCGTCACACTCCGCGGCGGTTGCCCCAGAGCAGCACGTGCAGCTGCGGCAGCACCCGCACGTCGCCCATGCCCTCCAGGCCCAGGGCCCGGTCGGCCAGCCACCGCAGCCGCGCGAGGAGGCTGTCGGCGTCGTCCTCGCCGACGCGGTTGCCGGCCTGCAGCGTCAGCGGAACGCCGGGATGCCGGCGGCCGACCTCGGCCGCGTACGCGAGGTCTTCCTCCGTGAACACGACGACCTTCAGGTCGGGGTCCGCCGCCACCGCCAGCGTGGCGCCGAGGCCCGGCCAGTCGGGCGCCATGCCCGAGGACGGGCCCTTGGGAGACACGGTGACGGTGTCGACCGCCCCGAGCCACGCCGGGGCCCGGCTGCCCTGCGTCTCGACGTGGACCAGGTAGCCGCCCTCATGGAGCGCGCCGACCAGGGGGCCGCAGTCGTGCAGCGCCGGGTTCCCGCCGCTGAGGGTGACCCGCCGGCAATCCGGCCCGAGGGCCCCGAGGCGGCGCAGCAGGTCTTCCGGGCCGAGCCGTTCGACGGGGGCGAGCGCGCCGGGGCGCCAGGCGTACGGCGTGTCGCACCAGGAACAGGCCCAGTCGCACCCGGCGAGGCGCACGAACATCGTCCGGCGGCCGATCATGCGGCCCTCGCCCTGCAGGGTCGGCCCGAAGACCTCGATCACCGGAAGCCGCGCGGCGGCGCTCGCGCTCACGGCGTCAGGACGACCTCGTTCCGGGTCGTCTCGCGCACGGAGAGGCGGAGGAGCCGCGGGCGGTTGGGGAGGGCCTCCAGCACCCGCGCGAGGCGGGCCGCCACGACTTCGGCGATGCGCTCGGCGGTCGGGCGGTGCCCGTCGGCGCAGATCTCCGCGTCGTCGTTGAGGCAGGTGTGGTCCAACGCCTTGAACACCGCCTTCACGGCGCGGAAGTCGACCACCATGTCCCCGTGCAGCGCGTCCGCGCCCACCGTGGCCTCGAAGGCCCAATTGTGGCCGTGCAGCAGGGCGCACGCACCCGCGTCGCCCGGCAGGCGGTGGGCGGCGGCCACGTCGTCGACCCGCACGCGCACCTCGTAGCGCACCGGCTAACCCGCCTCCGTCCAGCGCCGCGCCGCGGCGATCTCCTCGGCGTAGACGGCATGGTCGTCCACCGGGGTCTCGATGATCATGGGCAGGGTCCGGAGGAAGGGGTGCGTGAGGACGGCGCGCAGGCCGGCCTCGCCGATCTCGCCCTGGCCGAGGCGGGCGTGCCGGTCGCGCCGGCTGCCCAGCCCGAAGCGGCTGTCGTTCAGGTGCAGCGCGCGGATGCGCTCCCGGCCCACCGCCCCGTCCCAGGCCCGCAGCATCGCGTCGATCCCTTCCCGCGTGCGCACGTCCCACCCCGAGGCGAAGAGGTGGCACGTGTCCAGGCAGACGGCCAGGCCGGCCGGCCGGCCCGTGGCCTCCAGGATGGCGCCCAACTCCTCCGGCGTCGCGCCGATCTCGCCTGTCTGTCCCGCCATGCCCTCGAGGCAGAGGAGGCAGCGGCGCTCCCCGGCCTGGCGCAGCGCCTGCGTCACGCCGCTCGCCACGCGTTCGATCCCGCGCTGCCGGGCGTCGGCGGGCGCGTGGCCGGGATGGAGGACGATGGCGAACGCGCCGAAGGCGTCGCAGCGCGCCAGGTCCTCGGCGACCACGCGCACCCCGAAGTCCCAGATGTCGCGCTCCGAGCCGAGGTTGATCACGTACGGCAGGTGGCCGACCAGCGGGCCCAGCGCCGTCTCGGCCTGCATCGCCGCCCAGGCGCCCAGTTCCTCCGGGCCGATGGCGCGGTTGGCGCCTCCCCGCGGGTTGCGGGTGTGGAAGCCGAAGGTGTCGGCCCCGATGCTCCGCGCCAGGCGCCCGGCCTCGGGCAGGCCCTTGCTGATGCTCAGATGGGCGCCGATCCGCAACCGCCCTGCCCCCCCGCGTGAAGACGCGGCGCCGCGCGGCATCCGCGGTGCTACAATAGCACGATCTTTGCCCCCCTGGAGGGAGCCGCCCCTTGGCGGAGCAGCGGACGAAACTGGAGGCGGTGATCCGGCTCGGCCGGCACCTGCCCCATCACCCGGAGATGACCTTCTTCCTAGGCTTTCTGGCCGGCAACCTCGACCGCCTGCACTTCGTGCGGACCCTGGAGGGCGCACCGGTGGCGATCTCCATCGCGGCGGGACGCCGGCACATCTGGCCCGGATCCGTGTTCGAGGCCACCGTGCACCACGTCCCCGTCCCGATGCCCGGCGCCGTCGTCTCCGCTTTGGTCGAGAACGACGAGCCCATCTGCGTCCGCGTGTCGCTCGACGACGCCGCCGACGCGGCATGGTTCGAGCCCCTGCTCCTGGACTCGTACCACTCCGCGGTCGGGCACCGGCCCGAAGACACCCTGGCCGAACGGGTGGAGACCCTGCGGGGCAAGATCGACCAGCAGCTGGACATCTATCGCGAGTGCCGGCGGCTCCTGTCCGAGGGCGAGGGCGAGGACGAGTCGCGGCTGCGCTTCTTCCTCGGGCTGGCCCAGACCGAGATCGAGGGGTTCGGGCGGGAACTGACGGATCTGAACGGGCGCCTGCAGCAACGCGGCCAAGGCGGGGCCGGCGGTCGCGAAGGCTGACGGCCGGCGCGCCGTCAGCGCAGATGGAGCAGTTGGAGCAGGAGCGCGGTGGTGCCGGCGGCGATCAGCGGGCCGGTGGGCACGCCGCGCAGGAGGATCGTCCCCAGGAACGAGCCGACGATGAGACCGACGAGCGCGGCCGGGTAGGACTGGAGGAACCCGACGCCGCCGCGGCCCAGGTAGGCGGCGACGGCCGCCACCGCGACGCCGATCAGGCCGGACGGCCGCAACAGCTCCGCGGTGAATCCGCGCAGCGACAGCCGGCCCGCCGCCACCGGGGCCAGGAGGCTGCCGACCAGCAGGAAGATGCCCAGCGCCGTCCCGCGCAGGTCGAGCCAGCGGATGACGGCTTCCGCGCGCCCGAGCTGGAGCAGCGCCAGGCAGGCGGCCGCGCCCGCGATCAGCAGGTTGCGGCCGGCCAGCCCCAGCCCCACGCAGATCAGGAGGATCCAGAGTCCGTCGTTCACGGGCGTCGGCGCCCCTTCCGGCGCCCGGGTGCGGGACCCGGGCCGCCCATCCCGCCCGCCGCGCCGGGGTCCCGTCCTGTCCGCTATGTCGCCCGAGCCCCCCGTATGAGCCCCCGCACCTCGATCCCTGGGGCGTCATAGGCTGCAGCCGCGCCGCCGGCGGGCAGCGGCGGCGCGTGCCGCGGCGGGGGCGCGCGGCGGGGAGGGACGCGAATGGCGCGCGAGGACGATCGGGGGCGGGACGGGTTCGGCGGGGCCTGGTCCGGGGTCTGTCCGTTTCCCATCCTGGGGAGGACCGCCAAGCCGCGGGAGCGCGGCCTGACGATGGTGATCGACACGGGGCTCGGGCTGGCGGCCTCCGCCGACCTGCTGCAGCTCGCCGGGCCGTTCATCGATCTGTGGAAGCTCGCCTTCGGCACGACGGCCTTCTACTCGGAGCGCCTGCTGCGGCGCAAGATCGAGCTCGCCCGGGAGGTCGGGGTGCTCTGCTACCCGGGCGGCACGTTCCTCGAGGTGGCGGTGGTCCAGAGCAAGGGCCGGGAGTTCGTCGACCGTGCCGCCGACCTCGGGTTCGCGGCCCTGGAGGTTTCGGACGGCACGATCCAGATGTCGGGCCACACCCGGCGAGGGCTCATCGACCTCGCGCTGCAGCGCGGCCTGCGCGTCGTCACCGAGGTCGGCAAGAAGCACCCGGCCGATCGGGTGCCGCGGAGCAACATCCGCGAGCAGATCGGCGCCGACCTGCGCGCCGGGGCCTGGAAGGTGATCGTGGAGGGCCGGGAGTCGGGCAAGGGTGTGGTGATCTACCGGGCCGACGGCTCGATCGACGAGGAGGAGATGGAGGACATCGCCGCCGCCGTCGACGATCCCAACAGCCTCATCTGGGAGGCGCCGCTGAAGAACCAGCAGCAGGACCTCCTCCTGCGCTTCGGGACCAACGTCAACCTGGGCAACATCCACCCCGACGACGCCCTCTCGCTCGAGGCCCTGCGGGTCGGGCTGCGGGGCGACACCCTGCGCGCGGCCATCCTGTCCAGCGCCATCCCCAGCAGCAACCACATCGACGACGGCACCGCCGAGGCCGGGGAGGCCGCGCCGCCGCGCTGACGCGGGCGGCGGGCCGGCCGCCCGTGCGCTTTGACCGGTCCCCTCGCGCGGCCCTATGCTGGGCAGGCGGCCGCGTGCGCCCCGGCCCGCCCGCGGGCGGGCCGGGGCGCACGCGAGTGCCGCGGCCCCGCGCCGCGCGTTGGGAGGAGCGGGAGCCCGATGTTCGTGCCCGACGAGGAGTCGGCGCGCTGGATCGAGGCGTGGGTCGCCGCGGGCGCCGGCCGGCGCCCGCCCGGGGCGATCGGCGAGGTGTGGCCGGGCTGGGTGCCGGAGGCCATCCCCGTGGGCCTGATCCTGCCGGGGGGCGCCGGCCTCTGCCTGGCCTCCGCCCGGGTGGGGGGGCGCGAGGTGGCGGCGCGCGGGGGAGGGCCGCTGGCGGGTCTGCGCCACCTGACCTGGGACGACGCCCGCAGGGCGGGCCTGCCCGTGGCGGAGGCCGCGTCGGCCGGCGCGCATCCGTGGCTGCGGGGCACCCCCGGCCCGGACGGCACGGTGGTGGCGCCGGCGGGGGGCACCCCGGCGGTGTTCCTCGAGGCCGACGCCCTCGGGGCGCGGGCCGCCACGGAGGGCGGCGGGGCCGCGGGCCTGCCCCCGCCCTTCGCGATCGCGGCGGTCCTGTATGGCGCGCTGTTCTCCGCCTGGTGGGGCGCCGTGCCGGGCCGGGCCGAGCCCCCGGTTCCCGATGAGGCCTCCGACGCCGGCGGGCCCCCCGCGCCCGCCCGCGCCGCGGCGGGCCTCGAGCCCGCGGGCGCCGAGCAGGCCGCGCTGCTGGCGGTGGAGGGCCGGCAGCTGCTGGAGCTGCTGGAGGCGGCGGAGGGTGCGGAGCGTCTCCGCTCCCCGGCCGCGGCCCTCGCGCTGGTGCGCAGGGAGCGGCGGGTGGAGGAGGCGGAGTCGGCCATCGCCCTCGAGCGGTGGCGGGAGATGACCGAAGGGCTGCCGGCGTACGTCGGTTGGCGGTGCGCCTCCGCCCTGGCCTCCGGACCCGCCAGGCCCCCGGAACCCCTGCCCGGGCCGCTGGCCGGGCTCGCCGACCTCGCGGCCCGGGCGGCCGGCGTGCGCGCGCGGCTCGTCGGCTGGGGGCTCGCCCTCCTGCTGGACCGGATCGAACCGCTGGGGCCCGGCCCGGGTGCCACCCGCCCGCGGGCATGGGGCGGGCGGCTGGACCTCGCCGGGGGCTGGAAGGCGCTGCTCGCCTCGGGCCGCGCGCCGCATCTGGATGCCCTGGTCGAGGCCCACCTGACGTTCGACGGCGGATCGCGCGACGACGCGCTCGTGCGCGCCGCGCGCGCCGCCCACGGCTACGAGCAGGCGTTGGAGGAGGCCCGCACCCGCTCGGCCCAGGCCTCCGCGGCCCGGCGCACGCTGTTCGACCAGATCCTGCGGGGGCCCGGGACCCTCGTCGTGTTCGACGTGCGGGAGCTTTCCGGCGGCTCCGTGCGTGCCGCCGTGCCGCCGCAGGCCATCCACGGCGGCATGGCCGTCTATCCGCAGGGCGCGACGTTCCGGTTCGCGGGCGGCACCTGCGTGGACGTGACGGGCGCCGCCGTCGCCCAGGACCGGAGCAGTGGGCTGCTGCAGGTGCGCGTCCCGGCGCGCCTGGCCTTCGGCGCGGAAGGGGGCCGCGTCTCGGCCGAGGACGGGGCGGTGTTCGCGGAGGGCCTCGACCTGCGCCTGCCGGGCGTGCGCGTGCGGGCCCGGACCGGCTCCATCCGGCCCATCGACGGCGGGTACCTGATCCGGGTCGCGCGCTAGCACCGGCCGCGGGCACCCGCGGGCCCGGCGCCGACGGCCCACCCCGCGTCCCCCGCCGCCGAGCCGCGGCCCGGGCCGTCCGCCCCCCACGCCCCGGCCCCGCGCTGGGCCTCGACCCACTCGTCCAGCGCCAAGCGGCAGAGCACGCGGTCGTTGCACGGGACGCGCTGGCCGAGGACCGGCTGCTCCTCCTCGTGGCCCCGGCCCGCCACGACCACCAGGTCCCCGGGCTCCGCGTCGAGGATCGCCGCGCGGACGGCCTCGGGCCGGTCGAGGATGACGCGGGGCGCGGCCGACCGCGCCTGCAGGCCCACCGCCACGTCCGCGGCGATCGCGGCCGGGTCCTCACGGTACGGGTCGTCCGTCGTCAGATACACCACGTCGGCGAGGCGGGCGGCGATCTCCCCCATGCGCCGGCGCTTCTCCCGATCGCCGTCCCCGCCCTTGCAGCCGAAGACCAGGCGCAGGCGCCCCGCGCAGCCCGGCCGGGCCGCCAGGAGCAGCTGGCGCAGCCCGTCGGGGTTGTGCGCGAAGTCGACGAGCACCCCGAAGGGCTGCCCGCCCTCGATGCGCTCGAAGCGCCCGGGCACCGGCGGCATCGTGCGCACCGCGTGGGCCGCGAGGTCGAAGGGGATGCCGGCCGCCAGGCCCGCCGTCAGGGCTCCCAGGACGTTCCGCGCGTTGTGCGCGCCGGGCAGCGGCAGATCCAGCTCGCCCCGACCCCACGGCCCTTCGACCGCCAGCGTGCCCTGGCCCCGAGCCCCCGGGCGGTAGTGGCCGCGGACGTCCGCGGGATGCCGCAGCCCGAACGTGATGACCTGGCGCCACTGCCGGGCTTCCCGGGCGATGAGCCGCCCGGCTCCGCTGTCGGCCGAGACCACGGCCAGCGCCGGGTGCGCCTTGACGCCCGGCCGCGGGCCGAACAGGCGCCGCTTCGCGGCGAAGTAGGCCATGGGGCTGCCGTGGTAGTCCAGGTGGTCCCGGCTGAGGTTGGTGAAGATGGCCGTGTCCACCTCCAGGCCGTCCAGGCGCTTCTGGGCGAGCGCGTGCGAACTCGCCTCCATGGCCACGGCGGTGCAGCCCAACGCCACGGCCTCGGCCAGCAGGGCATGGAGCAGGATCGGGCCCGGGGTGGTCAGGGGCGCGGGCACCTCCCGGCGGCCCAGGCGATAGCAGACCGTGCCCAGCAGCGCGGTCGGCCGGCGGGCGGCCGCCCAGATGGCCTGGCAGAGGAAGGCCGTCGTGGTCTTGCCGTTGGTGCCCGTGACGGCCACGACGTGGAGGTGCCGGTCCGGGTCGCCGTGGAAGGCGCGCGCGACCCGGGCGAGGCCTTCGCGCACGTCGGGGACCGCCACCTGCGGCACATCCGCCAGGAGGTGGGGCAGGGGTGCCTCGACGAGGAGCGCGGACGCGCCCGCCAGGACGGCGGCCGTGGCGAAGCGGTGCCCGTCGGCAGCCGTCCCCGGGACGCAGGCGAACAGGGTCCCCGGCCGGACGTCGGCGGTGTGGTCGGCAAGGCCGGTGACGGCGATCGGCCCGTGGGGCCCGTGGCGGCGCCTCGCGGGCAGGCACGCGCACAGGGCGTCCAGGTCGCACGGCGCGCCGGGCGCGGCGGGGTGGTCGGCGGGGCCGGGAATGTCGCGGCGCGCGGACACGGACACGGCGGGTCCGCCCCCTTCGCGGCGGGCACCTCCGCCCGGCCGCGGCGGCAGGATATGTTTCGTGGCAGGTGGGAGAGCCTGGGCCCCTTCCGGTTCTGCGGGCGGGGGATGCTACGGAGGAGGGAGGGCTTTCCGTGCGCATCGCGATCCTGGGCGGCAGCGGGCGCATGGGGTCGGCCCTGGCGCTGCGCCTCGCCAATGCCGGCCACCACGTGCTGGTCGGCTCGCGGGACGCGCGCCGCGCCTGCGAGACGGCGGGCCTGCTCGGGCCCGCCGTCAGCGGCGGGGCGCCCCTGGAGGGCGCCCTGCTGCGGGACGCGGCGGCGGCGGCCGACGTCGTGGTGGTCGCGGTGCCCGACGCGGGGCACGCGGCCGTGCTGCGGCAGGTGGCATCCGCCCTGCGCGGGCGCGTGGTGCTGGACTGCTGCGTCTGCCGGGACCCTCGCGACCCCGGGACCTGGCGGCGTCCCGCCGAGGGCTCCGCGGCCGCCCGCGCCCGGCGCCTGGCCCCGCGCAGCGCAGCGGTGGCCGCCGCCCTGCACACCGTCGGCGCGGAATCGCTGCGCCGGCCCGGCCGCCATACCCCGGGGGACGTCCTGGTGGCGGCCGATGGCGCGGCCGCCCGGGAGGCCGCCGGGCTCGTCGCTTCGGCCCTGGGCCTCCGCTGGTGGGAGGCCGGCGACCTCGGCGTGGCGGGGTCGCTGGAACAGATGGCCTGCATGCTGAGCCGGCTGTCCGCGCGCCACGGGGCCCCGGCGCCCACGATCCGGCTGCACGGCCTGGAACGGGCCGCCCGGGACGGGCCGGGGCCGCGGGCGGATCTGGCCGCCGTTGCGCAACGCGGGGGCGGGATGTAGGCTCGGCCTGTGGTAGTGGGTGGCGGCGGGGGTGGGCCTGTGGGGCCGCATGTTCCGGCGGACCCGCGGCGGCCCGTGGCCTTCGAGGCCGCGGGCGGGGACGGCCCGCCGGCCCGGGACGCTGTTCCGGTCGTCTTCTACGACACGACCCTCCGGGACGGCGCCCAGCAGGTCGGCGTCTCCCTGTCCCCCGCGGACAAGCTGCGGGTCCTGCAGCGGCTGGCCGACTTCGGCCTCGACTACGTCGAGGGCGGGTGGCCGGGCAGCAACCCCAAGGACGTCGAGTTCTTCCGCCAGGCGAGCCGCCTGCCGCTCGGACCGACGCGCCTGGTCGCCTTCGGCGCGACGCGCCGCGCCGGGGCGGCCGCGGGCGACGACCCCGGCCTGCGGGCCCTGCTGGAGGCCGGTGCCCCGGCCGTCTGCGTGGTGGGCAAGAGCTGGGGCCTCCACGTGCGCGAGGCGCTGCGCACCACGCCCGACGAGAACCTGGCCATGATCGTCGACACGGTGCGCCACCTGAAGGCCGGAGGGCGCGAGGTCCTGTACGACGCGGAGCACTTCTTCGACGGCGCGGCCGAGGACGCCGGGTACGCCCTGGCGACCGTGGAAGCGGCGGCCGCGGCCGGCGCGGACTGGATCGTCCTCTGCGACACCAACGGCGGCAGCCTGCCCGCGGCCATCGCGCGCTGGACGGAGCGGGTGGCCCTCGCGGTGCGGACGCCGATCGGCATCCACACCCATGACGACGGCGGGCTCGGCGTGGCCGGCGCCCTCGCCGCCCTGGAGGCCGGCGCGACCCAGGTCCAGGGGACCATCAACGGCTACGGGGAGCGCTGCGGCAACGCCAACCTGTGCTCGCTCCTGGCGTGCGTGGCGCTGAAGCTGCGGCGGCCGTTCCGCGCGGCGGCGCACCTTCCGGAGCTGACCGCGCTCTCCCGCTTCGTCAGCGAGGTCTGCAACCTGCCCCCGGCCCCCGGCGCCCCGTACGTGGGGCGGAACGCCTTCGCCCACAAGGGCGGGATCCACGTCAGCGCGATCCTGCGCAACACCGCGACCTACGAGCACGTTCCGCCGGAGGCCGTGGGCAACAGCCGCGAGGTCGTCGTGTCCGAGCTCGCGGGCGGCAGCAATCTGGAATACAAGTTCCGGGACCTCGGCCTGGACTGGGTCACGCCCGAGGGGCGGCGCCTCGTGCTTGCCCGGATCAAGGACCTGGAGTTCGAGGGGTACCAGTTCGAGGGCGCGGAGGCGAGCTTCGAGTTGCTCGCGCGGCGCGTCCTGCACAGGTTGAGGCCGTTCTTCGAGACGGTGGGCTACTCGGTCGCCGTGGCGCGGCGCTCCGGCCCCGCGGCCGAGGTGGAGGCCACCGTGAAGGTGTCCGTCGGCGGCCGGGTCTTCCACACGGCGGCCGACGGCGACGGGCCGGTGAACGCCCTCGATCGCGCCCTGCGCCGCGCCCTGGACGATCCCTATCCGGAGATCCGCGACATGCGGCTCGCCGACTACAAGGTCCGGGTCATCGACGGGCGCGAGGGCACGGCCTCGCGCGTGCGGGTGCTGATCGGCACCGACTCGCCCGCCGGGTACTGGACCACGGTCGGGGTCTCCGACAACATCCTGGACGCCAGCTGGAAGGCGCTGTGCGACAGTTTCGACTTCGGGCTCCTGCGGATGCGCATGGGGGTTGGCGAGGCGGGGGGCGCCGAGGGCGCCGGGTCGCCCCGGGCCGAATCCGGTCCGGCCGGCTCCGAGGTGGAGGCGGGGGCCTGAGCCCGCGCCTCTGACCTGCCCGCCGGGGCCCGTGGCGCAATGGGGCGGCGGAGGGGGCGCGGCCGTGGCGGGCGGAGCGGAGGGTGGCGTTCGCCTCGCGGCGATCCGGTCCGGAGACCTGCCCGCGCTCAGCGCCTGCCTGCACGACTACTGGCGCGACCTGGGCGTCGTGCCGCCGCCGCAGTGGCACCAGCGGTACGTGGCGCGGCTCGCCGAGGAACAGGGCCGCACGCGCCACACGTTCTGGGGCATGGCGGGGGATACCCGCATCGGCTTCACCGTCCTGCGGATCGACCCCGATTGGGTCCAGCCCGAGCGGCTCGTGGGTTACGTCGCGGAGTTCGCCGTGTTCCCGGAGTTCCGCCGCCAGGGCTGGGGGGCGCGCCTGTTCGAGGCCGCGTGCGCCTGGCTGCGCGCGCGCCGGTGCGCAGACGTGGAGCTCGACGTGCTGCCGACGAACGTGCGGGCCCAGGCGTTCTGGCAGGCGCAGGGCTGCCGCCTGGCCTACCACCGCCTGCGCCTCGACGCCCGGCCCTGAGCCGGGCCCGCCGCGCGGCCCCGCGACCGCCACGGCCCCGCGGGGAGGTTCGCCCGGACGGATGGGGCCCGATTTTCCCTGGGGGCGCCGCACCTTCATCATGGGCATCGTCAACTGCACGCCGGATTCGTTCTCGGGCGACGGCCTGGGGGACGACGTCGAGGCCGCCGTGGCGCGCGGCTGCGCCCTCGTGGCCGCCGGGGCCGACCTCCTCGACGTCGGGGGGGAGTCGACCCGTCCGGGCGCCGTGCCGGTCCCGGCAGAGGTGGAGGCGGCGCGCGTCGTGCCGGTGATCGCGGCGCTCCGGGCGCGCACGGCGGTGCCGCTCTCCGTGGACACGGGCAAGGCGGCGGTGGCCCGGCGGGCCCTGGAGGCCGGGGCCTGCATCGTCAACGACGTCTGGGGCCTGCGCCACGACCGCCGGCTGGCCGCCGTCGCGGCGCGGGCGGGCGCCGCCCTCGTGGTCATGCACAACCGGCCCGCCCGGGCCGCCGTGGACCGCCTGGGCGGGATGTATCCGGAGGCGGCCTACCGGGACCTGGTCGGCGAAGTGCGTGCGGAACTCGCCGAGTCCGCGGCCTGGGCGCGGGAGGCCGGCCTTCCCCCCGGCCGCGTCTGGCTCGACCCGGGCCTGGGCTTCGGCAAGACGCCGGCCCAGAGCATGGAGCTGCTGCGCCGCCTGCCCGAACTGCGCGTCCCGGGCCACCCCTTGCTGGTGGGGCCGTCCCGCAAGTCGTTCATCGGCCGGGTTCTGGACCTCCCCGTCGGCGAACGCACGGACGGGACGGCCGCGGCGGTGGCGCTGGCGGTCGCCGGTGGAGCCGACGCGGTGCGCGTCCACGACGTCCTGCCCATGGTCCGGGTGGCCCGGGTCGCCGACGCGGTCGTTCGGGGCTGGACGCCCTGAAGCGCGTGGTGGGGCGCGGCCGCGCGCCGGCCGAGTTCGCCGGCTATGAGCAATTGCTCACGCTGCCGGACAAGGAGCGGGGCGGGGCGGACCTCCTCGGCTGGGACGCCCGGCGCGTGCGGCGCTGGATGGGGCGCCTGGGCGACCCGCAACTGCGCTTCCGCTGCACCCTGGTGGCGGGCAGCAAGGGCAAGGGCTCCACGGCGGCCATGCTGGAGGCCATGCTCCGCGCCGCCGGCCGCCGCACCGGCCTGTACACGCAGCCGCACCTGCACCGCTACGCGGAGCGCATCCGGGTGGCCGGGCGCCCGCTCAGCCCCGCCGCCAGCCGCGCGGGCCTGGCGGCGGTCCTCGCGGCGGCGCCCGGCCCGGCGACCGCCTTCGAGGCCGCGACGGTCTTCGCCCTCTGGGCCTTCGCCCGGGCGGGCGTCGAGGAGGCGGTCCTCGAAGTGGGCTTCGGGGGCCGCTGCGACGCCGTCGCCGAGGCGGAGCCCGCGGTCGTCCTGCTCTGCCCCGTGGAGGCCGAGCACGCCGACCTGCTCGGTCCGACCCTCCTCGACGTGGCCGGTCACGATGTCGCCCTCTGCCGCTACGGGCGGACCTGCTACGCGGCGCCCCAGGTTCCGGCGGTGCGGGCGCTGTTCGAAGACAGGCTCGCCGCGCAGGGCGCAGTGGGAGGCCTCGTGACCGCCGCGGCCCCGGCGGGGGCCGGCGGCCTGGTCGCGCTCCGCCTCCCGGACGGGACGGACGTCCGCGCCCGGCTTGCCCTGGCCGGGCCGTTCCAGCGCGTCAACGCGGCGCTCGCCGCCGCGGGCGCGGCGGCCCTCGGGCTGGGGCCGGAGGCCATCGCGGCGGGCCTGGCCGGGGCGCGCTGGCCCGGACGCTGGGAACGCGTGCGGCGCGCGCCCGAGGTGATCGCCGACGCGGCCCACACGCCCCTGTCGGCCGCCGCGGTCGCCGAGGCGCTGGCGGAGGCGCGCCGCGGCCCGGGCCCGGAGGCGACGGACCGCCGGGTGGCGCTCGTCGTGGGGCTGCTCGGCGACAAGGACGCGGCCGGCTTCGCCCGGGCGCTGCGGCCGACGGGCGCCCGGGTGTTCGCCACCGCGCCGGACCACCCCCGCGCCATGCCGGCGTCCCGGGTGGCCGCCGCGTTTCGGGCGGCGGGCTTCGCCGACGTCGCCCGGGTCGACGGACCCGGGGCGGCGCTCGACCGGGCGTGCGCATGGGCGGGGCGCGCCGGCCTCTGCGTCGTCACCGGCAGCGTGCGGATGGCGGCGGAGGCGAGGCTCCACGGGCGGCGCGCCGCGGACCGTCCCGGGCCTGCCTCGGGCTGAGGCGGGCCCGCGGGGTCATCCGTGCTCGGCGCCCGAGGGCTCGACGACGAACCAGGTGTTGCCGATGCCCTGCCCGTTGGTCTGGCCCGGCGCGCTGTCCCCCGAGTACGTGTACAGGGGCTGCCCGTTGATCGTGACCTGGGTGCCCCCGTCGCTGCGGTGCATCGTGCCGATCTTGCCCGTGACACCGGGCCCGGCCGTCGGCGTCGTGCCGGTGCCCACGAGCAGCGGCGGCCACACCTTGGCGCACGCCCCCGTGCAGCGGCTGAGGCCCGGGACGTCCTGGGTGAAGATGTACAGGGTGGAGCCCGAGCTGTCGGTGAGGATCGGCCCGTAGGCCGGGTTGGTCGCCACCTGCACCGTGGCCTGGGCCGCCGCCTGGGCCGCCGGGCTCGCCACGGGCTGCCCGTCCGGCGAGACCGCGTACCACTGGCCCTGCACGCCCTGCCCGGCGGTGTCGCCGGGTCCGTGGTCGCCCGCGTAGAGGTAGAGCGGGTGGCCGTCGATCGCCACCTGGGTCGTCCCGTCCGTCCGCTTGAACACGCTGAGGGTGCCCGTCACGCCGCCGCCCGCGGTGGGCTGGCCCGGGATCGAGAGCGGCGGCCACTGGGCGGAGCAGCTGCCCGTGCAGGTGCTGGTGTCGCTGCCGTCCGTGGTGTGCTCGTACAGGGTTCGGCCGGAGGCGTCCGCCAGCACCGGACCCAGGGACGAGCTCGCCACCTCGACGGTCGGCGGGGGCGCGGCGCCGGCGGGCGTGGGAGCCGCGGCGCGGGACGCGGCCGCCGCGCCGCCACCCGCCGCCGAGGCGGCGGCCCCGGGCGCCCCGCCCGTGGGCAGCAGGCTACCGCCGCAACCTGCCGTCCAGAGCAGGGCGGCCGCCAGGGCGACGGCCGCCGCGCGTCGCGGCGGGCGGCCGGCGAAGTCCAGGCTCACGGGCGGGACCTCCCCTCGGGCCATCACCGGTCCGGGTTCAGGGCGAAATCGGCGGCGCCGGCTGCAGGGGCGGCAGGAGGACGGCGGCGGAGGCCGCCGGGTTCCAGCCGACCTGCCACCCGAGGGCCTGGCCGAGGAAGCGCAGGGGCACCAGCGTCACCCCGGGCGGCACGACGACCGCGGGCTGGTCGAGCGCGACCGGGGAGCCGTCGACCGTCGCCGCGGTGGAGCCCACCGTCAGGGTCGCGGCGCGCGCGCCCAGCGACACCGTGATGCCGCCCGTGGCCGGGTCCCAGGCCACGGCGGCCCCCAGGGCCTGGGTCAGGGCGCGCAGGGGCAGCAGGGTGGAGCCGCCGACGATCCGCGCCGGCTCCGGCAGGGCCACGGAGGCGCCTCCCGCGTCGGCGGATGCGGCGCCGATCGTGACCGTGAGCGCCGGATCGGGCAGGCCCGCGGCCGTGAACGCCGCTGGCGGGACGGGCTCCAGCGGGGTCCAGGCGGTGGCGGCGCCGGCGGGCGCGAGGATGCTGGCGCTGGCCGCCGCGGACGGTTGGGCGAACGCCTCGCTGTAGTAAAGGGTGTCGCCGGCGCCGCCCGTCGGGGCGTCGTCCTGCGCCCGCACCGTGACGTCGTACCGCCCGGGGGTGAGGGTCACCACGGTCGGGCTGCCCGGGCCGCCGCCCGCCGGCGCGGTGCTGATCCCCACCGTCGCGGCCGACCCGTCGATGGTCCCGCCGCCGCCCGCCGCGGGCGCGAGGGTCGCGGTGGCGCCCTGCGCGGCCACGTTCAGGAACGCGAACTGCAGGGAGGGCTGGGGGAGCGGGGCGGGAAGCGCGGGCGGCGCGTGCACGGTCAGGACCCCCGTCCACTGCGCCTCATACCCGGAGCCCACGCCACCGGGCCACCACCCGCTGTAGGCGGGGTTCTGGCCGCCCGTGCGGACGCCGGAGCGCACGCCCAGCGTCTCGACGTTCGCGGCGTCGTAGACCGTCGTGCCGCCGGTCCAGCCGGAGAAGGGCGGGAAGATCTGGACCTGGACGCCGCCGCCCGCGGCGGGCGGGTCCACATACATCTGGGCCGTGCCCAGCAGCCCGGCCATGGAGCGCGCGGACACCGCGACCGAACCCGCCACCCCCGCCACGGCGGCGACCTGGCCCGTCCCGCCCTGCAGGGCGACCGCCACGGTCGTGGGGCCGTCCAGCGCCGGCGTCCCGCCGATGAAGTCCAGGGTCCCGGCCGACGACGTGACGTAGACCGTGGACGGGCCGTAGGCGACGGGCCGGCCCGCGGCGTCGACGGCCTGGATGCCCACCGCGAAGGGGACGCCCGAGGCGACCTGCGCCGGGAGCGCGATCTGGAAGCCCGTGGCCGCGTCCGGCGCCACGTCGGCGGAGGCCTGCGCCGACGCCTGCCCCGTGGCGATGCCGACCGGGTACACCCCGGGCGTGGCCGTGATGCCCGCGCCGGGCGCGACGGCCACCTCGACCGGACCGGCCGGAGGTTCGCCGCCCTGGGGCAGCGTCACGGTGAGGACGGCGGCGGGGGTCTCGGCGCCGCTGGGCCAGGAGAGCGTGCCGCTCCCGACGTCGGCGCCCGCCGGGTCTCCGTCGACGGTCACGGAGCCCGCCGGCAGGGTGGCCGGCACGCCGAACGCCGGCCCCCCGCCGGGTGAGGACAGGGGGAGGGTGAGGGTCAGCGGGCCGGGCGGCGCCGCCGCGGCGTCGAACCATCCCACGCGCAGGCCGCCGCCGGCCCCCGCGCCCGGGGTCCAGTCGGCCTCGGGCGCGGTCACCGCCCCGCCGGGCGGCACGACCGTCACGGACAGCGCGTTGCTGGGCGCCACGCCGCCCGGCGAGACGACCTCCAGCGACGCGGCCCCGGGCCACAGGCCCGCCGCCGGCGTGGTCACGACGATGCGCGTGTTGGTCCAGGACACGACCGCCGCCTGCCCGGCGGGCTCCGCGACGTCGGGTCCGATCAGCACCACCAGGGAGCCGTCCGGGGCGCTGCCGAAGCCGGAGCCGGTCAGGGTGAGCGTCGCGCCCGGGACGAACGTCGAGGGCGACACCGAGCCGAGGACCGCCGGCTGGCCGGTGGCCGCCCGGACGGGCGCGGGGAGCGGGCCTCCGCCCACGGCCACCAGCAGGAGCGAGCCCGCCGCCGCCGCGAGGCCCCGAGCGTAGCGCGCCGCCACGGAGACACCGCCTTCCGGACGCGACCCTCGGCCCGCCCGGGAATCCTCCGTGCGCTCCCCACATTCCTGCCGTGTGGGGTTGCGGGCTTCGGCCCCCGCCCCCCTCTGCGCGCCGGGGGATCGCCGGCAGGGCCCGGGGGAGGCGCTCGGGAAAGGCCGGGGAAGCCTCCGCCGCCCGGACGACGGGCGCGCGGAGACCGGCCGGATCGCCCGCGCCCGCGCGATCCGGCCGATCACCAAAGGGGTGTCAGGCTTGCTGCTTCCGGACGACTTCCACTGCCGCGACGACGGGGACCGCGCGGTCCTCGCCCTGGCCGGCGAGCTCGCGGATCGCTGCGCGGCCCGCGCCGCCGCCCACGACCGCGAGGGCACCTTTCCCCACGAGAACATCGAGCTTCTCCGGGCCGCCGGCTATCTGGCCCTGACCGTGCCCGCGGGCTGCGGCGGGGGCGGGGCCGGGGTGTTCCGCATGGTGCTCGGGCAGGAACGCCTGGCGCGCGGCGACGGATCCACGGCGCTCGCCGTCGGATGGCACCTGTTCACCATCGGGCGGCTGGCCCAGGCCAGCCCGTGGCCCGCGGCCGCCGTGCGCCGGGTGCTGCAGGAGGCCGCCGCCGGCGGCCTGATCAACGCGGCCGTGTCCGAACCGGAGACCGGCAGCCCGAGCCGGGGCGGGCGGCCCACGACGACCGCGCGGCGCACGGGCGCCGGCACGTGGCGCATCGACGGGCGCAAGACGTTCACCACCATGGCGCCCGCGCTCACGACCTTCGTCGTGTCCGCGACGGTGGAGGAGCTGGGGCGCACGGGGTCCTTCCTGGTCGGGCGCGGCGCGCCGGGGCTGCGAGTCGAGGAGACGTGGGATGCGCTGGGCATGCGCGGCTCCGGCAGCCACGACCTGGTCCTGGACGGCGTCGAGGTGCCCGAGGACGCCCTGGTCGAACCGAACCTGCAGCCGGACCGGGGCGAGGGGCCCGCCGGCGCCGAGGTGCGCGGCGGCCCCACCGCGGGGTGGAACCTCCACATCCCGGCGGCGTACCTCGGCGTGGCCCGGGCGGCCGTGGACTTCGCCACGGCCTACGCGGCGACGCGGCGCCCGAACTCGATCCAGGGGCCGATCGCCGAGGTGCCGCACGTCCAGCAGAAGCTCGGCAGGATGCAGCGCGAACTCCTGCCCGCCTACCAGCTGCTCTTCACCCTCGCGCGGCGCTGGGACGACGACCCGGCGGCGCGCGGCCTCCTCGGGCAACCGGTGGCCGCGTGCAAGCTCGTCGTGATGGATGCGGCCCTGGCGGCGGTCGACCTCGCCATGCGGGTGGTGGGGGGCGCCGGCCTCAGCCGCCGGCTGCCCCTGGAGCGATACTACCGGGACGTGCGGCCCGGGCTGCACAACCCGCCGATGGAGGACGCCGCGCTGGCGGGCTTCGCCCGCCACGCGGTCGCAGAGGTCGCGCCCGCGGGCCCGCGGGAGGCGGGGGCGAGCGGGCCGCACCCCCCGGCGCCGTGAACCCGCGGCCGGGGTCGCGCTCAGGGCCGGCCGGCCGGCGCGCCGCCGGCCCCCGGTTCCGCGGGGCGGCGGAGCCTGCCCCGCACGGCGAACCAGACCGCGGTGGCGGCGGCGATGCCGCCGAAGCCCACCCCGGCGCCGACCCGCTCCGACCCGACGGTCCAGGCGCCCACCAGGGCCGCGAGGACGGCGGCCACGGGCACGAGGGTCGTGTACGGGTAGCCGGGGAGGCGGAAGCGGCGCCCGGGGCTGGTCCGGTCCAGCCGCGGCCGGTAGCGCAGGTGCGTGCCGAGGACCAGGAGCCAGATGAACATCGCCTGGAAGCCGGTGGCGGTGACCAGGTACGCGTAGGCCTTCTGGGGCAGCGCGTACGCCAGGACGATGGTCCCGCCGAGCGCCCCGGCGCTCACCCACGTGGCGGCGGCCGGCAGGCCGCGCCGCGACAGCCGTCCGAGGCCCGCCGGGGCCTGGCCGGCTCGAGCCAGGGTGTAGAGGACGCGCACGTTCGCGTAGAGCGCCGCGTTCATCGTCGAGAGCACGGCGAGGAGCAGCACGAAGTTCATGGCCGCGGCCACGTGGGGCACGCCCGTGGCCCGCAGGGCGGCCACGAAGGGGCTGGCCGTCTCGGGCATGCGGTTCCAGGGCAGCAGCAGCAGGAGGACCAGCGCGCCGCCGATGTACATGACGCCCGAGAGCGCGATCGTGCGGCGCACCGCCCGGGGCACGGTCCGCCCGGGGTCGCGCGTCTCGGCCGCCGCCATGCCGATCACGCCGGTGCCCGCGTACGCGAACAGCACCAGGAGCAGCGCGGCGCCCGCGCCCCGTGCGCCCGCCGGGAGGAGCGGGGGAGCGGCCAGCCGGCCGAGCGGCGCGGCGGGGGCGACGGCCCCGGGGACGAGCCGCGCCACGACCGCGGCGCCGAAGGCGATGAACCCGAGCACGGCGGCCGTCTTAACCGCCGCCATGACCCCTTCGACCGCCCCGAAGCCGCGCACCGAGGCGAAGTTGGCGCCCACCACCCCGGCCGAGTACAGGAGGGACCAGGTCCACAGCGGCACGACCGGCGCCCACTGGCGGCTGAGGAGCGCGGCCGCCGTCACCTCGCTGGACATGGTCAGGACGCTGGAGAACCAGTAGATCCAGCCGCCGACAAAGGTGTATCCTGGGCCGAGCACCTCCCGCGCGTAGACGAGGAACGATCCAGGGGTGGGGTCGGCCGCGGCCATCTCGCCCAGCGCCGTGATCTCCACCGCCATCGCCAGGAAGCCGAGCACGAACAGCAGGCCGAGGGCGGGCCCGGCGTCGTGGGCGGCCATGCCCGTCGCGACGAAGAGGCCCGAGCCCATCATGCCGCCGATGGTGAGCATCGTCAGGGCCGCCGGGGTGAGCGCCCGCGCGAAACGCCGCCGGCCACCCGCGCGCGACGCGGGCGGGCGCACGGCTGGGCCGGTACGGGTGGGACCCGGGTGTCGGACGGCCATGCCCCTAGGGTTGCCGGAGCCCCCGCCCGCGATGTGCCGGGGGGATCGGGCCTGCGCGGCGGCGCCGGAGTGCTAGACTAACCTCGCTGGGTGTGCGCGCGGCGGTGCCCGCGCAGGCCGGGGCCCGGTCGGGCGGCGGCGCGCCCCCGCCGGCGATGGAAGGGGTCCGGAGGGGGACGCCGGTTGCGCATCGCGGTGGTGGCGGCCCTGGTGTTCGTGCTGGACTTCCTCACCAAGCACTGGGTGGCCACCCACATGGTGCCCGGCGAGAGCATCCGCATCGTGCCGCGGCTGCTCGACCTCACGTACATTCGGAACGCCGGCGCGGCCTTCGGCCTCCTCCAGGGCCAGACGCTGCTCTTCCTCGTCATCAC
The DNA here is from genome assembly GCA_021791815.1 of Bacillota bacterium. Lineage (GTDB taxonomy): Bacteria > Bacillota > Sulfobacillia > RBS10-35 > JAJYVN01 > JAJYVV01. Next base: position 14,000 of record JAJYVV010000024.1, on the reverse strand, counting down.
CGCCGTCGTGATCGCGCTGATCGTCACATACGGCCGCCGGGCGGCGCGGACGGCGCCGCTCCTCGGGTACGCCTTCGGACTGCAGCTGGGCGGCGCGCTGGGCAACCTCCTCGACCGCGTCCTGTATGCGCAGGTGATCGATTTCATCGACGTGCGGCTCTGGCCGTTCGTCTTCAACGTCGCGGACATGGCGATCGTCATCGGCGGCGCCCTGTTCGCCCTGGTGGTGCTGCGGGAGCCGGAGGCCCAGGGCAGCGGTCGCGGATGACGGAGCGGAGCCGCCCCGCCGCGCCCCCGGCGTTCCCGCAGCGCCTCGTCGCCGCCGCCGGGGCCGACCGCCTGGACCGTTTTGTGACCGCGGCCCTGGGCGCGCCCGGCATCTCCCGCACCATGGTGCAGCGCGCGATCGCCGCCGGGATGGTCCGCGTCGACGGAGCGCCGGGGCGCGAATCGATGCGGGTGCCGCCGGGCGCGACGGTCGTGGTCGACGGCCTGCCCCGGCCCGAGTCGCCCTCCCTGGAGCCCGAAGCCATCCCGCTGCGGGTCGTCTACGAGGACGAGCACATGGCCGTGATCGACAAGCCGCGCGGCCTCGTGGTGCATCCCGCCGCCGGCAATCCGAGCGGGACGCTCGTCAACGCCCTGCTCGCCCGCTACGGGCGCCTGGAGGTGGGCGACGACGGCGGGGCGCCCCCGGAGGACGCGGGCGACGGCCTTGCGGACTTCGGCGACGACGTGCGCCCCGGCATCGTCCACCGCTTGGACAAGGACACCACGGGCCTGCTGGCCGTCGCGCGCACCGCGGCGGCGGGCGCCGGCCTGCGCCGCCTGATCGCGATGCGCGAGATGTCGCGCCGCTACCTGGCCCTCGTGCAGGGCCGCCCGCCCCAGAGCTTCTCCGTGGATGCGCCCATCGGGCGGGCGGCGGACCGCCGGCGCATGGCGGTCGCGCAGGGCGGGCGGCCCGCCCGCAGCCACGCCGAGCGCGTCGAGCGCTTCGCGGGCCCGCCGCCGTACGCCCTCCTCGATGTCCGGCTGGAGACGGGGCGAACCCACCAGATCCGCGTGCACATGGCCTTTTCGGGGTATCCGGTCGCCGGCGACCGCCTGTACGGCCGGCCGGCCGACGACGCGGCAGCCGGGCTGCGCCTGACCGGCCAGGCCCTGCACGCCTACCGCCTCGACTTCCCGCATCCGGTGACGGCCGAGCCCCTGTCGCTGCGGAGCCCGCTCCCGCCGGATTTCGCCGAGGCCCTGGAGAGCCTGCGGTCCAGGGGGGACGCCGGGTGACGGACGCGGTCGGGCCCGGGGACGGGCTTCCCGCGGGGGGCGCGACGGCGACGGTGCTCGGGCGCTACGGCTCCCACCCGGCCCCGGGCGGGGCGGGGCGGGGCCTCCTGCTCTCGGCGGGCGACGGCGGCGCGGCGGCCGTGCTGGTGGGCTGCGGCAGCGGCGTCGCCGGCCGCCTCGGGTATGCCCTCCGCTCCCTGGGCGATCTCGCCGCGGTCGTGCTGCCCGACCTGCGGCCGGATCACGCCTGCGACCTCTGGTCCGTGGGCTCGGCCGCCGCCGCGGCCGCCCGCGGCGGCCGGCGCCGCGGCCTGCTTCCCGTATACGCGTACGGCCGGCCGCCCGCGGCGTGGACGGCCCTGCACCGGCCCGGCGTGCTCGACGTCCGCCGCTTCGCCGCGGAGGACACGGTGCGGGCCGGCGGGTGGACCTTCCGCTTCGCACCGCTGGAGCATCCGTGGCCCACCCTCGCGCTGCGCGCGGAGCACCCGGGCGGCGGCGCGCTGGGGTGGGTCGGGCCAGGCCGGGCGGGGGCGGAGGCGCGGGCGCTCCTGGCGGGGGTCCGGCTCCTCCTCGTCGACGCGGGCGGGCCGGCCGAGGACGACGAGGGACTCGACGGGGGGATGGCGCCCGAGGACGCGGGCGCCCTGGCGGCGGCAGCGGGCGCCCTGCGCCTGCTGCTCTGCCACCTCGACCCCGACGATGCGCCGGCGGAACTGCTCGCGCGGGCCCGGGCGGCTTTTCCCTCCAGCGCCCTCGCGCTGGAGGGCCGGACCTACGAGGTGGGCGACCCCTCCTGGGCGGCCCCCGGCCCGGCCGCCTCCGGCTGAGCCGTACCGGCGCCGTTCAATCCTGCCACGTGGCCAGCTGGTATTCGGCCCAGGTGGCCGCCTCCGCCAGGGCCTCGTGCGCGTTCATGCCCTGCGCCACGGCCCGCATCGCGTCCGCCAGGCCGGGCGCGATGAGGTACAGCGGGCGCTGGACGACAAGGTCGCTGCCGGGCGAAGCCGTGAACACGCCGAGGTTGACGTTCGGGGCGGCGGCGCGCCAGTCCGGGGAGGCGGCGAGGGCCCGCAGGGCCGGCACGCCCACCGCCGCGTGCGCCATCGCCTCCTGCGCCGGCGGGCTGCCCGCGAACAGGGCCATGGCGATGGCGGCGGCCCGCCGGCCCGGGTCGCCGGTGACCACCGCCAGGCCGTCCGCGGCGACGGGCTGGGCGGCGCGCGCCGGGAACCGGGGCAGCGCGACGATGTTCCAGGCGAAGTGGCCGGCGATGGCGGAGGACAGCGGCCCCAGGTCGCTGCGGTGGCCGAAGTAGAAGACCGCGTGTCCCTGGGCGAACAGGGTCTGGGGCGACGCCGGCGGCTCTGCCGGCTCGTAGGCGTGCAGCGCGGCCAGGGCGCCGGCCCCCTGCGCTCCCGCGCTGGAGGCGAACTGCGGCGTGTAGCCGACCTGGGCGGGCTGGAGCAGGACGCCGCCGTAACCGACCACGAACGCGCAGAACAGTTCCAGGTCGAAGATGTTCAGGGCGTTGGCCAGCGGCGCCGCCGGCCGCGGCAGGCGCTGCAGGATCTGCTCGCAGGCCTGCACCAGGTCGTGCACGGTCCAGCCGGCGGCCGGCGGGTTGAGGCCGGCCTTCGCCAGGGCATCGCTGTTGTAGTACACGACGAGCGGATCCCGGAACGTGGGGATCGCCAGCTGGCGCGGGCCGGACGCGCAGTAGCGGAGGCACGAGGCGTAGAGGCCGCTTGCGATGCCCGTGTCCGCCAGGGCGGGGGCCAGGTTCACCATGAGCGTGCTGGCCAGCAGGCTGTCGCGCACCGCGGGGCTGACCCACAGTACGTCCGGCGCGAGCGAGGGATCGCCCGCGAGCATGTCGTCCACGTCCTGCGCCAGCGACGGCTCGGCGACCTGGATCAGCGGCATCGCGCCGCCGGCCGAGCCGGCATACGCGGTGCCGAGCGCCTCGGCCGCGGGCAGCACGTCCGCGTCGACCAGGAGCGTCAGGGGCGCCGCCGCCCGGGCCCCGCGCGGTGCGTTCGCCAGCCCGCATCCCGCGAGGCCCGCGGCGAGGGCGCCCAGGGCCGCGGCCGCCGCGAGGCGCCCGCCCTGGCGCAGGGCGGCTCGCCGGCCGAGGTACACGCCCCCGCGCCCCCTCCCGTGCGCCCGCTGCCCGTGCGGCATGGACCGCCGCAGCCCGCCGTGGGGTAGCCCGCCCGGGTCCGTACGGCAGGCCGCCCGGCGGCGCGGGGCGGACGCCGTATTTCGGCGGGCCGCCCACCCATTCCCTCCCCCGGGGCCGGCCGATCGCCGTGTCCGGGGCGCGCCCGGGCCCAGCGCCGGCGGGAGGGCTCCGGGCATGGCCATGGGGACCCGCGCATAGCATGGACCGCCGCGTCCCGGAAGCACGCGCCCCCGCCCGGCGGCGCGCATTCCCGCGCCCGGATGGGGACGCGGTCCGGCATGCCGCCGGCGACCGTCCGGGGGCGTGGGGAGGGGCAGCGCATGGGGGACGGGTTGGGCCCGCGGCGGCCGCCGGATGCGGCCCGCGACGCCCAGGCGGGGGAGGTGCCGGACGCGGCGGGCGACCGGCCGGCGGGCGTGGGCGCCCTCCTGGAACGCCTGGAGGCGCACCGCCGCGACGCGGCCGGGCGCGCCTGGAAGGGTACGTTCGCGGAGTACTACGAGATGTCCCGCCGGCGTCCGGAACTCTGCCGCCTGAGCCATCACCGACTCTACGACATGATCTCCGCGCCGGCCGGTCCGACCGCCCCCGATCCCGGGCCCGCGGGGGAGGGCCCGCCGGCCGGGCCGCGGCCCGAGCGCGCCGACCACCCGTTCTTCGGGCGCGAGTTGTTCGGCCTGCACCGGAGCATCGAACAGATCTCCGACTACTTCGCCGGGGCGGCGCGCCGCATGGAGGTGCGCAAGCGCATCCTGCTGCTCATGGGCCCGGTCGGGGGCGGCAAGTCCACGATCGTGTCGATGCTCAAGCGCGGGCTCGAGGCGTACACGCGCACGGAGGCCGGTGCCCTGTACGGGATCGAGGGCTGTCCGATGCATGAGGAGCCGATGCACCTCATCCCCGCGGATCTGCGCGCCGAGGTGCTCCGCCGCGACGGCCTGCGCATCGAGGGGGACCTGTGCCCGGTCTGCCGGTGGCGCCTGGAGCACGAGTGGCAGGGGGACGTGGGCCGCGTCGGCGTGGAGCGGGTGGTGTTCAGCGAGCGGGACCGCACCGGGATCGGCACGTTCGCCCCCTCGGACGAGAAGTCGCAGGATATCAGCGAATTGGTCGGATCGGTGGACCTGGCGTCGGTGGGGCGCTTCGGCGTGGAATCCGACCCGCGCGCGTACCGCTTCGACGGCGAGTTCAACATCGCGAACCGCGGCCTGATGGAATTCGTCGAGATGCTGAAATGCCAGGACGAATTCCTGTATGGGCTGCTCACGCTCTCCCAGGAGCAATCGATCAAGACCTCGCGGTTCGCGCTGATCTACGCGGACCTGGTTGTCATCGCGCACACCAACGAGGCGGAATACCAGGCGTTCGTGGCCGACCAGAAGAACGAGGCGCTGCGGGACCGCATGATCCTCGTCCGGGTGCCGTACAACCTGCGGGTCGCCGACGAGGTCCGCATCTACCGCAAGCTGCTCGGCGAGGCCGGCGTGGGGCACGTGCACGTCGCGCCCCACGCGCTGGAGGTCGCCTCCATGTTCGCGGTCCTCACGCGGCTGCGGGAGAGCAAGCGCGCCGGCATGAGCCTGGTCAAGAAGATGAAGCTGTACAACGGTGAGACGGTGGAGGGGTTCCAGGAGGGCGACGTCCGAGAATTGCAGGAGGAGGCAGACCAGCAGGTCCTCGGCCGCGGCGAGCACGCCGAGGGCATGGCCGGCATCTCGCCGCGGTACGTCATCAACCGCATCTCCGCCGCGGCCTGCCGGCCGCGGCGCACCTGCCTCACCCCGCTCGACGTCCTGCGCTCGCTGAAGGAGGGGCTCGAGCAGCACACGGGCCTCGACCGCGGGCAGCGCGAGCGGTTCCTGAACCTCATCTACGAGACGCGCCGTGAATATGACGAGGTGGCCAAGAACGAGGTGCACAAGGCCTTCGTGTACTCCTTCGAAGAGTCCGCGCGCACCCTGTTCGAGAATTATGTGGACCATGCTTTGGCCTCATGGAACCATCAGAAGATGCGGGATCCCATCACGGGTGAGGAGATCGAACCGGACGAGAAGCTGATGCGGTCGATCGAAGAGCAGATCGGTGTCAGCGAGAACGCCAAGCGCGCCTTCCGCGAGGAGATCCTCATCCGCATCTCGGCGCTGGCGCGCCGCGGCCAGAGGTTCGACTATCGAACGCACGATCGCCTCCGCGAAGCGCTGGAGAAGAAACTGTTCGCCGACCTGCGCAACATCGTCAAGATCACCACCAGCAGCCGGACGCCCGACGCCGAGCAGCTGCGGCGGGTCAGCGAGGTGTGCGACCGCCTGGTCGCGGAACACGGCTACTGCGCCACCTGCGCCAACGAACTCGTGCAGTACGTCGGCCAGCTGCTGAATCGTTGACCGCGCGCCGGGCCCGCCCGGACGGCAGGACCCGGGCGGGGCGGGGCGGAAGCGCACCTCCCCGGGGGTGGGGCGGATGCAGGTCGGCATGGTCGGCCTGGGCCGCATGGGCGGGAACATGGCGCGGCGGCTGCTGGGCGCCGGGCACGCGGTCGTGGCCTACGACCCGGACGCCGGGGCGCGCGCGGCGCTGGAGGTGGCGGGCGCGGTGCCCGCGGCCTCCCTCGAGGACCTGGTGGCGCGCTGCGAGGCGCCGCGCGCCGTGTGGGTGATGGTCCCCGCGGGGCCGCCCACGGAGGAGGCCATCGGCCGCCTCGGCGGCCTCCTCTCGGCGGGCGACGTCGTGGTCGACGGCGGCAACTCCCGCTACACGGACTCCCAGCGCCGCGCAGAGGCCCTGGCCGGCGGGGGGATCGGCTTCCTCGACTGCGGGACCAGCGGCGGCGTGTGGGGGCTGCGCGAGGGATACTGCCTGATGGTGGGCGGTGCGCGGGCCGATTTCGAGCGCGTCGAGCCCGTGTTTTCGGCGCTCTCCCCCGAACACGGCTACCTGCACACCGGGCCCGCGGGCAGCGGCCACTTCGTGAAGATGATCCACAACGGGATCGAGTACGGCATGCTCCAGGCGTACGCGGAGGGCTTCGAGCTGCTCCACGGCCATGAATTCGAGCTGAACCTCCAGGCGATCGCCGAGCTCTGGCAGCACGGGAGCGTGGTTCGCTCCTGGCTCCTGGAGCTCGCGGCCCGCGCCCTGGGCGAAAACCAGGACCTCGACGGCATCCGCGGCTACGTGGAGGACTCCGGGGAGGGGCGCTGGACCGTCGAGGAAGCGGTCCGCCTCGGGGTGCCGGTGCCCGCCCTGGCGTTCTCCCTCTTCGCCCGGTTTCGCAGCCGGACCGAGGACGCCTGGGGCGACCGCTTCATCGCCGTGGTGCGCAACCAGTTCGGGGGGCACGCGGTCCGCCGGTCGGCCGGGGAGCCGTGACCGCCGCCCGCGGGGCAACCGCGGACACCACCCTCAGCGCTCTCGGTGCCAGGGGTCGAGTTCCCGGTAGCGGGTGTTGCGTTCCCAGAAGCCCGGCCGGTCGAGGACCAGCCACTCCAGGGCGACGAGCCATTTGCAGCTCTTCCAGAAGTACAGGTGCGGCACGAGCAGCCGGAGCGGTCCGCCGTGCTCCGGTGCCAGCGGGGCGCCGTCCCGCGCCCAGACCAGCCGCACCCCCGGCCTCCGGCAATCCTCGAGCGCCAGGTTGGTCGTCCAGCCGCCCGCCGCGTGCGCCATGAGGAAGCGGGCCTCGGGCCGCGGGCGCGCCAGGTCCTCCACGCGCCCGAAGGGGACGCCGGTCCAGTCGCTGCCGAGCCAGGACCACCCGGTGATGCAATGCACGTCGGCGGGGGAGCGGCCGGCGCCCAGGCGGGCCAGGGCGGCCATGTCCAGCGTGACCTCGGTGGCGACGGCGCCGAACAGCCGCAGCCGCCAGGGATCCGGGCCCGGCGGCACCCGGCCCTCGTGCAGCACCGGCAGGCGGCGGGCGGCGGTCTGGCCGGCCGGCAGCCGCGGCAGGGACGGCGCCGCCGGCGGATCCGTGGCGGGGCTCAAGCCAGGGCACCCCCGCGCAGGGCCGCCCGCAGCCGGTGGGCGAGGAGCGCCGCCAGGACGGCCTTGCCGAGGTCCCACGGCAGGAAGGTGCCGAGCCCGGCCGCGGTCGCGAGGTCGGCGCGCAGGTGCCCGAAGGCCACGAGGCCCGCGAAACCGAACGCGTAGACGATGAGGATGGCGGCGACCCCGCCGGAGATCAGCCGGGCCCAGGACGGCCGCGGCCCCGCGATGGCGGCGCACGCGGCCGCGGCGGGCGGATAGCCCCAGAGGAACCCCCCGGTCAACGACACCAGGACGCCGGCCCCGGCCGCGCCGCCGGCGAACACCGGGATCCCGACCGCGCCCAGCAGCAGGTAGACGACCTGGGCGGCGGCCGCGAAGCCGGGCGGAAGCAGCATCCCGGTCAGGCACACGGCCAGGACCTGCAGCGTGAAGGGCACGCCCGGCACGAGCGGGTTGGGGATGGCGAGGAGCGAACAGACGGCCGTCACGGCCGCGAGCAGCGCCGCCAGGGTCAGGTGCCGCAGGCGCAAGATGTCAACCTCCGGCGCGACGTGTGGGTTGACAATTGGCTGCGGCCGCCCCGACTCCTGCCGGGGCTGGCGGGCGGTGCCGGCGGCGGCCGCGTGCCGGATTGGCGACAACGGGAGCGCGCGGGTGCGATTTCCCGCCGGGTGGGGGTGGGCTGCAGGAGACTGCATCCCTGCGCGCCAAGTGTCGGCCTGCGCCGGAGCCTCCGGCGCCCCCGCGGCGCGGGGCCCCACGCCGCCGGTCCCTCTGCGCGGGAGGCAAACGTGCGGCCGTTCACTCGCCTCGGCCCTCGATCCGGCAGGCGCGCGGGCGGCGCATCCATCCATGGGGCGGGGCCCGCCGCTCCGCCGTCGCGGGCCCTCGCCGCCGCGTTCCTGGCGGTCCTGGCCGCCGGGGCGCCGGCGGCCGCGGCGCTCGCGGCGGCCCCGCCGGCTTCCGTCTCGACCCCGCCGTCCGCCCCCTCGCCCGCGCCGGGCTCCTCGTCGACCGCCGCATCCGCCGCCCTGCCGGCGCCGCCCGCGGGCGGCGCGCCGGCCGGCGGCGCCTGGTCCGGCGACAATGCGGCATCGGCGGGGGCCGCGGTGGGGTCCGGGTCGACGATCGACCTCTTCTACGGCGCGCCCCTCGGGGCGCAGGCCTGGCTGGGCCGCGACCAGCAGGCCCTTTCCGCGGCGCTCGGCGCCGGCACGGCCAGCCTGACCGACCTCTACAACCAGTGGCTGGCGATCGCGGACCTCCGGGCGGCGGTCTACGAGGCGGAGGGGCAGCTGGAGCCGGACGGCGTCATCGTGTACCCTCCGGGGCCCAGCGCCGTCGCCCACGCGCTCGACCTGGCCCAATGGGCGCGGGAGAACGCCATCCTCGCCGAGTTGGGCGTGCAGTCCGCCCAGCCGTACCCCGCGGCGTCCGACCTCGGATACCGCGACGCCGGCGACTACATCGACCCGGCGCTCGTTCCGACGACCATCACGCCCGCCCAGGTGGCGTCCATCCTGGACAGCCTGGACCTCCCCGCCGCCCTCTTCGCCGGGGACCGGATCATGCTCATGCCGTATGACATGCCGCAGGAGTACGGCCTCACCGACGTCATCGGCCCGGAGATCCGCATCTGGATCGGGGCGGATGCGTCCATCGACCTGCCCCACGTGCTGGAGCATGAGCTCGGCCACGCGATCCACTTCCGCTTCGGGGGCTACGACTCCATCTACACCTCCGCGGGCGGGACACGCCCCCTCTCGGCCTTCTGGGAGAACTACCTGGCGATGCGGGGCCTGCAGTGGCACGACCCCGCCCTGTACCCCTGGGCGCAGCAGACGCCGGAATGCTTCGCCGAGGACGTCGCCTCGCTCTTCGACGGGCCGGACGACATCCTCGGGTACCAGGCGGCGTGCGACCCGCCGACCGCCCAGCAGGCGTCGGCGCTGCTCGCGCTGCTGCGCGGCCTGGGGTTCTCCTCGGGGGCGAGCTCGCCGTTCCAGCAATCCGGTTGGATCCAGTGGAGCCTGCCGTGGCCGAACGCGGTGATGGGCGACTTCGAGGCCCTGTTCTTCACCTCCGCCCCCCAGGTCGCGGTCTCCGTGTCCCTGGACGCCAACGCGGTCGGCGGCCCCTACACCGTCGACGTGCCGGGCGCGGCCGCCCCGCTCGCGACCCTGGAGCCCGGGGCCGGCTGGTCGGGGACGGTGGACGTGCCCGCCGGCGGGAGCGCCGAGATCGAGGCCGATTCGCCGACCTACTACCTCTCGGGGCCGCTGCGGTTCTACCGCAACGCCGCGTTCGTGCCCGTGCCGCGCATCTCCGGCGTGTTCCCGGACACCCTGGACTCCTGGGCCCGCGCAGACGTCGCGGCCGCGGTGCGCGCGGGGATCGCCGGAGGGTTCCCCGACGGAACGTTCGCGCCGGACGCCCCCGTGACCCGGGCGCAGTTCGCCCGCATCCTGGCCAGTGCGCTCCCGTCCCTGCTGTACCGCACGGCCCCGGGCTCCGCGCTCCCGCCCGACGTGCCCGCGACCTCCTGGGAGGCGCCGTTCGTCGCGGCCGTGGTGGGCGCTCTCCCCGGATACGCGGCGGGCCAGGCGTTCCTGCCCGACCAGGCCGTGACCCGCGAGGAGGCCGCGGCGTGGACGGTGCGGGCGTTCGGGTGGGCCGCGCTGCCGCCGCCCAGCGCGGAGGCGCTCCTCGAGACCTATCCCGACGGCCTGGCCGCGGCCGGCGCCGACGCGCCCTGGTTCGCGACGGCGCTGAACATGGGGCTGATCGTGGGCGATGCGGGCACCGGCCTGCTGCGCCCGGACGCGCCCCTGGACCGGGCGGAGGCCGCGGTGCTCGTGCTGCGGGCCATGCAGGAGGCCCCCGCGGCGGGCGGAAACGCTGCGGGAGCGGGTTCGACCCCGAACGGGGCCCCGGCGCCGGCAACCGGGGGGGCCTGACGGGATCCGGCCCGGGCCGCATGCGGCGCTGCGACCAAGGGGGTGCGGCATGGACGGGACGCGGGCGGCACCGAGGCCCGTTCCCTCGCTCCCGCCCGGCCGCCGCCCGGACGGTACGGCCCGCGTGCCGGGAAGCAAGAGCCTGACCAACCGCGCCCTCGTCCTCGGCGCGCTGGCCTCCGGGCGCACGGTCCTGCGCGGGGCGCTGTGGAGCGACGACAGCGCCGCGTGCGCCGCGGGGCTTTGCGCGGCCGGGGTGGCCGTCCACGCCGAACCCGCTGCCCAGCGGATCACGGTCGAGGGCCGGGGCGGCGGACCGGCCGGCCCGTCCGCCGACATCGACGTCCGGCTGTCGGGGACCACCGCCCGCTTCCTCTGCCCGTATCTGGCCCTCGGCACCGGGGTGTACCGGGTGGATGGGACGGCCCGGATGCGCGAGCGGCCCATGGGCGGGCTGGCCGACCTGCTGCGCGCCCAGGGCGTGCGCGTCGACGGTGGGCCCAACCTGCCCTTCGTCATCCACGGCGCCGGCGCGCTCGCGGGCGGCCTGCTCCGCGTGCCGGCGGACGAGACGAGCCAGACGGCCTCGGGCCTGCTCATGGCGGCCCCGTTCGCCCGGCGACCCGCGGTGCTTCGGCTCGAGAGCCGCCGCTCCGACCTGCCGTACGTGCGGATGACCGCGGCCATGATGGCCGAGTTCGGCGTGGAGGCCGCGCCCCTGGCGGACGGCGACGGGTACGCGGTGCCGGCCGGGGCGCGCTACCGGGGGCGGGAGTACGCCGTGGAGGCGGACGCCTCGTCCGCCGCGTACTTCTGGGCGGCCGCCGCGATCACCGGCGGTCGCGTGCGCACGCCGGGGGTCGGCCGCAGCCGCCTGCAGGGCGACGCGGCCCTGCTCGGCGTCCTGGAGGCCATGGGGTGCGCCGTCCGCGAGGCCGGAGGCGGCGCGGTCGTGGCCGGGCCGCCCGGCGGCCGCCTGCGGGCGGGGGAGTGGGACCTCGGGGGCTGTTCGGACCAGGCCCTGACCGTCGCGGCCCTCGGCCTGTTCGCCGACGGGCCGACCTCCGTCGGCGGCGTGGCCCACATCCGGCTGCAGGAGAGCGACCGGATCGCCGCCGCCGCGGACGCGGTGCGCCGGCTCGGCGGCCGCTTCGAGGCACGCGAGGACGGGTTCACCGTGTGGCCGCTGGACGCCGTGGCGGGCGGCCCTCCCGCGGTCATCGATCCCCACGGCGACCACCGCGTGGCCATGGCCTTCGCCGTCGCCGGCCTGCGGCGGCCGGGCGTGGCCGTCGGCGATCCGGGCGTGGTCGGCAAGACGTTTCCCGACTTCTTCGGCGAACTGGAACGCTTCTGCGAGGCCTGACGCGCGAGGGTGCGCGGGGCGTGGCTCGCGGTCCCGAGGCTGGGAGGCGGCAGCGATGGATGGAGCGGGCCTGCGCCGAGTGCCTGGAAGTCCGGCATGGACCCAGCCCCTTCCCGCGGACCCCGAGGCGACGGCCGCCGCCGCCGTCCTGCGCATGGAGCGGTACACCGGGTCGGCCTTCGCCCGCATGCTGCGGTTCATGGGCATGACGACGCTCGAGTGGGAGGCCGCGGGCGCGGTCGTCCGCGACGTGCACGGCAACGAGTATGTCGAGTGCGGGGGGTACGGCATGTTCTTCCACGGCCACAGCCACCCGCGCGTGGTCGAGGCCGTGCGGAGACAGGCCGGGCTGCTCGCGCAATCGACGCGGCTGCTGCCGCACCTGCCCCAGGTGGAGTTGGCGGAGCGCCTCGCCGACTGCGCCCCGGGTGCCCTGCGGTACAGCTTCTTCTGCAACTCGGGGGCGGAGGCCGTGGAGGGCGCCCTCAAGCTCGCCCGGGCGGCGACGGGCCGCGAGGACGTGATCGCGGCCGACGACGCCTTCCACGGCAAGACCTTCGGCGCCCTGTCCGCGACCGGAAAGCGGATGTACCGCGAGCCGTTCCGCCCGCTCGTGCCGGGCTTCCGCCACGTGCCCTTCGGCGACACGGCGGCCCTGGCCGCGGCGGCGGCGGACGCGGCCGGGTCGCCCGGGGGCCTGGCCGCCGTGCTGCTGGAGCCGATCCAGGGAGAGGCGGGGGTCGTGCTGCCCCCGCCCGGATACCTCGCCGCGGCCCGGCGCATCTGCGACGAGCACGGGGCGCTGCTCCTCTTCGACGAGGTGCAGACCGGGGTCGGGCGCACGGGCACCATGTTCGCGGCGGAGCAGGAGGGCGTGGCCCCGGACGTCATGGCCGTGGCCAAGTCCCTGGGCGGGGGGGTCATGCCCCTCGGCGCCTTCGTCGCGACCCCGGAGGCCTGGGCGCCGTTCGACGAGGCGCCGTTTCTGCACACGTCGACGTTCGGGGGCAGCCCCCTCGCCGCGGCGGCCGGCGTCGCGGCCCTGGAGAGCATCGCCCTCGAGGGCCTGCTGGAGCGCGCGCGGGCGATCGGGCAGCGCCTGGACCGCGGCCTGCACGAGATCGCCGCGGGGCATCGGGCGAGCATCGTGGACGTGCGGGGGCGCGGCCTGCTCTGGGGGATCGACCTGCGGAGCGAGGGGGCGGGCGGCCTGCTCATCAGCCGCCTGCTGGACGCCGGCGTGCTGGTCGTCTATTCCCTCAACCGGCCCAAGGTGCTCCGCGTCATGCCGCCCGCGGTGGCGACCACCGACCAGATCGATTTCGTCCTGGAGGCGATCGACCGCGCCGCCGCCGAGGCGGACGCGGTCGCGGCGGACCTCACGTAGGGGCCCGGGCCGCCCCCGCCCGGACCAGCCGCACCGCCGTGGCGGCCGCGCGCGCCAGGTCGGCCGCGGTCGCGCGCAGCGCGGCCGGCCGGCTGCGGGGCCCGGGGGCCAGGCAGAGGGCCGCGGTGAGGGGCCCCCGCGGTTGGAGCAGGTCCTCCCAGCCGGGACCCAGTTCCCCCGCGAGGGCCACGGCCGGCACCCCCGCCTCCGCGGCGAGGTCCGCGGCGGCGGCCGGCGCCTTCCCGAAGGCCGTCTGGGCGTCGAGGCGCCCCTCGCCCGTGACCAGGAGGTCGGCCTGCCGCAGGCGCTCCGAGAGTCCAACCGCGCCGCACACGACCTCGGCCCCGGGACGCAGTTCCGCCCCCAGGACGGCCGCCAGCCCGTACCCGCAGCCGCCGGCGGCGCCGGCGCCGGGCAGCTCGCGCGCCCGGGGCGCCCCGGAGGCCTCCAGGACCTCGGCCAGCCGGGCCAGCCCCGCCTCGAGGGCCGCGACTTCCGCGGGACCCGCGCCCTTCTGCGGCCCGTACACCGCCGCCGCTCCCTCCGGGCCGAGCAGGGGGTTGCGCACGTCGACCAGGGCGGTCCACGCCGTGTCGCCCAGGGCCCGGAGCGCGCCGAGGTCGACGCGGGCGAGGTCGCGCAGCGCGGCGCCGCCCGGGGGGAGCGGCCGCCCCCGCGCGTCGAGGAAGCCCGCCCCCAGGGCGCGAAGCAGGCCGCTGCCGCCGTCCGTGCAGGCGCTGCCGCCGAGCGCCACCCAGATGCGCCGCGCGCCAAGGGCGCGCGCCCGGGCGATCAGCTGGCCGGTGCCGGCGGACGTCGCGGCCAGCG
>JAJYVV010000172.1 GCA_021791815.1 Bacillota bacterium | reverse complement strand
CAGCGCCGCGACGACGGCGCCCACCGCGGCGCCGCGGCGCAACCGGCGGCGCCGCCCCGGCTGGGGGGAACGGCCGGGGCCACCCCGGCGAGGCGCGGCGGCACCGACCAAGGGACCGCCTCCCTGACGAACCGCGGGGGCGCGCGGCGCTTCCCGGACGGTCCGGGGCCGCGCCGAGCCTAGGGGTCGGCCATGAAGGCGCCGTTAAGTGGGGATCAAGGAACTGTGAGGATGTGGGCAAGAAGGCAAAAGCACAGAGGAGCGGCGTGGGCGAGGCATGGCCGTGCGGGAACGCGGCCGCGCGTCAGCGGCCCGCCGAACCGCCGGCCGGTCCAAGAGCCAACGGCCGCAGCAACAACACCACGCGCACGCCGTCGCGCGCGAAGACGGGGGCGGCGGCGCCGGGGACGTCGAGCGCGGCCGCCACCCGCGGAAGCGCCGCCGAATCGGGGGGGTCCGGGTCCGCGGCGTAGAGGACGACGTAGGTGCCTGTCGGGAAGGGCTGCCCGCGGAGGAGGGTGGCCAGGTGCCACTCCTGCGGTCGGTCGGCGACGTGCGGCAGCACGAAATCCTGGGCTCCCACGGGTGCCCCCGGCGGGATCGAGCGGACCGCCGCGCGCAGCGCCCCCCGCGCCGCGGGGCCGTGCAGCCAGTAGCTGTGGATCTGCTGGACGGCGAACGCGGCGAAGAAGAGGAGCGCCGGCGCGAGGGCCGCGGCGAGCGGCTTTCGGGGTGCCGGCGGGGCCTCCCGCCGCCCGCCGACCCCCGGCACTGGGCGCGCCGCCAGGCCCGCGAGCACGGCGGCGAAGGCGAACGGGACCGTCAGCACCGCGAACTCGTCGAAGGGCGAGGATAGGGACGGGACCTGGCCGAGGAGGTTGGCCTCCACCACCGCGGCCCAGGGGAGCCACCACGCGTTCGCCAGCGCCCGGCCGCGCGCCGCGGCGAGCGGCACCGCCAGGGGACCCAGGAGCCACACGAGGTATTCCCAGGAACGCAGGCGGCGGGCCCAGAGGGCGAGGAGCCACGGGTGGGTCGCGAGCCGCCGCACGCCCTCCGCCGGCGTCGCTCCGAGGTACCCGTAGACGAGGGGCCATTGGACCATGACCGCATGAGCGAGGCGTGGGATGGCGAAGCCCACGTCGAAGCCCGCCGCGGCGGCCCCGGCCACGGCGGTCGCCGCCGCCCACAGCCACCTCCGGCGGAAGGCGAGGGCCACGCCGAGCCCGACCGCGGCCAGGCCCGCCGTGTCCTTGACGAGCAGGAGCGCGAGGAGCGACGCCGCGTAGGGCGCGGCCCGCCGCCGCTCGACGGCCCACACCGCTCCCAGGGCGGCGGGGATCGCCAGCGCGTCGGGATGGAAGTCGTAGAGCGCCGCCCCCACCACCGTCGGGTAGAGGAGGTAGAGGAAGCCGACGACGCGCCCGGGTCCCTCCTCCAGGCCCATCGCCCTGCCCACCGCGAGAAGGAGCGGGTAGCCGGAGGCGAAGGCCACCGCCTGGACGGCGAGCAGCGCCGCGACGCCGCCCGCCGCGTACACGGCGGCCAGCGGGACCAGCACCCAGGACGCGGCGTCGGCGAGGATGGGATGGCCCGTGTAGGAGGAGGGCGCGAGGGGGCCGCGGCGGGCGAGAAGCCACAGGCCCTGCTGGAACAGGCCGAGGTCGTCGCCGTGGGCGAGCCAGAGGTGGTAGCGCAGCAGCGACAGACCCCACAGCAAGAGCGCGTAGGCCGAAGCGACGGGCCATCCCCCGCGCGCCGTCGCGGCGCGGGACCACGCGCGGGCACGCATCCGTGGGGCGGAACGCACATCGAGGGCGGCGTGCAGGCCCGGTCCGCTCCCATCGATGGTCCCCGGGTGCGGGCTGCCCCGTCCGCTGCGGCCGTCGGGGCGGCGCCCGCGGCGACGGTATGCGGCCGTCTCAGGCCTGTCAATGCCGAGCGCCGTTCCCCGGCGCGCCTCGGCGGGGCTGCGGAGGGGAGCGGGGCGACTCCGCGAATGCAGGGCCGTTGCGCCGGTCCACGTCCGGGGGCCGCGCGCCACACCGGCGCGGGGTGCGGCGGTCCCCGTCTGGCCGCGCCCATCCGCCGACCGGGGGTGCGAGGCCGGTGCCCACCCTGACCACGCCGTTTGCGCTCGACGCCTACCTGGGCCGGTCCCCATGGATCGACCACGACCATCCGGCCATCGAGGCTCGGGCGGCCGAGCTCTGCGCCCGCGCGCACGGGGAGGTCGAAGCGGCGCGCGAGGCGTACCGCTTCGTCCGCGATGGCATCGCCCACTCCATGGACGTGCAGGAGCGGCGCGTGACGGCCAGCGCATCGGAGGTCCTGATCCAGGGCCACGGCATCTGCTACGCGAAGTCGCACCTGCTCGCGGCGCTCCTGCGGGCCATGGGCATTCCCGCCGGCCTGTGCTATCAACGCCTGGCCGCGGGCGACCGGCCCGAGGACGGCCACGTGCTGCATGGCCTCAACGCGCTCTACCTGGCCCGGGCCGGGGGGTGGATCCGGGTCGACGCGCGGGGCAACAAAGCCGGCATCGACGCCCAGTTCGCCGTCGATGCCGAGCGCCTCGCGTTTCCGGTGCGCGAGGCGTGGGGCGAGCGGGACTACCGCGTCATCCTGCCCGGGCCACCGGCCGCGGTGGTGGACGTCCTCCGCCGGTTCGACGATGCCGTGGAGATGTGCCATACCGGGCTGCCGGCGGCACTGGATTGAAGGGTGCCGACGTTCACGCTGGGCCCCGCCCGGCCGCATACCACTCCACCACGCCCCACCGATCCACGACGGTCCGGGCGATCGCCGCGGGGTCCCTGCCGGCCGTGTCGACCACGGCGTCGCCCACGCCCTTGTCCGCCATGGCCCGCACCAGGTGGGCCGAGCGCTCGAGGTGCCAGCGCAGAGATTCCGCGGACGTCTCACGGTGCCGCAGGCGGGCGTGGATGACCTCCAGCGGCGCGACGAGCCGGGCGAGGAACACGTGGGCCCCTGGCACGGCGCCGCGCAACCCCGCGACGTCGCTTCCGTCCTCCATGACGCTGGCGACCACAAGGCAGCGGGCCCCCGCCGCTCGGTAGTTGCCCCAGACCGCCGCGAGGTTGCGGAAACCCAGCGCCATGTGGAACGGATCGTCCTCCGGCGCCGGGGACGCCCGCCGGAACGCGTCGAGGTTGGCCAGGGCGTGGGGGATACCGTGATCCCACTGGAGCAGCTCGGACACGGCGTCGGCGACCGTGGACTTGCCGACCCCGACGGAGCCCGTGAGGACCAGCACCGGAACCGCGTCCGCCGAAGGCATCACGCCCAGAGTCTATCAGGCGCCCTCGGGCCTTGGGCGGGTGCGGCCGGCTCGACCCAGGCCGCGGCACCCGTGGAACGGTGTGTGGCCTGGACGCCGCTTCTGCCGCATACGGCCGGAAGACGGCCATGCACGCGGGGTCACGCGCCGCGCCTGGCCCTCCGCGCCAGCACCGATGCGTTCAGGGCCGCACCGGCCCGGTCGAGGCCGAGCAGGACCAGCGCCAGCCCGAACGCGGCTCGGGCCCAGGCCAGGCCCGCCAAGCCCGACCAGAGGAGGCCGAAGCCCAGCACGCCCACGCCCGATCCCGCCACGGCGTAGAAGGTGAGCCACAGGCCGGCCACCGCAGCGCCCCGCGCCTTCACCGCCGGTACCAGTCCCTCCAGATGAGCCGGTAGATGCGCACGACGCGCGGGAGGCGGTTCACCCCCGGAATCCAGGGCGTCAGGATGAAGGCGAGCGTCAGGATGCCCATGATGCCCATGATCATCAGGTCGCCGGCCGAAGAGGTCGAGAACGGCGGCACCTGGTACCACAGCGTATAGAGCCACAGCCACACCGCGCCCGGATAGTTGCCCGTCTCGTTCATCATGCCCCATTGGGTGCTCAGCAGGTGGAGCCGCTGCGCCTGCGTGTTCAGGGCGTCCCCCGACAGGAACAGCAAGGGTCGGGTGTAGTCGGTCACGTAGAACCTGCCGCTCGCGAGCAGCAGGCCGTCCAAGCCGCCCACCTGTGCGATCTGGAGGAGGTCCGGCAGGAGCACCCCGACGGGACCCGCCGCCGGCGGCGCCGCCGGGACGGCGGTCGGCGAGGAGGCGGCGTCGAGGGCGGCCCCGTAGGCCTTTTCCCACGCGGCCTGCTGGGAGAGGGACGCCGAGGTGAACTGCGCCAGGGCCGCCGCCACGCCCGGCTGCACCGGCGCCACCGCCTGCAACGGGTCGAGGATGAACGTCCGCGCCGTGTCGATGGGGATGCGCACGCCGGCCCAGCGCTGGGGCGAGATCGGGCCGATGGCCTGCAGGGAGCCGGTGCCGTCGTTGTAGGGAGGCCCGTAGGACGCGATGGTGCCGGTGCCGTCGAGTTCCCCCAGGGCTGTCCGGAGGAATGCGACGGGGCTGGACGTGGCGTACCCGCGGATGGTCAGCGGCGGTTCGTCGGGCGAGGAGAACACCGCCGCCAGGACGGTGACCAGCAGCACCACCGCGACCAGGGCGGAGAGCGCCTCCCGGACGAGATCGTACGGCTTCATCCGGGGCTTGCGCGTGTCCGATGCCAGTTCACCGCGCATGGGGCGCCCCCTCGCGGGCGGCGTCGTCGGCGAGCGGCGGGACGAGGCCCTTCCGCCGGACGAGGATGAGATGCACGGTGATCAGGGCCGCGATCACCGCCGGCATGATGGCGATGTGGATGCTGTACATCTGGCCGAAGTTGAGGAGGTTGAAGAAGGCCCCGATGCCGATGGCGTTCATCGCATCCTTGCCCTGCACCGCGATCCACTGCGAGTCGAGGTTCTGCTGCGACAGGTAGCCCGTGAAGGCGGCGATGATCGACGACACGAACAGCAGCGCGCCCACGACCCAGGTGAGTCGGCGGCCCCCGCGCCAGGCGGCCATGAAGAACTGCGCCCACAGGTGCAGGACCATGAAAAAGAAGAAGCACTGCACGCTCCAGAAGTGGATGCTGTTGACGAAGTGACCGACCGAGGACAGATGCCACCATTCCGGCCCGAACAGGGCCAGCGTGAACCCCGAAGCCACCAGACAGATGAAGGATCCGAGCGTGAGCGCCCCGAACATGTAGACGAAGGACCGCGTGTATTCGGGAAGTTCCTCCGGCAGGAGCTCCTCGGCGGTGATCACCGTGGACAGCCACCGCCGGAAGGAGCCCGTCATGTTAGGCATCGCGGGCGCCCCGGGCGTGGTCCGAGCCCGGCTTCTCCTCGGGCAGCCGCAGCACGAGCGCCGCCGCGAAGACGACGATCATGAGTCCCAGGACCACGAGGTTGGGGATCGTGATGGAGACCGGTCCCCACTGCACGTAGTGCGGCAGCCCCGACCCCACGCCCCATCCGCCCTTCCACCCGCGCCGCTGGGCGCCGCGGGCATCGGGTTCGAGTATACCCCGTGGCCAGCCGTATGGACGGCGCGATCTGCGTGCCGTGCGGCCTCCGTGTCCAGGGGGAGGCCGTCGCGCAAGCGCCGCCCGCGTGCAGGGCCGCACCGGCCGTTCTGGCGAATCCGGGGGGCCGCCGCGCGGCGGCCGGGCCGTGGGTTTTGCCGCCGCCCTCAGCGACGGCGTGCCCTGCGCCCACCTCACGCTGCTGGAGGTGCTGCCGCCGTACCGCCGCTGCGGCATTGGGTGCGCCGGCTCGTGGACCGTCTCGGGCACCGGTATGCGGTGGACGCGGTATGCGACGCGGACCTGCTTCCCTTCTGCGCCGGTTGCGGGCTGCGGATCGGCGCAGCGGCGCTGCTGCGGCGCCATGAACGGCCACGCCGCGGGACCCAGGACGGGGCGGCGGCCGGCGTGGTACAACCGGACCATGGAAGTCGTCGGCCACCGCGGCTGTGCGGGCATCCTCCCGGAGAACACCCTGCTGGGCTTCCGCCACGCCATCGCGCTCGGCGTCGACCGGGTGGAGTGCGACGTGCACCGGACGCGGGACGAGCATCTGGTCGTCATGCACGACGAGCGGGTCGACCGCACGACCGACGGCACCGGGCCGATCGCCCTCAAGTCCCTCGCCGAGGTGCGCGCGCTCGACGCCGGGCAAGGCGAACGGGTGCCCACCCTGGACGAGGTCCTGGAGGTGGTGGCCGGCGCCCGGATGCGGCTCCTCCTGGAACTCAAGGGCGCGGGTACGGCCGCGCCCGCGCTGGCGGCGGTGGCGCGCCGCGATCTCCTGTCCCTCGTCACCTTCACGTGCTTCGACTTGACGCGGATCGACGAGGTGCGCCGGTTGGAGGCGGCGGCCCGCACGGGCGCCATCTTCTCCCGGGCCGACGCGGCTTCCGCGGCGGTGGCGCGGGATGCCGGCGCCGTGGCGATGGGGGTGCAGTTCCGCTTCCTCACGGCAGAGGTCGTGGCCGCCGCGCACGCCTTTGGCCTGGAGATCCGCGCCTGGAACCCGGACTCCGAGCAGGATCAGCGTGCCACCATCGCGCTCCAGCCGGACGGCATCTCCACGAACCGGCCCGACCGGCTGCTCGGCCTCCTGGGCCGCGTCCCGGGGGTGTCCTGAGCAAGGGCGCCGGCGGCGCTGGCGACGGCCGGCGGGGATCGACGGACCGTCCCGCGGCGTTCTGCCGCGCGAGCCCGACGGGACCGCGGGGCCCGGCAGGACCCCGGTCATCGCCCCGGTACTCCGCCCCGGGGAGTGCGCCCGGGGGGCGTCAGCTGTTGACCTGGTACATCTACGTATGATATCTGGTATGGTATACTGAAGGCATGAAACGGAGCGCATGGGTGAAGGAGCAGGGCATCCGCTACCAAGCCGCATGGCGAATGTACCGCGACGGCAAGCTGCCGGTACCTGGGGGCATACGGGCTCTTTGGCCACGTGACGGACGAGATACGTGTCCGCGAGACAGCGCCAGCCTCGCCCTGGCCGGCGAGTGGCGGGCACGGTAGGCTGACTCGCCAGGGCGGCCCCTCCATGCCGTGGAGGGGCCGCCCGCCGCCCTGAACCGTGCCCGCAGAGGCTCGCTGGCCAGGGTGGCTCGCGGACACGTATCGTGCGGGGATCGCGGCCAAACGCCGCGCGCGCGCCCACGATGCTGTGTCTGGGATACGGCGACCTGGAGACGCCCGCGGAGCGCGAGTGGGCGCGGAGGGGGTTGTTGGGCATGCCGGTGGTGGGCCAGGAGTTGTTCGAGGATCTCGTCCGGGAGGGTCTGGAGAAGGGCCTGGAGCAGGGCCGGCAAGAGGGTCGGCAGGAGGGTCGGCGGGAGGGCCGGCAGGAGGGCGAATTGGGCCAGGCCCGGGCAGATCTGCTGAAGGTATTCACCCTGCGCCTCGGCGCTGTGCCCGACGCGGTGCAGCAGGCCGTGGCCGCGACAGACGACCTGCCG
>JAJYVV010000171.1 GCA_021791815.1 Bacillota bacterium | reverse complement strand
CGTCGGCCGGGTGATCGTGGCCGACCCGGCGGCGTGCGTCGCGGTCGGCGCCCCCCCCGCCTGGCCCGGGGTCCGCGCCTGGCGGGGCCGGGCGCATGACCTGGCCCACCCGTGGGCGGCGCTGCCGGCGGGCTGGCGGTTCACGGGGCGCGGGCAGGGGCTCGCCCCCTATCTCGGCGTGCGCTTGCCCGGCGGCCGGTGCATCGCGCTCGACGTGTGGCCGTACACGGCCGACCTCCCGCGCGTGCCCCGGGACGGCCCGACCGTCGCGGCCGCACTGGCCGCGCTGGCGGCGGCCGGGCTCCCGTGGCAGGGCTCGCCGCAGCGGACCTTTCGGGCGGCGCTCCGACGGACGCCGGCCTACCGCAAGCACCTGGCGGGGACGCCGGCCGACCCCTGCCCGCCGGCCCGCGACGGGGCGATCGAGTGGGAGCCGGCCTGGGCGCGCCCCCTCGAGGCCGCCGATGGGGCCTTCCTGCACACGCTCGACCGGCGGATGGCCTACGCCGCGGCGGCCAACGGCTGTTGCCTGCCCGTGGGACCGGCGGTGGCGCTCGACGCCGACGCCCGGGGGGCGCTCGGGGCCGGGCCGCTGCCGGCGGGGTACTTCCTGGCGAGGTGGCCGGTGGCGGACCCAGGGACGTTCGACCCGTGCGTCCCGACCGGGGGCGACCCGCACCGCTGGCTGGCGACCCCGGCGGCGGAGTGGGCCCGCAAGCACGGCGGCCTGCCGCCGATCGAGGCGGCGTTCGTGTACCCGGCCGCCCACCGGTGGCTCGACCCCGTGATCGCGCAGCTCCGGCGCGCCCGCGACGCCGTGGTCTACGGCGACCACCCCGACGCGGTGCGGGCCACCGCCGAGCGGATCGTCGGCCTCTTCTACAAGCAGGGCATCGGGGGGCTGGGGCGCCGGGGGGGGACGCCGGCGGACCCGTGCTGGCGGCCCGAGGCGCGGCACTTCGTCGTCGCCGAGAACCGGGTGCGGCTGGCCGCGGCGATCGCCCGGATGCGGGGGCGGCCGGTCTTCGTCGAGGTCGACGCGGTGGGCGTGGCCTCGCCCCTGGCCGATGCGGCGGCGGCGGGCCGGGCCGCGCAGCTGCCGATCGGGGACGGGCCCGGCGCCTTCGCCGCCAAGGGGAGCGTGCCGTGCGCGGCCGTGGCGGCCGCGTTCGCCGGCCCGTTCGAGGACGGGCTCGCCATGCGCGGCGCCATCGCGGCGGTGCGGGCGGCAGGCCAGGCGGCCCGGGGGGCAGCCGATGGCGAGCCTTGAGGTCGCGCTGGTGGCGGCGGCTCTCGCGTCGGTGGACCGGCCGCAGACGCTGGGCTTCCGGGGTGCCATGCGGGCCTTCCGCGGGGACCGGCGGGCGCTGACGCGGGAGCTGGCCGGGGGCGCGGGGCCGGCCACGCGGGCCTACAAGACTGCGGCTGAGAACCTGCGCCGGTGGGAGGGGGGCCTGCGCCAGCCGAGTGCGGCCTCCCGCGCCCGCCTGGCCGGGGCCGCGTCCACGGCCCAGCTCCGGGACGTGCTGGAGGCGTGGCGGACGCGCGGGGTGACGGTGGACCTGCGCGGGTCGGTCGGCTTCGGCGGGCCGGACTACCTCCGCGCCCGGGCGATCCCCGGCGTCTACGTCCCCGAGACGGCGATGCGGCATGTGGTGCGGGCGCTGCGCGAGGGCCGGTCGGCGGACGCCGGGCGGGCGTTCGGGGAGGCGTGGGCCGCGGCGTACATCCGGGAGGGCGGCGGCACGTTCGCGGGCCTGAGCGACGCCGCGCTGCGGCGGGTCGAGCGGGCCGCCCGGGAGTCGGGCGGCGGGACGCTCGCGGACTTCGGCGACGACCTCGACCTGACCATTCGGCCGGGGTTCTAGGCGCACAGATACGGAGGATGGCGCGATGACTGCACGACGCACCGCCGGGCGCCGACGGCTGACAGCCGTCGGCGTGCTGGGGCTCGCTCTGACCCTGGCCCTCACAACGGCGACCGTGGTCGGTCAGCGTGCGGCGACCGGTGTCGCCGTCCGCCTCCCGACCATCGCATGTCCGACGAGTTTCGGGATCGACGGAATGGGACCGCCGCGACCGATCGTCCCGACGACGACGATGGTGGTCGTGCCGCGCTCGACCGCCGGCGCGCTCGCGCTGTACGTGCAGTCGGCTGGCCATGCACGGCCGGGGCTGCGTGTGCTCGGACCCCGCGGGTGGCTCTGCTCCGGCATCGTGTACGCGGATGGGGGCGCCAACCTTCGGATCTTTCCGGCGACGGAACGGCGGGCTGGGGAGGGGTACGCTGCGCTCAAGCTCGGGGTGACCCTGGGAACCGATGAAGCCTGCCAGGGATGCATCGAGTTCGCAGCCTGCCCGTACTTTCGCGCGGCATGCAATTTGGACCCCGTAGGGCCGCCGACGGGACTGATCCCCGGCGAGTCCACGTACGTGCTCACCCGCACGGCGGTCGCGTTCGAGATTCCGCCATCGCCGAGTCGGGGGCCGTATCCCGACAACGGCGTGGTGCTGTTCGCGCGATGGACAACGATCATCCAGGGACACCGACGTCCTACGGACGGCGACTACAGCGCCGCGTGCATCCTGCCGCCCCGGGCTCACGCCGAATGCACTGCGATCCTCAACGCGGTTGTGGCCCGCTATGACCGGTTCTAGACCGCGGTCCGCCCCCCGCTGCGGCCGGGCCACGCTGCGCGACTACCAGCGCGACGCCCTGGCCCACGTCCGGCGGGCCGTGGCCGAGCCGCCCCACCGGACCTACTTCACGCTGCCGACGGGCACGGGCAAGACGGCGGTCCTGGCCGAGCTGGCGCGCGCGGGGACGGCCGCGGGCCGCGTGCTCGTCGTGGCGCACCGCCGCGAGCTGATCGGGCAGCTCACCGAGGCGGTGGCGGCAGCCGTCGGCCCGCCCGCGGTCGGCGTGGTCGGCACGGGCCGGTGGGAACCAGATCGCCCCGTGGTGGTGGCGACCGTGCAAGCGTTGGCCCGCGCGGCCAGCCGCGCTCGGCTCCTCGGGGCCGGCCCGCCCGTGCTCACCTGCCTGATCGACGAGGCCCACCACGTCACCCGCCGCAACACCTACGGGCAGCTCGTCGCCGACCTGGCCGCCGCGGCGCCCGGGCTCGTCGTCGTGGGCTGCACCGCGACCCCCTATCGCCTCGACGGGGCGGCGCTGGCCGGCGTGGTCGGCCGCTGCGCGTTCGAGCGGACCATCGCCGACATGCAGGCGGGCGGCTGGCTCGCCGCGCTGCGCTGGCAGCGCGTGGGGGTCGCCCCGCTGCGCCTGGCCGGCGTGCGCGCCCGATCGGCGGGCGGGGACCGCGACTATGCCCCCGACGCGCTGGCGGGGGTGGTGGATCGGCCCGACGTGACCGCCGCCCTGGTCGCTGCGACGGCCGGGACCGTCCGCGAGGCGCCGGCCTGTGTGTTCGCGGTCAGCGTGGCCCACGCGCACCACCTGGCCGCGGCCTACCGCGCCGCGGGGGTCCGCGCCGCGGCCGTCTGGGGGGCGATGCCGGCCGCCGACCGGGCGGCGACGCTCGCCGACTGGCGGGCGGGCACGGTCGAGTGTGTCGTCAATGTCGCGGTGCTGACGGAGGGCTTCGACTTCCCCGAGCTGGCCCGCGTGGTGATGGCGCGGCCCACGCAGTCGCCCGGGCTGTACCTCCAAATGCTGGGCCGCGCCCTCCGGCCGTGGCCCGGCAAGCCGGGCGCGGTGGTGGTGGACGTGGTGGGGAACGCGAACGCGGCGGACCCGGCGCAGCTCACGGTGGCCGGGCTCCTGGGGCGCGTCGCGGAGCCGGCCGACCCGGGTCACCCGGCTGACCCGGGTCACCCGGCCGACCGGGCCAGGGCCGAGGCGGGGGATAGCCCCAGCCCGACGGCCGGCCACCCGCCGCCCCGCTGGCAGCTCCTCGACCCGATCGGCCGGTCGCCGCACGCCTGGGTTGAGACGCCGGGTGGCCTGTACGCGCTGAGCCTCGGGCGCGGGCCGATCGCCTGCCTCCGGCCGGACCCCGGCGGCTCCGGCCTCTGGCGGCCCGAACTCTGTGACGCGGGGGGGCACCACCCGGCCGCCTCAGGGGCCGTGCCCCTGCGGGAGGCGGTCGCCGCGGTGGGCTATGCCGTGACGCGGGCCGGTCGTCGCCGGCTCGTCGACCGAGATCGGCCCTGGCGGTCCGCGCCGCCGAGCGCCGCCCAGCGCGCCTACCTGGCCCAGCTCGCACCGGCCGTGGCCGAGCGGGCCGCCGCGGAGGGCTGGGGCCGGGGGGCGCTGAGCGATGCCATCACCGCCGCCCTGGCGGACCGGTTGCACCGGGACGCGCGGGCCCCCGCCCGGGCCGAGCGGCGCCCGGGCGACCCTCGGCGCGGAGGGAGCGGCCGGGTGAGGGGAGCGGCAGCGTGAGCATGGCGGCGCAGCCCGCGCACACGGAGCCGGCGTCGGCCGCCCACGGCTGGCAGATCGGGCAGGCAGGCATGGGCGGCCCTCCGGGTGGCGCGGGACGGCGACGGGGGGACAGGGTAGGCGCCGCCGGGTCCGGCCGGGTGGTGGGGCCGGCGACGCTGGCGGTCCGCCGGGCGGTGGCGCAGCTCCCCGCGCTGGCCCCTGCCCAGCGGCGGGCCGCCCTGGCGGCGGTCCCCCCGCTGCGGAGGGGCCAGGGGAACCGGTCGCCGGAGCGGGGGCGGGGGGTCGACCCCAGCGCCCCGCCCGGGTGGGACCGGGTCGAGGATGCGGCCGACCGCGGGCAGTGGCAGCCGGTGAGGCTCCCGGCCGCCTTCCGGCCCTGCCAGTGGTGCGGGCACCGGGTCCGCCGGCCGGCGACCGTGTGCGGGTACTGCGCGGCCGAGCTGCGCGGGGAGCGGGTGGACGTGGCGCCCGTCCCGACCGCGGCCGTGCGGACGGGGCCGGTCCGGGACGCGGACCGGCGGTCGCCCCCGCGTCAGCCGCCCCGGGCGCTCGATGTGCGCCCGATCGGCACGTGGCGCCGGCGGGCGGAGCGGTGACGGCGTGGAACCGCCGGGTGTGGGGCGTGCCGCCCCGCTGCCGGCACAGCCCGTGGGCCTGTCCTGAGTGCCGCGCGGCCGACGCGGCGTGGGCCGAGGCGTGGGGGCTCCCGGCGCCCGCTGGGGCCGAGGCCGCGGCCGGGCTCGACGTCGAGCGGGCCGCCGCGCCCGAGGCCGCCGCGGCGACGTGGCCAGCCCTGGCCGTCGGCTTGGTGCTCGTCGGGCTCTTGGCCGTGGTGGTGGCCGGCCTCCGGTGGCTGGCCGGCTGGCTCGGCCGGGGCGACGGGGTCGGCTGACCACCCCGCACGCGTCGCGGGAACGGGCGCGATCGGCTCCCATACATGTCGCCCCGCCTCGGCCACCCCGCACGCGTCTTGCGCTTCGCTGAGCTGCCCATTGGCGGGGTAGCAGCGGCGGGGTGGCAGTGGTGGTGGCCGCGCTCACGCGCGCGGGGCGCCGGCACGCGCGAGCGGCGTACGCTGGCGCTCATGAGCGCCAGCGGCGGCCCCTGCGACCGGTGGTGCGCGGCCGCCGGGCGGGAGCGCCGGTCCCGGGCCGGCCTGCCAGCCCCATGCGCGACCGAGACCGGCTACCAGCGCGGCTGCCGGTGCGACGCGTGCCTCGACGCCCACGCCCTCCGCATGCGCGCCTACCGGGCCCGCCTCCGGCTCGACCCGGCCCGGCGCGCCCAGCAGGCCGCCCGCCGCCGCCAGCGCGCCGCCGCCCTCCCGGACCCGACGCGCAAGCGCGGCCACCGCGTCGGCGCCGACCGGGTGGTTGCGCCCGGGGAGCTGGTCCCGCGGACCCTCTGGCAGGCGGAAGCGCTCTCCCGCGGGAGCCCCGCGCCCCTCCTCGGCATCCCGGTCATCGAGCCGCCCGCCCCGCGCCGGACCGGCCCCTACCGGGGGCCGGCGCAGCCGCCCTGGGCGGGCAAGCGGTCCTTCGCCGAGCTGGCCGCGCTGCGCGAGCAGGACGC
The DNA here is from genome assembly GCA_021791815.1 of Bacillota bacterium. Taxonomy (GTDB): domain Bacteria; phylum Bacillota; class Sulfobacillia; order RBS10-35; family JAJYVN01; genus JAJYVV01. Next base: position 1,440 of record JAJYVV010000171.1, on the reverse strand, counting down.
GGGGATGACGGCCGTGCTGACCGCCGGGCTCGGCCGCTGGGCGGCCGGGTACGGGCCGGAGGTGCGGGCCTGGGGCGCCCTCATGGCCCGGGGCGCCTCCGCGCCCCCGGATGGACGGACGCGCCCGGAGTGGGTGCGGATGCTGCGGACGCTCATCCTCGGCCACGCGTAGGCGGGTCCGCCCCTGGCCGGGGGCGCACCCCGACAGCCCGGGCGGCTGGCGCCCCCGAGAGGCGCGGGGCCGCACGGGGCCCGGGGGACGGAGGCCCTGGGGGAGTGCTGCCCCTACCGGATGGGCCGGACCTCGACGCCGATCGCCGCGGCGTCGAGCTGGGACCACTGGCGATCGGCGGTGAGGACGGCCCAGCCGAGCCGACGGGCGAGCGCGAGACAGGCACGGTCCCCGAGGGAGAGGCCCTGCGCTCGCGTGTGGGGCACGAGCGCCGCGGCGCGCACCGCGTCGGCTCGGGTGAACGGCTCGACGGCGAGCCATGGCGGCAGGAGCGGGCCGCCGCGGCGTCCCAGGCTCGTGATCACGGTCGGATCGGTGCCACGGTCCACCTGCACCGCCAGCTTCGCGGCGACATCGGGTCGCCGCAGGGTGACGTAGGTCAGCACCTCGACGAGGTTCACCGCCGAGATCGCGGCCCCTTCTTGGAGCGCGGCCGCCACCACGTCCGCCCCCGGCTCGCCGAGGTTGTAGGCAAGGAAGGCGGACGCGTCGAGGACGACGGGCACGCGGCTGGGTCCGTCAGCCGCCCTGCGTGCGCCGGATCGCGTCACGGGCGGCCGCGATCGCGGCCGCGTCCCCCTCGGCCTCCGCGACTTCGAGCGCGGCCTCCGCATCGCGCGCCGCTCGCAACGCGGCTTGCGCGTCCTGGCCGGGGTCCAGGAGTGCTCGCCACGCGCCTAGGAACCGGCCCACCTCGGCCTCGCGGCTCTCGAAGATGAGCCGGCCGTCCTCGACGCGCGCGAGGAGCTGCGCGCCAACGTTGAGACCGAGCGCGTGGCGCATCCGGGAGGGGATCACCACCCGCCCGTGGGGGCCAACGCGGACGGGGACGGGCGGAGTGACAGAATCAGTGACCTGTGTCATGCGCCCAGAGTGTGACACAGCCGGACCGTCGGCCCTCCCCACGCGGGCCGGTGGGAGCCCTCGACCCCGGACGGTCCGCGCCGGCCCCACGCGACCCCGCGAGGATCGCCGCGACGGCCCCCAGGACGGCCCAGGACGCCCGGGAGGCCGTCGGACGGCCAAGGGGGGGGGGGAGCTGAGCGCCACGGGCCGCCTACAGGCGGTCCGGGGGGCCAGCGCGACCGCGGGGCGCGGTCGGCCAGGGGCCAGCGGCCGGCGGACCCGGGGCCGGGCCCTCGGGCCCTCGAGCGTGGCGGGCCGCGCAGGACCGCCGACACGGCCGTGCAGGCGCCCCAGGATGCCCG
>JAJYVV010000170.1 GCA_021791815.1 Bacillota bacterium | reverse complement strand
GGCGCCGAGCCGCCCCGCCCCGGCCCCCGCGTCCCCGGCCTCCGGCGGGGCGGCGGGGCCGGCCTCCGCGCCGCCCGCGTCCGCAAGCCCGGCGGCGACCCGCGCCCTGACGGCCATCCTCGGCACCACGGCCGGGTTCCTGGGCATCTCGTACCTCACGTTCCGGTACGTCGACGTGTTGGTCGCGTTGCAGGACGGGCTCATCGCCGCGCCGGGGCTGGGCGGGCTGCTGTCGTTCGTGTTCTTCTTTCCGACGATCAGCAGCGGACCCATCGACCGCTACCGCCGGTTCGCCGGCGACCTGGCGGCGCTGCCCGCGGGCTCCGCCTACGCGGCGGGCGTGGACGCCGCGTTCTACCGCGTGGCTCAGGGCTTTCTGTACAAGTTCGTGCTCGCCGAGCTGATCGACCGCTACTGGTTGGTTCCGCTGACCCCGCTCCGGGATCCCTTCCACATGTGGCTGTATATGTACGCATACACCCTCTTTCTGTTCTTCGACTTCGCCGGATACAGCGCCTTTGCGATCGGCGTCAGCCGCCTCTTCGGCATCCGGACGCCCGAGAATTTCTCCGTCCCGTTCCTGGCCCGCAACTTCAAGGATTTCTGGAACCGGTGGTTCATCACCCTCTCGTGGTTTCTGCGGGACCACGTCTACATGCGCTTCGTGCTCGGCGCCACGCGGCGCCGGTGGTTCCGGGGCAACCGGCACGCGGCGAGCTACGTCGGCTACATGCTGACGTTCCTGGCCATGGGCTTCTGGCACGGCCTCGCCCTGCCCTACATCACATACGGCGTCTATCACGGGGTCATGATCAGCGTCAACGACTTTCTCGGCAGGTGGAACGGCCGGCGGCGGCTCATCCCCGACAACCGGTGGACGCGGGCGCTCAGCGTCCTCGCCACATCGCAGTTCGTGTGCTTCGGCATGCTGATCTTTTCCGGGCACCTCTGGCCGTGAGCGGCCGGGGAGGGCGCGGGGCACGAGCGGGTGGCATGCCGTCCCTTCGGGAGGAGCAACCGTGCCGCTGTGCCCGCGAGAGCGGCGCGGCGGGCCACCGGGGTCGCGGCGTCCTGCCCCATGTCCTCGCGAATGTCGTCCACCGGGTATCGGCCGCCATCGCCGATGTGCGGGAAACGCAGGCGGTTGACGGGCCAGGGGCGGACGATCCGGGTGCGCGCGAACGCGCACCGCCGTCCGCGCGCCGCGCGAGCCGGTCTCCCGGCCCGCGAGAACGAAGACGCGGCCCTCGTCCGCAGGGGCCGACGGCCGCCGCGGCGTGACGGTCCGCAGGTCCGGCGGCCCCTGCGGTGTCCTGCGGCCCGGCGCGTCTCCGTCTCCGGAGGCGGAAGATCCCGGTCTCCACCGTGGCAGCCCCAGAGCTCGAAGAGGCGGGCGTGCTGGGGGTGGGCGGCAAGGTCCGCGACGGACCGGTCCAGGGGTGCCGCCACCTCGGCCGGTCCGGCGCAGCGGCAGAGCGATGACCGCGTCGGCACGCAAGGGCCAGGCGCAGGCGCGGGACGGATGTGCACTGTTCCGCCGGCTGTGGCCGCCGCCGGAGTTGGACTCGCGTCCCCTGAGGCAGGGCGATCATCCGGTGGTCGCGGTCCCCGTCGCCACGCGGTCCCGGGTTGGTGCGGCAATCACGGGTGTGATGCACTTCGCGCGGACTCCGAGCAACGGGTCAGGACCGCGGCGGCGGCACGGCCATCTGAGGTACACCCCGAGATCCAGGGGTCGTAACCCGCGATTTCCCATGCCGCTGACGAAGGCCGGGGCATGGACGCCGGACCCAGCGAGGCGGTCCCGGCCCAGCCAACGCATCCTTGCACAAAGCCGTCGCGTCGGGAGGCCGGCGCGGCTGGCGACGCGCGGCATGCCCCGGGGAACGGGCGACGTCCATGGCCGGGTTTGGGGGCCTCTTCCGACCACGGAAGACATGGGGGAACGCCGACTAGGCAGGTCCGGACCTCGGCGCCAGAGCGCGGCCCACGTCCTGAACCGCCCGCACCGCGGAACTGCGGACGTTCGCCGCCTGTGCCCGCGCCTCGTCCGAACTGACCTGCAGGGAATCTCCGACCACGCCCGCCACCCGTTCCACGCCGTCGGATATCTGTGCCACGAGGTCCACGACGCCGTCGCGGACGCGGCCGCCGGCGTCCACGGCGCGACCGACGGTGGATCTCCCGTCCTCGAAGATCAGCAGATAGCCGACCCCAAGCACCGCCCCGCCAAGCGCCCCCAGAACAATCCAGTATGAAGCTCGCATGACGCATTCGCACCCTTTCATGATGTCCGGGTCGGCGATGCGCGGGTTATGCGGCGGCTGTCGCAAGGACGGATCCGCCACGCGCGCCACGTCCGTCTGGGCAGGCATCCGCACCAACGGTGCGCCGTCTGGATCGGCCGCCGTGCCACCGGACCCGTGCGTGCTTCAGGATGCACGACCGTCGGTTGGCCCGGCCCGATGGAGCGGTCGCGGCTCGTTGCGTTTCCCGAGCCTCCGGCGGGGAGGTGCTCGCGCGACCGCGGTCGCCGGCCCATGCGGACGGGCGAGTCCCGACTCTCAGGCGCCGGGCGGAGCTGTTCCAGCAGCCGAGGACGGCGCACGTTGGTCGCGGCGTTGCGCGCAGGCGAGCTGGGGCACCACTTTGGACCTCCGTACGCCCCCGGGGACGGCCGCCCGTGCCTCCCACGCGGCGAGCCACCGGATCCTGCGCTGGCGGGGGACGCCGCACGTCCCGGTGCGACCCAGCGTTGGGAAATGCGTCTCGCCCCTCCTGCGCCGTTGGGCCGGGACAGGCGGGCCTGGGCGATCATGGGGCGGGGCGGGCACGAGCAGGGGGGAGCACGCGCGGTGGCGCGTCGCGGCGCCGCAGCGGGAACCGTGCGCGGCGCCCCGGGCGTCGTCGAAGCTATCCAGGGCCTCATCGACCGCTTGGAGACGATGCACCGCCCGCTCTCGAACCAACCGGGGGTCGGAGGGATCGAGATCGCGATGCACCGCCTGGAGGCGATGCGCCACCGCGTGCGGGTGGAGCAGCACCGCCTTGCAGCGTTTCTGGAGCATGCCGCGCAGGCGGAGTCACGGTGGCGCGGCCCGACCGACCTCGTCGCGGAGGCCGCCAGGGCCGCGCCCTGGCCATGGCACGCGTCGCCGGCCCGGTTCGTGTGCGCCCGTGGCGATCGGAGACGTCGCGCATCTCCGGCTGGCGGGCCGGAGAGGACGTCGGTCAGGAGGCGGCCCTTGGGCGGAGCGGTGCCGCGTGGGGGACCGCCGCGGAGGCCCGCGGATCGCGGCGGGGGCCGCGCGGCGGCTCCGGGCGCCTTCCTGGATGCCTGCACGCCGCACTTGCTGGCGGCGTTCAACCTGGCCCTGCTGCTCCGTGGGGACCGGGACGGCGCCGGCGCCCTGTGCGCGGACGCCCTGACGTTGACCTACACGTCGGCTGGGGGCAGGCGCGGGGCCGCGCTCCAGATCGCCCTGCTGCGCTCGATCTGCGACCTGAGCCGGGCCCGCTCGCCCGGCGTGTCCGTGGCGGGCCCTCCGTGGGGAGGGGAGCCGTGCTCGCCCGCCGCCGATCCGGGCGACCGGCGCGAACCCACGACGGAGGCCGCGCTACTCGGCGCCCTGGCGCGGCTGGGAACGCGGGCCCGCGCGTCCGTGTGGCTGCGAGACGCCCTCGGCCTCGCCATCGGGGATGCGGCCGCGGTCGTCCGGGCGGCGGTGCCGCGCTTCGAGGGCGACCTGCACCGCGCCCGCGCCGCGCTGGTCCATGCCGTGCGTGAGGGCCCCGGCGGTGCGCCGCGGCCGGGCGGCGCGGCCGTGCCGGGGGGCCGCGCCGGGCGATCGGCAGGGCCCCGTCGGGCGGTGCCGCGAGAGCGCTGAAGTCGTCACGACGGCGGTCCGCCTTCCCGCCGACTGGTCCGACGCCGCCGGAGAGGCGGCCCTCGTCCGCGGCATCCGGCGCTTCCTCCCACGGAGGCAGCATTCCAACCGTGGACCGTCCCTGCTTCGCCGGGTCGGGCGTCGCAGCCCGGCCTGCGGCGCAGGACGTGGTCGCGGGATCCACCGAAGCCCGCCTGTCCCGGACCCCGATCGGGAAGGGGGGCAACGCCGCTCGGGGCCGCGCGCAGGGCGGGGCCCACCGTCGTCCGGCGGCGGGCGCCCGTCGCTCAGGGCCGCGGCGTACCGGGGAGGGGCCGCGGCAGGGCCGGGGCGGGAGGCAAGGGGGCGGGGGGCGCCGGGACCTTCGGCATGTCCGCGGGGGCCCCCGCCAGGGCCCAACTCGCCTGGAGGACCGGGCCGGCCGGCACCCCGACGAACTTGTGGACCTCTCGGGCGAGGCCCGCGGCCGCCACGGCGAGTTCGGCCGGCGCGGCGGCGGCGAAACGGGCCAGGAACTGGGTGACGGCCTCGGCCGAGGCGGCGCTGAGGACGCCCGACTCGGGAGCGGTGGCGGTGAACTCCCGGAGCACCTGGGCCACGACGGCGTCCGCGGCGGCCAGAAGGTCCGGGTTGTCCACCAGCAAGCGCATGAGCAGGGGGTTGTTGTCTCGCAGGAAGGACGCGTAGGCGAACCCTTCCGGCGACTTCAGCAGCATGCCGTCGCGGATCGCCCGCAGGTGGGCGATGTCGGCCGCGGGCCGCACCTTGACCGATCCCGAGCACACCGTGCCGCAGCAGACCGAGTTCATGGGTACGCCGGCCCAGGCCTGCACCGACAAACCCCTGGTGGCATCCAGCGTGGCCTGCGAGACCGCGGCCGTGGCGCCGGCCACCGGGCTGTTGGCCGCGAGGGCCTTCTGCACGGCCGCGTCGATCATCTGCTGCACGGCGGCCTGCACGGGCGCGGAGGGCGGCGTGAAGACCGCGAGGAGGGCGTTGACCAGCGGATTGATCAGCCAACCGAACCACGAGCCGTTGTTGCCCGTCACGTCCAGGCTCACCGTCGCGACATCGAGGAGGACGCGGGAGTCCGGGTGCTGCGTGGCGGGCTGCAGGGAGAACACGTACGTGAACGCGACGTCGACGGGCGCGACGTACTGGGTGGATACGGCGGTGCCCGTCACGGAGATCGTGCCGGCCCCGGGGGTGATCCCGGTGATGGTCTTGACGGTGGTGGCCCCACCCGACGCCGGCAGCGCGGGGGAGAGGTGCGCGAAGGAGGCGGGCGGGAAGTCGAGGGCCTGGCCGGCCTGCGCCTGGAGGTCCGGGGGGTTGAAGATCATGAACTGGTTGTCCTGCGTCGCGTCCACCGGGCCGGACCGCCAGATGGGCATGCCGCCCGCGAGGACGCAGAAGGCGAGGTTGGCGGCGCCCGCGGTGGCCGTGACGTTGGGGAAGGTCAGCGTGAGGTCCGGGGCCACGCTGGCGGTGTCGACCGGACCGACGAACAAGGTGAGGCCCAGGAGCGAGACCACCTGCCATGCTTCGCCGGCCGCGCCCGCCGGCATGTCCCCGAGGAAGGTCAGCTTCACGGCCACACGACCCGCCCGCTTTCCCGGAGCCGTCTGGGGCGGGCCAGCGCCGGCGGCCCGCACGCCGCGGGTTCCTCCCGCCGCGGGCGCGCATTTCGGCGATGCGCGCGCAATCCCTGGACGGCCCCGGCCGGCGCGCCCACCGCGGCAGCCCAAGAAATGGTGTGGAGGAGGACGTCCGGGCACAAGCCCTGGTAGATCGGGCGCCCCTGCACGGTCCCCATGGCATGCGCCCGCGTGGGTTCATCGGGTCCGTTTGTCGAAAGATGTCGACATGATGCGCGGCCCAGTGCGCGGCCCGCCCGTCCGCGCGGTCGGGGACCCGTCCCCGGGGCAGGTGCCGCCGGCGCGCCGCACCCCGGTCGGGCGCGACCGGCGGTGCCGGCCGCGGCGCGTCACACGGCGACCTCGGCGGCCAACCACTCGGGCCAGCAGCGGAGCACGCCGGCGACGGCGAGCGGTCCCGCGGCGGCGACGGTCGCCGGCTCGGGATCGTCCACCCGCCGGCCGGCGCGTCCCAGGAGGCGGACCAGGGGCTCCTCCGGGAGGTCGCCCTGCTCGACCACGACGCCCACCGAGCCGTCCGCAAGGCAGACAGGCGTGCCGGTCGGATACAGCGCGACGCGCCGCGTGAGCGCGGCCACGCAATCGGGGTCGAACAGGGTTCCCGCGCCGGCCCGCAGTTCCTCGACCGCGGCGTGGGGCGGGCGGGCGGGCGCGTGGGGCCGGTCGGCGGTGATGGCGTCATACACGTCGGCCACGGCCACCATGCGCGCCAGCGGCAGGATGCGCTCTCCCTGGAGGCCGCGCGGGTAGCCGGAGCCGTCCATGCGCTCGTGGTGCTGGAACGCCACGTGGGCCGCGTAGAGGTGGAGGTCCGGGTGCCGCCGCAGGATGTCGAACCCGTCCCTGGGGTGGCGGCGCATGCGCGCCCAGTCCTCGGGGCCGAGCGGCCCCTCGCGCGCCACCAGGTCCGCGCAGAACACCTTCCCCACGTCGTGGAGCAGCGCGCCCATGCCGAGCGCCCGCAGGTGGGGCTCGGGCAGGCCGAGCCCGTGGCCGATCAGCAGCGCGTACACGCAGACGTGGACGCAGTGGACGTACGTGTAGTCGGTGGCGCTGCGGAGGGCGGACAGCTCCACCACGGCGCCCCCGGCGCCGCGGAGGTCGCCCACGATGGCGTCCACGGCCCGGACCACGTCCTGGGTGCGCACCGCGCGGCCGGTCCGCGCCCCTTCGAGAGCCTGGCGGGCGATCCGCTGGGCGTCCGTCCGGGTCCGCTCCGAGATCGCGTCGTGGGGAGCCGCGTCGTCCGCCAACCCGTCCCGGACCGCGACGTGGCGGTAGCCCCGGCGGGCGATGGCCTCGCACTGGCCCATGGTCAGGACGGTGCCGGCGGTCAGAAGCGCCCGGCCGGCCTGATCCCGGATCGCCATCGCGAGTCGGCGGCCCGGCCCGTCCCGGACGGGGACGATGAGCACCTCGTCTCCCCCTCCGCGCGCGCGGCGCCCGCGACCGGGCTCCACCCCACGGACGGCATCGGCATCCCGGGCCCCGCTTGTGAGGGTCGCCCGTCCCGCCGTCCGGCGCGACCGCGGCATATTCCCGGCGCGGCGGAATCGGATGGGGAAAGACGCCCGGCGGACGGGCCCGCGACGGCCGGTCCGCCCCAGGGCGCGGGAGGGGCGGGTCACCCACGGAACGGGCCATGCTCGTGCTGCATTTGCTCGGCGTCGGCGGACTCTTCGTGGCGCTGGGTGCGCAGGCCGCCGCCCTCGCGGCCGTCCGTGCCGCCGACACGAACGGGGCCCCCGGGGCCGCCTGCGCGCTCGCCCGTCGGGCCCGCCTCGCCTTCGGCGCCTCGGCCGCGCTGGTCGCCGTCACCGGGCTGTGCCTGCTGGGGGCCGAGGAGCGCTGGCGGGCCCCCTGGGCCTGGGCGTCCGCGCCGGCCCTTGCCGTCGCGTGCGCGCTGGCGCTGGG
>JAJYVV010000023.1 GCA_021791815.1 Bacillota bacterium | reverse complement strand
AGCTTCGCGCGTGCCGCCCAGCGCGGGGTCTGGCTCAGCCCGCAGTCGGGCGCCAGGGACAGGCGCTCCGCAGGCACGAACTCGAGGCAGCGCCGGGCGCGTCGGGCCACCTCCTCGGGCGGTTCGACATACGACGACTTGACGTCGATGACGCCCACCGAGACATCCGCGCGCGCGGCGATGGCGGCGATCACGTCGAGCTCGGCGAACTCGCGGCTTGCCATCTCGAGGTGCATCTCGTCGACCGTGAGGTCGAGGAACGCCGGAAACATGGGGGCGTAGACACGCGGAGCGGCCGCGCGTCCGCGGTAGTTGCCGAAGCAGAGGTGCGTCGACAGCCGGCAGCGGCCGACGACGGGTTGCACGGTGCGGTTGAAGAGCTCCGCCAGCCGGCGCGTGTCCTCGCGGTAGGCGTAGCAACTCATCGACGGCTCGTCGACCGTCAGCTCCCGGCACCCCGCCCCGACGAGCGCCTCCAGTTCCGCGCGCACGATGGGGGCCAGGGCCTCGGCGACCGCCATGCGGTCCGGATACAGGCGGGGGTCCGCGACCAGGCGCCCGCTGAGCGTATAGGGGCCGGGCACGCTGCACTTCAGCGCCGGGCCAACCGGGGCCAGGCGCCGCAGGCGCTCGAACTCGGCGACGGCTCCGAGGCCGCGGGGCGCGCGCAGCGGCCCGATGATGCGGTGGGAGCCGCGCTGGTCGTGGCCCGGAGGGCCGAACCGGCGGGGAGGCGCGGCCTCCAGGTCGATGCCGTCCAGGTAACCGTAGAAGGACAGGTTGAAGTCGAGGCGCGTCTGTTCGCCGTCGGTGATGACGTCCAGCCCGGCCCGGACCTGGTCGTGGACGGCGGCCACGACCGCGTCGTCCTGCAGTTCGGCCAGGTCGGCCGGTCCGAACCGGTCCAGATGGGCGCAGGCGAACTCCAGCCAGCCGGGGAGCGGGTAGCTGCCGATGACCGTGGTGCGCAGCGGCCGAGGCTGCATGGCGCCGCTCCCTTCCGGGCGTGGGCGGGCCCGCAGCCTTCCCCAAGGCGGGCGCCCGATCCTGCAGGCTGCGACGCGCAGGGGGGCGCCCGAAGGCGCCCCCCTTCCGTCCGGAGCCCGGGGAACGGGACCTCGCCCGTCAGGCCGCGTGGTCGCGGCGCAGCTTCGGGCCGAGGAACAGGGCCAAGCCGCCGAGCAGCAGGACCCCACCGGCGACCGGCACGAGCGGGCTGCCACCCGTCTTGGGCAGGGCCGTCGAGGACGAGGAGGAGCCGGAGGCCGGAGCGAGGCTGAGGGCGGCGATGTTGGTGACGGCGCTGGAACTCTGCGTCGTCCCGGACTTGATGCCCGTCTGCGTCGGGATCGCCGCACCCGAGGCCGCCATGGAGATCTGCAGGCTGCTCAGGGTCTGCGAGGCATCAAGCGGCACGGTGAGCACCCAGTACCCGCAGGCGATGGGCGAGCTATCCGTGACGGTGCCGTTCTTGCTGGCGAGGCGCGGGCCGCCCGCCAAGGCGCCGCCGTTGAGCACGGCCGAGCTGCCGGGCGTGAGCGTGCCCTTCGTGGCCAGCGTGCACCAGTCGTCGAACACGACCGGGATCGCGGTCGCCGCGGTGGTGCCGTAGGTGGGGGTCACGGTGCCCGCCGCGGGGCCGTTGGCGGCCGACTCGATGATGTATGCCGCGGAGTAGTTGCCGGACGGGACCGTGACCGTCGTGGACTGGCCGTCCGAGAGGCAGACGGCGTCCGGGGCCGGCGGCGCGGGCGGCACGTTGAAGGCGACGGGGGAGCCGCTGGGCTGGAGCGTGGTGCCGAACGGGATACCGGTGCCGTTCACGCCGTGGCTCGGGCCGAACGTCGCGCCTGCGGTCTTGTGGCAGGCGCTGTTCGAGGCCGTTTGGGACGCCGCCTGGTTGGGCATCACGAATGTCAGGGCGTTGTAGTTGAGCGTGACGGGCGTGCCCGCGCTGGCCGCGACGGCGGGCGACGCCGCGAGGGCCAGCCCCGCCAACGCGCCGATGAGGCCGAAGAGTCCGCTACGTGACATGACCTTCCTCCTGACGGATGCGCGCCATGGATCGGGAACCGGGCCTCCCGAGGGACGTCTCTGACGAAGTAGTCCACGGATCCGCACAGGGCCGGCCCCCGCACCCGCAGAGTCCATGACCGGCAGGGGCACGGGGGATGGACACCGCCCAACCGCCTGCGGAACGGCCGAGATACGCCGGCCCATCACCTCCCTTGCGGCAACCTCGCGGGCACCACGGCGGCGGCCTCAGCCCGGCGGGACGGTGGCGACGCCGGACGCCGGCCCGGCGGAGGGACCCGACGATGCGCGGGAAGCACGCGACGTCGGCCGGTCCGCCGCGGAAGCGGACGAGCCTCCAGCCGCGCCGCCAGCCTCCAGGGCGTTGATCGCGGCGGCGCACTCCCGCAGGCCGGTGGCGGGATCCACCGAGCCCGTGAAGATGAGCGTGAACCACTCCTGGAGGATGTTGTCCGCCTGGTACGGATGCACCGCGAAGTCCTGGTCGCAGACCCCGTAACCCATGGCCTGGGCGAAGTACTGCAACTGCTTGGAGGCAAGGGCGGGCGCCGCCGCCCGCACCACCGCCATCCACTGATCCCAAAGCGCAACCTGGTTGGGCGGCACGAAGGTCGTGCTGAACATGAGGTGCGCAAATCCCGGGTCCAGGACGATGAACTGGAGTAGCTCCCAAATCAATTCCTGCGGTTGCGTGCTCAGCCGGTTGATGGCATACCAGTCGCTGTTGTTGTACGTGTACCGGACGCCGCCCGCGAAGAGGGGCATGGGGAGCCAGTCCCACTGCACGCCGAGCGCCTGCATGGCGAGCAGGTCCGTCTGCACCCGCCCTCCGCCGCCCATGCCGGTGGCGGCCTGGCCCTCTGTCACCAGGACGTCGGTGCCGATGGGCTGCACCGCGCCTTCCTGCACCAGCGGCACCAGCCAGTCGGCCGCCTGGAGGACCGGCGCCTGATCCAGCAGGCACACCGTTCCGTCGGCGTTCATCAGCTGGCCGCCGAAGAGCCGCACGAAGTAGTCGTGCAGGTCGAGTCCCATGCCCCAGACCTTCACGCCGTGGCGTGTGCCGGCCACCTGCCGCCAGAGCGCGGCGGCGGTCTCGTAGGTCCAGTCGGCCGTCGGCCGCACCAACCCCAGATCGTCGAACATCGACCAGTTCACCAGGACGGTGTCCGGCCCGTCCCAGGCCGGGAGCCCGACCAGACCTCCCTGGGCGGGCCGCGTGAGCGCCGCGACATGGCTCTGGTCGAAAATCGACAGCGAAATGCCCGCCTTCTGGACCAGAGCGTCCAGCGGGGCGAGCAGGTCCTGTTCCAGGAAGGAGGCCAGCTGATACCCGGAGCCGCCCAGCACGTCGGGTCCGGTGCCGGCGAGGACGGAGGTGATCACCGTGGCCGAGGAGGCCGGGTTCCCGTTGGCGTTGGGCGCCGCCGTGGTGACGACGCGCACGCCAGGGTGCTGGGACGCGAAGTGGGCGGCGAGATAATCCTCCACCAACTCCTGCTGCGTCCCCGCGTAGCTCGCCCCACCCTGGTAGCCGATCGCCGCCGTCAGCGTCACGGTCCCTCCCGTGTGGGTCGGTCGGCCCGAACCGGCGGTTCCATGTCGCGGACCGCAGGCCTCCAGCCCCACGCTCCCGAGGAGGCAGGCACCTGCGGAGAGTACATCGCGTCGCCGCAGACCACACGCCTCCCTGCCGGCGGCCTCCGATGCGCGCCGCACCCCTGCCTGCATTGAGGCTTCGAACGCCGTGCGATTCGCCGGGGAGGCCATGGTTCCTTCTTCCGCTTTGTTGTGGTTTCCACGAGATTCGGTGCGACTTTGAGGAACGTGGAAGCGCGGCGCGGGGTCGGCGTTCGCTGAAAGAACGTAGGCATCCGGCGGCTCCCCGACCGGAGGACGAAACGGGGCATCGGGCCAGGGCCGATCCGCGCGCGAACGCGCGTGACGTGTTCGGAGAGAAGGTCCCACGGAGCAGGAGCGGGGACCGTGGGGCCGGCGCCACGACCCGGGCGACGCCCAGATTCGGCACGGGGCGGACGGCGCGAAAGGCAAGCGGAGGCGGCGCGGTTCCCGCGCGCCCGCGATCATCGCGCCGCCGCGGACGGGCGGGCTCCTGCGGCGGCACCACTGCCCGGCCGCGGCGAACCGTGTCGAGAAGGAGCACCGCCTCTTGTGGCGAACGGATGTGTCGATACCAGGGGAGGGATGTCCGACGGGCAAGGTCGTCGCCTTCGGACCGGCGGCGTGGAGCGCAGACGGGATCTCCTGGCGGCGTCAGGCGGGGCCCTGGACGCTGCAGGTGGGCCCGGCGACCGGCGGGAGCCGGGGCTGGATGGTCTTCTTTGAAGATGAGATCCACGGGCTGGGCCACGCCCGGACGCTGGCCGACGGCATGTGGCGGGCGGAACGCGACCGCCGCCGGGCGGACGCGCCGCCGCACACCCGGCGCCCGGGTCGCCAGCGCCGCCGCCGGGTGTCACCGCGGCGATCCGCGGCGCCGTGAACTCCGGGCCGCTCCCGGGACCGGAATACCCGACCGAGCGCCGCCATGTCCGCGCCGCGCCTGCGGTCATCCCACCGTCCTTGCTTTCGCACCCGTTCGGGCGGGCCGCGTCGTCCGCGATCCAGCGCCGGGCCGTGCCGCAGGGGAGCGCCGTGGGCCGTCTTTGCGCAGTCTTAACCTGGACTTCACGATGGGTCCGCCAGCCGCCCGCGCCGTCCCGGTATCGTTGGACAGGGAGGGTTCTGCCTTGTCCGCCCGGGCATCCACCGCGGAACTGACCGAGGCGCTCAACGAGGCCCCGATGAGCATGTTCCACCTCCGCACGGTCCTGACCGCAGGCATGGGCTTCCTCACCGACGCATACGACCTGTTCATCATCGGCACGGCGATGACCCTGATCGCGAAGGTCTGGCATCCATCCGCCGCCATGACCGGCCTCGTGTCCAGCACGGCGCTGATCGCGGCCTTCCTGGGCGCGTTCGTCTTCGGCCGGCTGGCCGACGTGTTCGGACGCAAGTCGGTGTACGGCATCGAGGCGGCCATCATGGTGGTCGGCGCCATCGCCTCGGCGTTTTCGCCCAGCATCATCTGGCTGATCATCTTCCGGTTCATCCTCGGGATCGGCATCGGCGGCGACTACCCGATGAGCGCGGTCCTGATGAGCGAGTTCGCCAACCGCAAGGACCGCGGCCGTCTCGTGACCCTCGTCTTCAGCATGCAGGCGCTCGGTCTCCTGGCCGGGCCGATCGTGGCCCTCACGCTGCTCGCGTCCGGCATCTCGCCGGACATCGCGTGGCGTCTGATGCTCGGGCTCGGGGCGCTCCCTGCGGCCGGCGTCATCTACTTCCGCCGGACCATGCCCGAGTCCCCCCGCTATTTGGCTCGCGTGCGCGGCGACACGGAGGCCGCCTCCGCCTCGATGGCCGACTACAGCGGGGGCGCGGTCAAGGTTTCGGCGGCCAAGGAGCCCCGGGTGCGGCTGTCGTTCATGCAGTTCATCTCCAATCCTCGCACCCTGATCACGCTCCTAGGCACGGCGGGCACATGGTTCGTCTTCGACTACGCCTACTACGGTAACTCGATCTCGACGCCCCTCGTGCTCAAGGACGTGGCCCCCCACGCGACGCCCTTGCAGTCCGCAGCCTGGACGCTGATCCTGTTCGCCCTCTTCGCGGTGCCCGGCTACGTGCTCTCTTTTATGAACATGGACCGCATCGGGCATCGGCGCCTGCAGATCATCGGGTTCATGGTGATGGGCCTGGCGTTCCTCAGCATCGGCGTCATCCCGGGCCTGACGCACGTCGTCCTGCCCTTCATCCTGGTCTACGGGGTCAGCTATCTCTTCGCCGAGTTCGGTCCGAACTGCACCACGTTCTGCCTGTCCGCGGAGCTGTATCCCGTGAGCGCCCGGACCACGGGACACGGCATGTCGGCCGGCATCGCCAAGTTCGGGGCGTTCCTCGGCGTGTTCCTCTTCCCGCTGCTCAACCACGCCCTGGGCCTCTCCGGAACGTTGACGCTGACCTGCGTGCTGGCGTTCGTCGGTGTCCTGCTCACCCTCGTGCTGCCCGAGCCGGCGGGCCGTTCGCTCGAGGAGGTCTCGGGCGAAGAGGAAGTGGTCCGGCGCTCGGACTCCGTGGCGCCCCCTCGGGGCTCGGCCGCCGGCGCCGCGGGGGCGGCGGGGGCCGCCGGCTGACGCCTCGGCCGGATGCCCGCGATGCGACGATCATGGGCGCCGCTTCATTCGAAGCGGCGCCCCTTCCTGCTCCGGGGGGTCCGGCGGCAGGCCACGCGGAGCCAACGCCGTGATCGGCGCCCGCGGCGGCCATGGCTGCGGGACGCGTCGCCCGCCGCGGGGCGCGCCTCAAGCGGGCAAGGCACTGGCGGACACGGCCGCGCGAGAGGCACGGGAGGGGACGGGCCTCGACGTGGCCGTGGGCCAAGCCGCGCTCGTCACCGAGTACCGCTCGGAACGGTGTGGCAGCTGCCTCCAGGTCTGCGTGGAGTCCGACCTGGTGGGTCGGGCCCCAGCCGTCGTGACGCGAACCGATCCCGACGTCGAGGCCGTCCGGTTCGTCCCTCCGTTCGCCCTGGGCCGGCACTTCGCCCAGCGGCGCGTCCGGGCGCAGTCGGAACTCGACCGACGGGTGGAGGCGTTCGCCCGCCACGCGGGCCGCACGCCCTTCTGCAACTGCGAGGCCCGCTGCGACCACAGGGAGCGGTTCATCCTCCGCGCCGAGAGGGAGTCGGGGATCCGGCTCTATCTGCACCGGTCGGGCGACGGGGCGAGGGCGCTGGACGCCGAGGCCCCGGCGGGCCCCCAGGCCCCTGCCGGCGGGGGCCGGCAGGGGCGATGGCCGGACCGCGGCGTCCGCGCTCGCCGAATCCCGTCGGCGGACGGGACTCCGCGCGGCGGTCAGCCGTCAGCCCACGGCCCGTTTCAGTAGGGCTTCGATCCGGGCCTCTTCGGCCGGCGTCCATTTCGTCAGAGCGAAGGCGACCGGCCACATCGCGCCATCGTCAAGCTTCGCCTTGTCGCTGAACCCCAGCGTCGCGTACTTCAACCGGAACTTGGAGGCGGCCTGGAAGTGGCAGATGACCTTGCCCTCCTTGGCGTACGCGGGCATGCCGTACCAGACTGTGGGCGCGAGGGCCGGCACGCTCCTCGTGATGAGGGCATGAAGCCGCTGGGCAAGGTCGCGGTCCGCGTCGGGCATCTCCGCGATCTTCGCGAGCAGGATGGCCTCGCCGTCCTGCTCCCCGGCGCGCGGGCCGCGGCGCGCCGCCGCCTGGATCTCTTGGGCGCGATCCCTCATCGCGGCTCGCTCCTCGGCGGTGAACCCGGCCGCCGTCTTACGGGCCGAGGGCGCCTTCTTCGCGGACGTCTGCGTGGCCTTCACTGCCAACTGCCTGCCTCCCCTGCGCGGGACCCCAGGCCGGGCGCCGTCATGCTACGGACCACCCGGGCGTCGCGCGACGCCCGGGTGGTCCGTACCAGCGAGGCGTGGGCGACCTCAGTCCTGGATCAGTCCGAGGACGTTCCCATCGGGGTCGGTGACCGTCGCCACCCGGCGGCCGCCGCCGACGTCGTGCGCGGGTTCCTTCACGGTGGCGCCGGCGGCGGTGACCTCGGCAAGCTTCGCCGCGATGTCGCGGACGTGCCAGAAGGCCACCGGCGCACTCATGCGCTGCGCTCCACCGCCCGGCACCAGCCCGATGTGCTGCCCCTCGGCATCGAAGCCGACGTAGTAGGGCCCATCGGTTTGCGGGGCCACGCCCAGCAGGGCGGCGTAGACCGCCTTGGCCTTGGCCAGGTCGGACACCGGATGGAGCACGGTCTTGATCCCCTGGGTGGAACTCACGCTTCTGCCTCCTTCAGCAGGTACCGGAGGTGGTCGACGGGCCGCGTCCAATGCTGTTCGTCGTAGCACACGTAACCCTGAACCTCGCTCAGCGGGTAGGCGTCGACGCGGCACCGGGTCTCCCGGCCCACCTTGCGACCCTTCACGAGGCCGGCCCCTTTCAGAAGCGTAAGGTGCCTCGAGACGGTGGTGCGGCCCATGGGAAGCAGGGCCACGAGCGCATCGGGCGGCAGATCCCCGGATTGCGCCAGTGGGTCCAGCAGCCCGCGGCGAGTGGTGTCGGCCACCGCGTCGTAGACAGCCCTCGCGGCGCGCCCCTCGTCGATCACCGCCTCCCGGCCGGGCTATGCGACACCGTTTGGTGTCGCATAGCGGACTGTAGGGCACCGTTTGGTGTCTCGTCAAGGGCGGCGGAGGGCGGGTCCGCGTGGGCTGCCGCCGCCGGAGGGGCGGTGAGGGCGAGGCGGCCGGCGCGGGGACAGGTCGCGGCCGCGCCGAGCAAGGCCTGACCCGGGACCCCGGCCCACGCCTCCACCACCGAGTCGAGGAGGGCGGTAGGGCGCGCCGCCTTCCACCTGCTGGCGCCCTGCACGCTCATAGGGGCCGCGGGTCCGGGCGTACCAGGGTCAGGCGCGGTCGCCGCCAGCGTCTTCACGGTCGGCAGGGCAGCGCGGGCCGCGGCCGGTTCCCGCGGCACGATCCGCGACAGCCGGGTGCCGACGCCCCGCCCGCCAAAGGTGCAGAACCCGATCACCGACGCTTCCTCCCGCGCGAGGAAGGGATGGTCCCTCCTCAGGGCTGCGGCGACCTGGGGGGGGCGATGCCTCGGGTGGAAATACTCCGGCGACCCGGCGAAGGTCGCGATACGGCCAGCGCGATCGCGGGATTCGCCCCGGACAAGCTCCACAGTGTCACGCCCTCCGCCGAGCGGATTCGGACCGTCCAGCCGCACCTCGGTCCGCGACGCGCGCGCCGGGATCGGACGTCCTCGCCGAGGACGTACTCGTCCCGGACCCTGATCTGGCCCTGGTGGCGAGGCGATGCGGGGCGGCGGCTTGGCGCAAAGGCACCCCCGGTATGCGTCCCGACACCGCGAGCCGCATCCCGGGGAGTGGGGCGCTCGCCCGAGAGGGCAGTCCTTTCAGCAGCCTGCCGTGGCGGGACCGGTTCCCAAGGTGCGCTCCTACGCGCATCACCGGCCTCGCGGCGCAGCCCTGCCCCCCCGTCCGGTGGCAACACGGTGGAGGGGGTTCGAGCCAGGCGCCGCGAAGCTGACCACACGCGACCGCCCCGTGACGCGGCGGCGACCGGAGGGCAACAACGTGACCACCGATCCCAGCGCGCGCGTGCAGATCCTTCGGCCCACCTCGGATGCCGACCGGGGTTGGCTCGAAGCCATGTGGAACTCCAAGTGGGGCGGAGAGGTCATGGTGACCCGGGGCACGGCCCACCGTCTCACGGACGCGGTGACGTTCATTGCCCGCTGCGGCGGGGAGCCCGTCGGCGCCGCTACGTTCGTCGGCACGACCGCCAACTCTGGGATCGAGTTACTTAGCCTGAACGCGATCGTGCCCCGGCGCGGGGTGGGCAGCGCGCTCCTGGCGGCGGTGGAGAACCATGCCCGCGCAGATGGGTTCCACCGCATCTGGCTCATCACAACCAACGACAACCTCGACGCCCTGCGGTTCTATCAGCGCCGTGGATATGTCATTGCTGCGGTACACTCCGGAGCGGTCGACCGAGCACGCCGTCTGAAGCCGGGAATCCCCGAGGTCGGGTACTACGGGATACCCATCCACGATGAGGTTGAGTTGCACAAGGGTCTATAGGTGGTGGCGGATGCGCCCAGACGGCGTGGGAAGATGGCCGTGTGGGACGGGTTGGCCTGCACCCGCCGTGCCGACCTTGCCGTCGTGCGCGGTCGACGCCAGCCGCAAGGCGGGCGGAGCGGGAAATCGTGGAGGAGTTCGGCGCCGCGGCGTGCGCCTTCCCCAAGGCGCCTGCCGGTGTGCTTCACTCCTCCACGCCTTGTCGCGTGCGACCCGGTCTGTAAGCCGAATTCTGTCAAGGACGATCATTTCTCTAGGACGCCGGTCGCCCGGCGTCTCCAGCGGCCAACCCGGGAGGTCGGCGGGCCGCGTCGTCCCTCCCCTATTTGGCCTTGCAGCGGGTGGGGTTTGCCTGGCCGGACGGTTACCCGCCCGCCGGTGCGCTCTTACCGCACCGTTTCACCCTTACCGCGCGACAACCGCGCGGCGGTGGCATTTCTGTTGCACTTTCCCTGGGGTCGCCCCCGCCGGGCGTTACCCGGCACCCTGCCCTGCGCTGTTCGGACTTTCCTCGGGCGCCGGCCGCGTGCAGCCGACCCCCGCGATCGCCTGACCGGGTCGCGGAGCGAAAGTATAGCACCTGGGCGCGTCGGCCGCGACCGTTCGCCGCGGCGGAACGCCGCCGGGCTCCCGGGCGCTCACCGCCGGCTCCAGCATTCGAGGACGACCGCGCCGTCCGGGGCCGCGGCGCGATATCGGCAGGGCTCGCGCCACCCCTGGCCCGGCTCCACCGGCCGGCCGCCGACCTCCACGCGTCCGCGCAGCACGAGCCCCCATGGGCAGTCGCGGTCCTGGCCGGCATCCAGCCGCGCGACGCGCAGGCCCGGTCCGATTTCGGCCGCCCCCCCGCCAGGGAGCGTGGCCGCAATACCCAGCGCATCCAGGCCGGCGCCCGCGAGCGCGGCGGCGCCCTCCGCGCCGCTCTCGGTCCTCTCGGGCCGGGGGCCCCCGTCGCCGCGGGCGGAGGCGTCCGCCGCTCCCGACGCCGCCGTTGCCGCGGGAGATGGGGACGCCTTCGGGCCGCCATGCGCCGAGGTCGCCGCGTCGCGAGGACCGGCACGCGGAACCCTCCCCGGAACACCGCGCGCTGGCGGCGCAGCCCCGCCGGTGACCTTCGCGTCGAGGGCCAGGTTCGCCAGCTCGTCGGCCCGCGCGTTGCCCCCGCGCATGGTGTGCCGCATGCGCAGGCCAGCCGGGAGGCGCCGGCCGAGGGCCAGGGCCTCCCGGTGCAGGGGCGCGAGCGCCGGGTGCTTGACCTGATAGACGCCCTGCATCTGCCGCACCAGAAGCTCGCTGTCGCTCCACACCTCGACCGTGGCCGCGCCGAGATCCAGGGCCCGACGCAGGCCCGCGAGCAGCGCCTGATACTCGGCCACATTGTTGGTGGTCCGGCCGATCGCCCGGCTGATCTCCTCGAGCACGGCGCCAGTGTCGGCGTCGGCGATCACGACGCCGATCGCGGCCGGCCCGGGGTTCCCGCGACTCGCCCCGTCCGTGTGGAGGCGGAAGGACGGGCCCGTTCCGCCCGGACGCGCCGCAACACGGCCCTCGCTATCCGACATCGCCCCCGCACCCTCCCCGGACCGCCGCCCCTCGGCCTCAGGCGTCGACCAACATGCGGCCGCAGTGCTCGCACGTCACGGGGGCCGTGGCGCTCTCGCGCAACTTCTCCTGCCAGTACGCGGACAACTGGAACCCGCAGGCGCCGCAGGAGCCGCCGCCGGCGGGCGCCACCGCGATGCCCGCGCAGCGGGGGCGGAGCCGCTCGTACTCGCGAAGGACGGCGGGCTCCAACCGCCGTGCCTCCGCCGCGCGGGCCGCCTCGTCCAGCGGCAGTTGGGCGTCCACCTGGCCCAGCCGCGCGCGGTTGGCCTCCCGCCGGTCCGCGAGCGCGGCCTCGACGCGCGCCAGTTCCGCCCGCGCCAGGTCGAGCCCCTTGCGGACGGCCTCGGCGCGTTCCATCGCCTCCAGGATCGCCGTCTCCAGTTCGTCGATCTGCTTGCTCGCGCCGTCGATGTTCTTCTGAAGCCCGTCCGCGTCGCGTGCCGTGCGGATGTCGCCGCCATAGAGGCGGCGCGTGGCCCGGGCCCGCTCCTCCTCCAGGCTCTTCCGCTCCAGGTCGGCGAGCCGCTGCCGGCGCTCCAGGTCCGCCAGCTCCTCCTCGGCCCCTGCGATCCGAGCGGCCCGCACCCTCCGGTCCCTGTCCAGCGACGCCTCCTGGGCGTCGTGCAGCAGAGCGTTCCGCTCGGCGCGGAGGGCGTCGCACCGCCGGTCGGCCTCCTGCAACCGCAGGGCCTTGCGCAACTCCTCCCGCCAGTCCACGAGGCTCCCCTCCCGACCACGGCGAGCGTCGCCGACCGGATCTCAGCCGCGGCGCGGGGCGTTCCATACGTCGCCGCGCCTGCGCGCCACCAAGACCTCCAGGGCAACCCCGGCCGCCTCCGCCGAGCGGCGGAGCGCCGCCGCGGCCCCGGGCACCACCGGCCACTCGGTGGCCTGGTGCCCGGGGTCCACGAGCGCGAGCCCGGCGGCCTCGGCGTCCCGCGCCTCGTGGTACCGGACGTCGGCCGTGACGAGGACGTCCGCCCCCGCCGCGAGCGCGGCCGGCACGCACCCCGCCCCCGCTCCGCCGCACGCCGCCACCCTCCGCACGTCGCGGCCGGGCGGCCCGGCATAGCGGGTGGCGGGGGCCTCCAGGCGCCGCGCCACGGCGGCGGCGTACGCCGACAGCGGCACGGCCCGCCGGAGATCACCGACCACGCCGTACCCGCGGGCCGGCCCGTCGTTGCCGAGACGGATCACGTCATACGCCACCTCTTCGTACGGGTGCGCCCGCAGCAGGGCGGCGACGGCCGCCGCGCGGACCGGCTCCGGCACGAGCATCTCGAGGCGGACCTCGGGCTCGCGGTGCAGCACGCCGACCTCGCCGACGAACGGGTTGGCCCCGGGGAGCGCCCGGAACGTACCCGTTCCGGCCGTTCCGAAGCTGCAATGGCTGTATCGCCCCAGCTGGCCGGCCCCGGCGGCGGCGAGCGCGTCGCGGACGGCGTCGGCGTGGTTCGCCGGCACGAACGTCACCAGTTTGTACAGCGGGTCGCGGGACGTCGTCTGCAGCAGCCCTGCGGAGCGCAGGCCCAGGGCCTGGCCGAGGCAGTGCCCGGTGCCCTCCGGCGCCACGTCCAGGTTCGTATGGGCGGCATACAGCGCGACGCCACGCCTGGCGGCGAGCAGGACCACCGCGCCGGCCGGATCGTCCGCGATGACGCGCCGCAGCGGGCGAAACGGGACGGGGTGATGGGTGAGGAGCAGGCCGCATCCGGCGTCCGCCGCCTCGTCGACGGCGGCCGGATCGGCATCCAGCGCCCACATGCACCGGTCCGCCGGCCCGCCCGGCGCGCCGGCCAGGAGGCCGACGTTGTCCCAGGACTCCGCCCAGTCCGGGGGCCACAGGCGGTCGCAGAGCGCGGCCACGTCCGCGACGGTCGTCACTCGTTCGCCCCCGTCCCCACGCCGTGCGTCCTTCGGCGGGCGCCCGCGCGCTCCTCCGCGCCGCCCGGACGCGGGCGCCCACGGGCCGCGAAGGTCAGCGCCCTGACATCTGTCACGCGCCGAACGGGACGGCTGTCACTTCCGGCGCGAGCCGGATGCGCGATACCCTGAGCCACGGCGGGCACGGGGCGCGGGCGGCCGCGGCGCAGGGGAAGGGGCGCGGGGCGTGGACGAGGCGGTCCGGTTCGAAGGGGTCGTGAAGCGCTTTGGCGAGACGGTCGCCCTGGCCGGCGTGGACCTTACGCTGCGGAGCGGGCAGATGGTGGCTCTGCTCGGGCCCAACGGGGCGGGCAAGACGACCGCGGTGTCGCTGATGCTCGGGCTCCGGCAGGCCACGTCGGGTACCGTGCGCGTCCTGGGTGGCGATCCCGGCGCCGCCGTGCGGGCCGGGCGCGTGGGCGCGATGCTCCAGACGGGCGGGCTTCCTCCGGGGCTCCGCGTATCGGAGCTCGTCAACTTCGTGCGGCGGCTGTATCCGCGGCCCCGGCCGCTCCGCGACCTGCTGGAGGGCGCCGGATGCGCGCCCTTCGCCGACCGGCTCGTCGAGCGTCTGTCGGGAGGCCAGGCCCAGCGCGTCCGGTTCGCCATGGCCATGGCGGGCGACCCGGAGCTTCTGTTCCTCGACGAGCCGACGACCGGGTTCGACGTCGAGGCGCGGCGGCGATTCTGGGCCGAGATCCGCGCCTTCGCCGGGGGTGGGCGGACGGTCCTCTTCGCGACCCACTACCTGGAAGAGGCGGACGCGGTCGCGGACCGGATCGTCGTCGTGCAGCGCGGCCGCATCGTGGCCGACGGCACGGGGGCCGCCCTCAAGGCCGCGGCCGGCGGGCGGGTCGTGCGCTTCGAATGGCTCCATGCCGGGGATGCCGGGCTCCGGTCCCTGGAGGGCCTGCCCGGTGTCGACACGGTCGACGTCGATGGCGCCCGCGTACGCATCCGGACGGCCGATTCCGACGCCACGGTGCGCGCCCTCTGCGCAGCGGGCGTCCCGTTCCGCGACATGGAGATCGGCGGGGGCGACCTGGAGTCGGCGTTCCTCGCGCTGGTGGGCGAGGCGCCCGCGGGGGAGGCGGTGGTGCGATGAGCGGGCTTGGCGCGTACCTCGTCCTGGAGATCCGGCGCACGGTGCGGAACCCGCGCTTCCTTTTGTTCACGGTCGCCTTTCCGCTCGGCTTCTACCTCCTGTTCACCATGCTCTACGGCGACACCAGCATGGGCAGCGGGCCAGGCGCCATCGCGTTTTCGGCATACTACATGGTGGCCATGGCGGCGTATGGCGGCCTCAGCGCGGCGCTGAACTCCAACGCCTCCCGCCTCGCGGCGGAGCGCGCCGGCGGCTGGTCGCGCCAGCTGCGCGTCACGCCGCTGGCGCCCGCGGCCTACGTGCTGGGCAAGACGATCGGGGCGGTCGGTGTCGTCTTGCCGTCCATCGTCCTGGTGTGCCTCGCGGGCGCGGTGGTGCACCACGTGAGCGGCAGCGCCGCCACCTGGATCGCCCTGGTCGCCGCCCTGTGGATCGGATCGATCCCGTTCGCCGTGCTCGGCGTGCTCCTGGGCTACGCCCTCGACACCGAATCCGCCCAGAGCGGCGGCATGATCGTGTTCTTCGCCCTCTCGATCCTCGGCGGCCTCTGGTTCCCGTACCAGATCATGCCACACTGGATGCAGGACATCGCGCGGGTGCTGCCCTCCTACCACTACGCGGCGCTCGGGTGGAACGCCGTGGCGCATCAGGCGCTGGGCTGGCGGCACATCGCGGTCCTCCTGGCCTACACCGCGGTCTTCGGCCTGTGGGCCGCCCGGCGCTACCGGCGGGACGAGGCCCGCGAATATGCGTAGGCAGGCCGCCGAAGGCCCGGATAGACCAGACTCGAACCGAGGCGAGCGGACGGGCAGAGACCCCGCGGGTGCGGGCGTGGCGACGCCGGCGCATGCGGCGCGCGGGGTCTCTGCGGAAGGCGGGGCTCCGCGGCGGGTCTGGACGGAGGCGCACGGCATGGGCGGCGACGCGGGCTCCGGACGCCGCGGGCGGGGCGGCGGGACGTTGGGAGAACCCGAGGCCGATGCGGGTGGCCTCGGCGCGGCGACTCCAGCCGACGCATGCGCGGCCGAGGTTCAGGCCGGCCGGGGCGCACGCCCGGCGGCGGCCCGACGGCGGGACGGCGCCCTCCTCGGGCGCTTGTTCGCCGGCATCTGGCTCATCTA
Organism: Bacillota bacterium; assembly: GCA_021791815.1. GTDB lineage: Bacteria > Bacillota > Sulfobacillia > RBS10-35 > JAJYVN01 > JAJYVV01. Next base: position 19,444 of record JAJYVV010000023.1, on the reverse strand, counting down.
TCTGATCTACCCGGCCTCCCACCTCGCGAGCGCCCACCTGCCGGCCTGGCACCGTGCCCTCGGCGCGGTCGCCCTGCTGGCCTTCGCGGTGGACTACGTGTGGATCTTCTGGAACGGCTATGGCCGGCGCGGGTTCGCCGCGATGCTGCCCCTCTTCGGCCTGTCGGCGGCGGTGACGCTCCTGGTCGGCGGCAACGGGCTGCCCCTTTTGATCTACTGCGCCGCCGCCACTTCTCTCCTTCGTCCGGACCGGCTCGGCGCGGCCATGTCGGGCGCGATCACCGTGGCCCTGGTCGCGGCGCTCGTCGCCATCCACGCCGGGCTCGATACCACGATCACCCTGGGCATGACGTGCGCGTTCGCGGGGGGCGCGACGCTCGCGGCACGCCGGTTGGTGGCGACCCGCCTCAGCCTGCACGCGGCGGAACAGGAGGTGGCCAGGCTCGCGGCGGTGGAGGAGCGCTTCAGGATCGCCCGCGACGTGCACGACCTGCTGGGCCACTCGCTATCGGTCATCGTGCTGAAGGCCGACCTCGCCCGGCGCCTGCTCTCCTCCGACCCGCCGCGTGCGGCCGCGGAAATTGCCGATGTGGAGGCGGTCGCGCGCCGGTCCCTCACGGACGTCCGCGAGGCCGTCGCCGGCTACCGGCGGCTGCGTGTCACCGACGAACTCTCCCGCGGGGCGGCGGCCCTCGAGGCGGCGGGGGTGCGGTGCACCGTGATCCGAACCGCGGGGGACATGCCCGAAGCCGTCGATGCGGTGCTGGCGTGGGTTGTGCGGGAAGCCGTGACGAACGTGATGCGCCACAGCGGCGCGCGGGCCTGCCAGATCCAGGTCGCCCTGCGGCAGGACCATGCCGAGGCCCGTATCGAAGACGACGGTCGCGGGCCGGGGGGGGCCGCGGGACCGGCCGCCGAGGCCGGCAGTGGACTCGCCGGCCTGCGGGAACGCCTGGAACTGGTGGGCGGCACCCTTTGGAGCGGCGACCGCCCCGGTGGGGGCTACCGTGTGGTGGCCGCGGTGCCTCTCCCGGGCGGCGCGGCTCCCGGGCGGCGAGGCGCGGGCAACGCGGACGGCCGGCCGGACCGGGAGGCTGCCGGCGGGGGCGCCGGGACGGAAGCGGCGGCGGCGGTGCGGCGATGATTCGCGTGCTTCTGGCCGAGGATCAGGCGATGGTCCGGGGGGCGCTGGCGGCGTTGCTCGCGCTGGAGGCCGATCTCAGGGTGGTGGCCCAGGTCTGCCGGGGGGACGAGGTCGTGGAGGCGGCGCGGCGGACCGGGCCGGACGTCGCCCTCCTTGATATCGAGATGCCCGGCATGGACGGGATCGCGGCCGCAGCGGGCCTGCGGCGGGAGGTGCCGGCCTGCCGCGTCGTGATGCTGACGACCTTCGGCCGGCCCGGCTACCTGCGGCGGGCCATGGAAGCGGGCGCGGCCGGCTTCCTACTCAAGGATGCCCCGTCGGCCGAACTGGCCGTGGCGATCCGCCGGGCCGCGGCAGGGGAACGCGTCGTCTCGCCCGACCTCGCCCTGGAGGCACTGCTCTGGGGCGAAAGCCCCCTCTCGGAGCGGGAGCGGGAGGTGCTCGCCGCGGCGCGGCGGGGCGGCACGGTGGCGGAGATCGCGGAGGAACTGCACCTCTCCGAAGGGACGGTCCGCAACCACCTCTCGGCGGCCATCGGAAAGACGGACGCGCGCACCCGGGCCGAGGCCGCCCGGATCGCCGAGGAGCGGGGGTGGCTCTGACCCCGGCCGGGGCACGGGGCCGCCGACGCGAACGCCGGGGCCATCCGGTCCCGGCCCGCGGGACGGGGATGGGGGGCGGATGCCCATGCAGTCGGAGGAGGAACGAGGGCCGGAGCGCCTCGCCATCGACGGCGCGACGCCCGCGAAGCAGCGCCCGACGCCCGCGATGTATCCGGGCGCGGCCGTGATGAACGCCGAGGAGGAGCAGGCCGCCCTGGCGGTGGCGCGGTCGCACCGGCTGTTCCGCTATTACGGCCCGGGCACCGGACCCGGGCAGGTCGCCGCGCTGGAGGAAGCGTTCGCGGCCGCTGTCGGCGTGCCCCACGCCCTCGCGGTCAACTCCGGCACGTCCGCGCTCTGCACGGCGCTCGCCGCGGCCGGTATCGGGCCCGGGGACGAGGTCGTCGTCCCGGCGTACACCTGGGTCGCCAGCGCTATGGCCGTCGCGGTGATGGGAGCGACGCCGGTCGTGGCCGAGGTCGACGACAGCCTCACCCTCGACCCCGCCGACGTGGCCCGCCGCACCACCTCCCGGACGCGCGCCGTGCTGCCCGTGCACATGCGGGGCACTCCGGCCGACCTTGAGCCTCTCGCCGCCTTCTGCCGCGAGCGCGGCGTGGCCCTCATCGAGGACGTCGCCCAGGCGGACGGCGGCTCCTATCGCGGCCGGCGCCTCGGGGCGTGGGGGGACATCGGCTGCTTCTCGCTGCAGTTCACCAAGCTGCTCACGAGCGGCGAGGGCGGCCTGGTCACGACGGGGGACCGTCGACTCTACGAGCGCGCGGTCATCTTCCACGACGGCGCCGGGGCCGGCGCGCGCGAAGGGTTCGCGGAGCCGCCCTTCCTCGGCATGAACTTCCGCATGCCGGAGCTGTGCGGCGCGGTGGCCCTCGCGCAGCTGCGCAAGCTCCCCGAATTGCTCGGGCGCCTGCGCGGAGCCGCGGCGGCCATTCGCGACGGCATCGCGGACCTCGGGCTGCGACTGCGCCGGCTCCCCGACCCCGCGGGCGACTGCGGGGTCTGCGTCGTCTTCTTCCTGCCGGACGCCAGGCGCAAACCCCAGGTGCTGGCGGCACTGCGCGCCGAGCGCATCGGCTGCGGCTCGCTCTGGGATCCGGGCAGCAGGGACGCCCACGTGTATACCGGTTGGGAAGCGCTGATGCAGCGTCGGGCGCACTACGGGCCGTGGCGGCCGGCGGCCCCCGCGGACGCGCTCGTGCCCGACGCCTGCCCGCGGAGCCTCGAGCTCCTGGGGCGGGCGGTGCATGTCGACGTGCACCCGCTGTTCTCGGACGAGGACGTCGAGGGCACCATCCGCGGGATTCGCCGGGTCGTGCGGGCACTGGCGTGACGGACGGGCCGTGGCAGCGGGCGGACGGGGCGCGGTGCCGTCGCGACCACCGCCGCACGCGCGACGGAAGCCTCGGGCTCCGACAGAGCCGCGCGCTCCGGCGAGGGACGCGCCGTTCGGGCCGGCGCCCACGCCGCGGATTCCCCGGCGCGTCAGGACACGATGGTGAGCACGACCGCCAACCCGTTGAGGGCGGCGTGCGCCGCGGCGGACGGCCAGAGGGACCCGGAGCGTTCGTACAGCCAGCACAGGCCGACACCCAGCAGCCACAGCGGCGGCACCAGCGTCCAATCCGCATGGGCCGCCGCGAAGAGCAGCCCCGCGATGAGGCTCGAGGGCCAGGGACCCAGGCGACCCCGCAGCCACCCATAGACGAGGCCGCGAAAGAAGAACTCCTCGGCGGCCGGCGCGATGACCACGACCGCGAACACGAGCGCGGCGAACGACAGCGGCCGGGCGAAGAGATGCGGGTAGAGCACGAGCGGGTTGTTCGCCCGCACCGGCCCGGTGATGGCCTGCTCGAGGGCGGCCAGGCCGTCTCCGGCGAACTTCAGCAGGATGCCCGCCGCCACGCCCCCCCAGACCCAGCGGCCCCCGGGCCAGGCCGTGCCGGGCCACGACGCACGCGGTACGCGGGCCAGGCGGAGGGCCGCCACCGCCGCCGCCAAGAGGGCCAGCGAGGAAACCCCATACGAGACCTGAACGCCAAGGTCGGTGGCGGATGCGGCCGATCCGCGGCCCACAAGGCCGGCCAGGGTCGCGGCCACCGCGGCCCCCCCGATCTGGGCGGCCACGTAGGCCAGGACCACGGCCCCGGCCGGCAGCGGGGCCTGCCGCATGGCGCCTACCGCCGCTCCGCGCCGTGCAGGGCCAGGAGATCGCTGTACGCCATGGCCCGCGTGTGCTCGGTGTGGGTCCAGTGCCGTGGCCGCGGGCCGAAGATGCCGGCCCACGCCAGCGGCAACCAGGAGTTCACGAACACCGGGTACAGCGGCAGGTAGACCAGAGCCCGGAGGGGCACGCGGTCGATGAGCGCCGCCACGAGCGGCATGCTGTATTCCACGAAGGCCAGGAGAACCCAGAAGTCCGACGAGTCCAGACGGTGCAGGAGCGCGCCGGTGAGGAACTCGCCGGGCACGAGGAACCCGCAGACCATCAGGACCGTGCCCACGATGAGGTAGAAGGGCGTGAACAGCTGGAACGCGGCATCCAGCAGGACGGGATTGGCCTCCACCAGGCCCCGCCAGAACATGGACCCGATGTAGCCGCGGGCCACGGTGGTCTGGCCCTGCACCCAGCGCTTGCGCTGCTTCCAGGACGCCGCGAACGTCTGAACCTTCTCGTCATAGCATATCGCGTTGTGCGCCCAGACCGTCTTGATGCCGCGGGCGAGCGCCTTCATCGTGAACTCAAGGTCCTCGGTGAATGAGTGGGCGCCCCAACCGATCTCTCGGATCAGGTCGGTGCCGATGCACATGCCGGTGCCGCCCAGCACGGAAGACAGACCGAGGTTGTACTTGGCAAGGAACCAGAAGCGATTGCTGACCCACACCGACATCGCGAAGGTGCTCGAGATCCAGGTATCGGTGGGATTTTTGGCGTCCATCCGCCCCTGGATGACCCTGTCGCCCCGGCAGATGTGCGCGTTCATCACGTTGAGGAAGTCCGGATGCACCAAATTATCCGCGTCAAAAACCACAAACGCGTCGTAGTGGCGCCGGCCGGCCAGGATCATCCGGAACCCGTAATCCAGCGCATACCCCTTGCCGCGTTCTTCGGCGTTCTCGCGAGCGATCACCAGCGCGCCCGCGGCGGCGGCGACGTCCGCGGTGGCGTCCGTGCAGTTGTCCGCCACGACGTAGATGTCGCAGAGATCGGCGGGGTAGTTCATCGCCCGGCAGGAGCGGATCAGCATCTCGATGACCCGGGCCTCGTTGTGGGCGGGCACGACGATCGCGAAGCGCGAGCGCGGCGCGACCCAGTGCGTGATCTGGCGCGTCCAGAGCCCTGCGACGGGGATGCAGATCGTGTACAGGGTGTAAAGCACGAACACCCACTCCAGCGTCTGCAGGGCGCCGATGAGGACCCATGGCAGCGGCGGGTAGAGGCGCGGCGGCCCCATGACCATGGCCACCCAGGCAGCCGGAACGGGGCCATGCAGGGAGGCGGCCGGCGCGGCGCTGGGCAAGACCTCACCTCACGCAGGGGGCGGTATGACGGCACGCGCACCCGGCGGGCCGCACTGTGCGCGGCGCCGGACCGAACGGGCCCAGGGCCCTCCCGCCGGCGCAACCCGGGTCGCGGGGCGAGGCGTCCCCAGCGGGCACACCTGGCGGCCCGCCCGCACCCGGCGCGCTGCCGCCGGGCCGGTGCTCGTCGGGCAGCCCGGACCATTCCTATGCACGGGCAGTCTAGCACAAGGCGGCAGCCGTGGACTGGCGATGGCTGGCGAACGGAAGTCCGGGAGGGGATGCCGCGACCGGAAGGACGCGCCGGTCCGCGGTGCGCCCCCCGGGGTCCCGGTGGCCGGGGGCCTCAGTCCACCGCCTGCAGGAGGTGGCATTGCAGGTATTGGGTCTCCTCCGCGCCGAGGAGGCCGGGGTGGTCGGCCGGTGCACCGCGGCGCTCGAGTACGCGCATGGACCGCCCCGTGTCGGCGGCCGCCTCGGCGAGCATGGCGGAGAACATCTCCCACGTGACCGGCTGCGAGCACGAGCACGTGCAGAGCAACCCGCCCGGCGCGAGGAGGCGCATGGCCCGGAGGTTGAGGTCCTTGTACCCGCGGAAGGCGCCGTCCAGCTGGGCCCGGCCCCGGGCGAACGCCGGCGGGTCGAGCACGATGGCGTCCCAGCTTCGCGGCTCGGCCTCGAGCGATCGCAGCTCGTCGAAGGCGTTGCCGACGCGCCCGACCGCGCGGCCGCCGAACCCGTTCCGCTCGGCGTGTTCCAGGGCCGCCTCCACGGCGGCCTCCGAGCTATCCACAAACCAGACCTCGCCCGCGCCCGCGGCTAGGGCGTGCAGTCCGAATCCCCCCGTGTTGCAGAACGCGTCGAGGACGCGGACCGCCCTGGCCGGCGGGGGCGGCACGGCCGGGGGCCCCGCGCAGGCGCCCGGCGGCGCTGCCGCGGCGGGGCCCCCGGGGTCCCGCGGAGGCGGCGGAGGGACCGCGGCCCCATCGAGGGCGGGCTCCACCAGCAGGCGGCGCACGGCACGGCCGAAGGCCAGGCGGTTGTCCCGCTGGTCCAGGAAGTGGCCGGTCTTCTGTCCGCGGGCGAGGTCGACGGTGAGCCGCACGGCGCCTTCCCGCACGTCCACCCGGTCGGGCGGGTGCCCGCGCAGGGGGCCGCGCCGCTCGGGGAGGCCCTCAAGGCGCCGAACGGGCCCGTCGTTGCGCTCGTACACGTCGGTGATCCCGGTCATCGCGGTGAGGGTGTCCAACACCATATCCAACCGGGCGTCCATGCCGGCCGTCAGCGTCTGGACCACGAGGACCCGGTCGAAGCGATCGACGATCAGGCCGGGAAGCCCATCCGCCTCCGCAAACACCACGCGGCAGGCGGACACGTCGTCGAGGAACCGGGAGCGCAGGGCCCACGCGGCCAGCAGGCGCCGCCGGAAGAAGTCGGTCCCGACCTCCTCGCCCTCGCGGCGGCTGAGCACCCGGGCGGCCAGCATGCTGGTGCGGTGGTAGAAGGCGGTCGCCACGTAGCGCCCGCGCGCGTCGGCGACGACGATCACGTCGCCGGTGGCGGGATCCCCCTCCACCTCCCCGATCTCGTTGCGATACACCCATGGCCGACCGGCGAGCAGGGAACGCTGCCGGCCCGGACGGAGCCGGATCCGACCCAAGTGCTGTTGCCTCCCGGTCCCGGGTGGGGGCGGGGCTGGCCGGCCCCGCTCCCACCCGCGCGTGCCGGGCGGCGCGCCCGGTCGGGACAGAGTTCGTCGGAGCGAGCCGTTCGCCCCGGACCGGCGCGCCCCCTGCACACCTTGGGCCGTGTGGCGCGGCGGGCGCCCTCAGTGGACGGTTCCGGCGTCGCGGCGCCGGGCGCTGCCGCCCTCGCGGTCCATGAACTTCACCAGGACGTTGACCATCGCGTTCTTCTCGTTGTCGTCGGCGACGTCCCACATTTCTTTCAGGAGGCGCTGTTCCGGGTTGTTCGGGTCGACGGACTCCGAGAGCCACCCGGCGAAATCCTTGGCGGCATTGAGGATCGTGCCCCGCGACGCCCCCATGCGCTGTGCCAGGTTCAGCTTCTCGCCGAGGTGGTCCTTGAACTGCTCGAACGAATCCGTCATCGGCATGGAACACCCTCCCACAGCGGCGCGTGTCGCGCGTAGAATGCCCGCGCCACCGTTGCGGCCATGCGGGGGCTGACCGCCTGTCGCGCGTCGCGCCGACGCGGCCCGGGCCGGGCGGGCCGCCGCCGCCCCTCCGCTTGACCATACCTGTGTTCCCATGTAAGATCGGATGTGTTCTCGTACAGAATCGACGGCGCAGTCCATAGAAGGGAAGATGGTCCACGTGGCGCCGAACGATACGGAACGCACGATCCTGCATGTCGACGCCGACAGCTTCTTTGCCTCGTGCCACGTGGCCCGGGAGCCGGAGCGGCTGTCGGGCCGGCCCGTCGCCGTGGCCGGCGATCCCGCGGCGCGGGCGGGCGTCGTGCTTTCCGCGTCCTATGAGGCCCGTCGGTGCGGGGTGCGCGCCGCCATGCCGGTCGCGGCCGCGCGGCGCCTCTGCCCGGAACTGATCACGCTGCCGCCGGAATTCGCCCTGTATCGCGACCGGTCCGCGGCGCTCCTGCGGTTGCTCGAAGGGCTCAGTCCCGCCGTCGAGCCGTTCAGCATCGACGAGGCGTGGGTGGACCTCACCGGGTGCCCGGCGGCGGGCGCCCGAGCCGAGTCCGCGGCCCGGGCGCTGGCGCATGCCGCCATGCGGGACCTCGGTCTTCCGGTGTCGGTCGGCATCGCCGAGAACAAGCTGCTCGCGAAGATGGCTGCCGCCATGGGGAAGCCGCGCGGGCTGGTGCGCCTCCGGCGCTCCGACGTCCCGCTGCTCCTCTGGCCACGGCCCGTGTCCGACCTCTTCGGAGTCGGCCCCGCCCTCTCCGAGCGCCTGAAGGCCTGGAACGTCCGGACGGTGGGCGACCTGGCCGCCCTCGGCCCGGCCTTCTGCGAACGGCGGCTCGGCCGGGCGGGCAGCCGGCTCTGGGCCGCGGCCCACGGCCGCGACGACAGCCCGGTCACACCCCCCGGCACCCCGGGCGGGGCCGTCCCCAGGTCCGTCAGCCATGGCACCACCCTCGCAGAGGACGCGGCACTGGAGGCGGAGGTGCGGCCCGTGCTGTTCGCCTTGGCGGAGGAGGTGGCGCGGCGGCTGCGGGCGCGGGCGCTGCTCGCGGGCTCGGTCACCGTCACCCTGCGCCGCTCGGACTTCCGGGAGGTGCATGCGTCCGCGCCCCTCGATCAGGGGTCGGACATGGGGGGCGAGCTCTTCCGGACGGCGATGCGGGCCATCCGCTCCCACTGTGACGGGCGGGCCCGGTACCGCATGGTGGCGTTGGCGGCCCACCGACTGCGCCCGGCGGCCCGGGCTGTGCGGCAGCCGTCGCTCCTGGACCGCGGTGCCGCGCTGGAGGCGGCCGCGCGCCTGCGCGCCGCGGCACGGGCGGGCGACGCGATCCGCGAGCGGCTCGGCGAGCGGGCCCTGATGCCGGCGGCGTTCCTGCTCCGCGGCGCGGAGCGGCCCGGAGGCGCAGGCACGCGGAAGGGCGCGGGCGGGGCATCGGGGACCGGAGGCGACGCCCGGCCGGAACCCGCGGCCGGCGGCGCCGAGCCGGATCGGCGGCGCCCCCCGGCCCGCCCGGCGGAGCCGCAGGCGCCCGCCTCGGCGCCTTCCGGGGCCGGATCTCGCCGGGCGGGATAGACGCCGCCCCACGGGGGTCTCCCCGCCCTGCCGATCCGTGGTCTGCGAGACCAATGGGCCGAGGCGCCGACGCGGGCCTGGCAGCCTCCCGCGCCACGCCCCCCGCCGCTCAGCCGCGGCGCCGCCGCGGAAGTCCGCCTCGGACGCGGAAGGGTGCCGGCCGCTCCCGCTCGCGCATCTTCGCGAGTTCGGCCGCGTCCTCGACCTCCAGGTCGTCGACGCCAGCGATGCCCTCCACGTGGTGCCGCAACTCGTGGCGGAGGGTGTCCCACATCTCGCGCTCCCAGACCTCGCCGGGCTCGCCGCGGAACAGGCGGGCGAAGGAACCATGGTAGAGGACGACGAGGGCCCCGAGGTGCGGATCCGTGACGTACTCGCCCAGGATGAAGACGCCGGGCGGATCCCCCGGCCGGCGGCGCGTCTCTTCGGAAACGGTGACGCCGCCGTTGAGGCGGCGCAGGATGGTCTCCGGCACCCGGTCGATCATCGCCTCGAGCCGCCGGCCGAACTCGTCCACATCCACGCGGCGCCACCCCTTCCCCGGACACGGATTCGTCGCGGGAGGGCCCGAAGAGGGGGTCGGCGTCCCGGGTACGGGGCCGGCGCGGCCGTCTACCCGGCCCGCCCGAGGGCCAGGAACGTGTCCGGACCGGCGACGCCGTCGGCCACCAGGCGCGCTCCGGCCTGGAACGCGCGCAGGGCGGCCACCGTCGCCGGACTGCAGATGCCATCCACAGGCGCGCGCAGCAGGCCGGCGTCCACCAAACGGCGCTGGATCCACGCGACATCCAGGCCGTTCCGCCCGCTCCAGACGGCGCGGCCTCCGGCGAGGCTGGCCATGACCAGGGCGTTCGCGGTCTGCAGGTCGGCGACGGGGTCACCCGCCAGGCCCACGTCGGCCTTCCACCCCACCAGCGCGGCGGCCGTGTCGTCGCCCCAGACCCCGTCGCCGGGGCGCTTCATCCGCCCCAGGGCGGCGAGGCGATTCTGCAGCACCCACACGTCGCCCCCGTCGTCGCCCGGGCGCAGGACGCGGCTGCCGAAGGCCGGTCCTCCGTACGTGCGATGCGCCCCGGCTCCATGGCCGAGCACGAAGCAGGTGGACGGGCCGACGATCCCGTCGGCGCCGAGGCCGAAGCGGCCCTGGATGCGGCGCGCGGCGGCCGCGTCCAGGGGACCGAACGTACCGTCGACGGCAAGGTCCGCTCCGAGCGGCTCCGTGAGCAGGTGGCCAAGCGCGTTGTAGAGGGACTCGAACACCACCACATCGGTGCCGGCCATGGGCGGCCCGGACGGGGACACGAGCTGGCGGCTTCCGAAGGCGATGGCCCTCTGGGGCCCTCCGGCCGCGGACGGCACGACGACAACCTCCCCGGCCAATCTATGCCGGGTCGGCCGGGCCCGCTTCCGAGGGCACGGAAGGCGGGCCGAACGCCGCAGCCGCTATCGCGGGCCGCGGATGGGATAGCGTCCGGCGCGCGGGCCGAACAGCGCGAGGCCGCCCTCGGCGGCGCGCAGTTCGACCGACAGCCGCTCGCCGGGCGCCGCCGCGGGCAGCGGCACGCGGAGGAGGTAGCCATAAGCGCCCGGGATGCCGGCGCAGTACGAGAGCACGCCGCGCGCATCCGCCGGCGCGTCGGGCAAGCGCCGCCGGGCCACCACACGGCCGCCCACGGCCACCTCCACGGTGGTCGGCGTCCGCTCCCCGTCCGTCTGGCGCGGCTCGAACACGCCCGCCGCCGCCTCAAGGGCCAGGTCGTCGCTCCCGCCCTGCACCGTGAACGCCATCGTGCCGGAGCCCTCGCCGACCACGTAGTCTTCGCCCCGCCTGCGCACGGCGGCGAACCCCGACGCAGCGAGGTCGCCGGGCAATCCCGAGGCGGGCCGCTCCGCATCCTCGGCCCATACATCGGCGTAGGTACCGCAGACCCGCTGCCCGGCGGCGTCGTGGAGGGCCAGGCGGACCTGGTAGAGTCCCGCGGCAGCGGGGACGGGGATGCGCAGCCCGGGAACCGGGATGACGCGCCATGCCTGCCACGAGGCGGGCCACGTTCCCCGCTCCCCGTGCACGTGCCGCCCGGCTTCGTCCGTGCCCTCGACCGACCAGCGCAGGGTCCCCTGGCCGTCCGGCCGCCCCGAGAAGACCGACACCGCCAGCGGCAGGGGCAGCGCGGCGCCCGGCCGGACGCGGTGGACCGGCGGGCCGTCCACGACCAGCACGTCCGCACCGAGCACGTCGCGCAGGTCGTAAGGGAACTCCTTGGGAAGCCGGTCGTAGCGCAGGAGACCGTTGTGCTCCCACTCCACGTCGTGCAGCTCGGTGTAGACGTAACCGGTGACGCGCTCGTGGCGGCGCAGCTCGGCCGTCAGCCAGCGGAGGCACCACGAGACGTCGCGATCGCCGTCCCCCGCCGCGATGCCCCCATACTCGCTGTTGAGCAGCGGTTGCTCCGCCTGCGCGCGGCCCGGGACGAAGTTCCAGGACGACCCGGGACGGGCGGACTCCACCGCGTGGGCGATGTGCCGTCGCGCCCGCTCCGGATCGTTGATGTAAAAGTGCCACGTGTTCAGGTCGGTCGCGACGTGATCGCCGTTGCACGGCGAATTGTCCTCGACGAGGCGGGTGGGATCGAGGCGCTTCGTCAGCTCGACCATCGCTTCCACCCACGCCTGCGTGTCGGCGTCCTGCCGGTACGCGGCGGCCTCCCCGAGTCCCCACGTCTCGTTGAAGAGCACCCAGGCCACGATGCTCGGGTGGTTGGCGTCCCTTTCGATCGCCGCACGCAGGGTGGCCTCCCATCGGCGCCGCGCCTCGGCGGTCTGGCGCGCGGTACCCGGCAGGTCGTAGAGGATGCACACCCCGAGGCGGTCCGCCCACCAGTAGAGCCGCGGGTCGTCCACTTTGATGTGCACGCGCACCGCGTTGAGGCCCGCGTCGCGCGCGGCCCGCAGGTCGTCGGCGATGATGCGGTCGTCCGTGTAGGCGTAGACGCCGGCGGGATGGAACGACTGGTGCAGCGCCGCCCGCACATACAGCGGCACCCCGTTGCACGTCACGCAGGGCACGTCCGTGCCCGGGAGCCTGCCGGTGCCGATCTCGCGGAGGCCGAAGTACGAGTGGACGACGTCGGTGGCCCGCGGTCCGGCGGCGGGGGCCGCCACCTCGACCGTCAAGTCGTAAAGGTTGGGCTCGTCCGGGGACCAGAGGGCCGGGTGCGGTCCCAGGGGCAGTTCGATGGTGCGCCGCTCGCAGCCGGGGCAGACGGTCGACGCGGCGAACAGCTCGCCCTGGGGGGACCGCGCCGTCACGCGCACCTCGAAGTTCCCGGCCACGGGACACACGCCGACATGCACCCGCACCCGCTTGCCCGCGACGTCCGGTACGACCCGCAGGTGCGAGAGATGGCCTTCGGGGCGCGCCTCGATGTGCACGGTCTGCCAGATGCCGCTGGTCTGCTCGTACCACCAGTGCTGCTTGCCGAGCGGGGAATCCGGGTCCGACGTGTCGCGGACCCGCAGCACCAGGACGTTCTCCTCGCCCGCCGGCCGGAGCGCGGCCGTGAGCTCAGCGGCAAACGGCGTGTAGCCGCCCTCGTGGGAGCCCACGCGCATGCCGTTGCAGAACACCGTGGTCTCCGAGTCCGCCGCACCCACCACGAGGTACACGCGGCGGTCCCCTTGCATCCACTCGGCGGGCACCGTGAAGGTGCGCCGATACCAGCCGATGCGCTGCCGGGCGGCGCGGCCGCGGGCGTCGTGCCATGCGCCCCGCAGCACCGGGACGGGCGGCTCCGGCACGGGCTCGATGTAGCCGCGGGCGCTGAAGAAGCGCGCGTCGCCGGCCGCCGCGGCCTCGCCCCACGCGGCGAGCGATTCCCAGGGGAAGGGAACGACAATCCGATCCGGAAAGGACGCCCCGGGCCGCTGCCAGCCCTCCGCCACGCCGCGGTCGTCCGCATCGAAGGCGAACTCCCAGGCGCCGTTGCAGTTGCGCCACTCGTCGCGTTGGAAGTCCGGACGCGGGTGCTCGGGGCGCGGCGTGGTCGCGGCGGCGTCGGAGACGGGCATGGTGGGCGGCGGCCTCCCCGGTGTGAGCTGGAGTGCCGCGTCCGGGTCGGGCGCGGCGCCGGGCACTTCCGCGCGCCCGGGCGGCGTCCTGCCGGGGTGCGGCTGAAGCAGGATCCGGGCCCCGGCGTAGGTTGGGGCCCGGATCCCGCCGGGGCCCGGGTGGAAGCCCGCCGTGGCCGTCTCGCTGGACAGTGCGGCGGACCGGTTCCAAGGCGGGTGGACTGGAAGGCACGCACCGAGGTCCCATCCGGGCGGCAGGTCCGGGTGGAATTCCAGGTGGTGGCGTGAGGTGTATCGACCTACACTCGGGCAGGAGGTGGTCGCGGAGTGGCGGTCACCACGCACGACGTACTGGTGGTCGGTGCCGGACTGGCCGGCATGCGCGCCGCGCTGGCGGCTCAGGCGCGCGGCTCCGACGTCGCCATCGTCACCAAGGTCTACCCGGTGCGCAGTCACAGCAACGCGGCCCAGGGCGGGATCAACGCCGCCCTGAATCCGGAGGATTCCTGGGAGTCGCACGCGTACGACACGGTGAAGGGCAGCGACTACCTGGGCGACCAGGATGCCATCGAGGTCCTGGCCCGGGAGGCGCCCGCCGCGATCGTCGAGTTGGAGCGGATGGGGGTCGTGTTCAGCCGCGACGAGCACGGGAGGCTCGGGAGCCGCAACTTCGGCGGCGCGAGTCACGCCCGGACCTACTTCGTCGGCGACTTCACGGGCCAGGCGATCCTCCATGTGCTGTATGAGCAACTCGTCCGGAGCGGGATCCGCACATACAACGAGTTTTTCTGCACGCAACTCCTGCGGGACGGCGGCGGCACGGTGTCCGGCGTCGTCGCCCTCGACATCCGCACGGGCGAGGTCCATCAATTCCTGGCCCGCGCCGTGATCCTCTGCACCGGCGGCATCGGCCGCGTCTTCGAGCCGTCCACCAATGCCCTCATCTGCACGGGCGACGGCGACGCCCTCGCGTACCGCGCCGGCGCGCCGCTGATGGACATGGAGATGGTGCAGTTCCATCCCACGACCCTCCAGAGCAATGGCGCCCTGATCTCCGAGTCTGCCCGCGGCGAGGGGGGCCACCTCGTCAACCGCTTGGGCGAGCGCTTCATGGCGAAGTCGGCGCCGAACGCCATGGAGCTGGCGAGCCGGGACGTGGTCAGCCGCGCCGCGCAGATCGAGATCAACGAGGGGCGGGGCGTGGACGGGTGCGTGCTCCTCGACGTGCGGCACCTGGGCGCGGCGCGCATCCTGGAGCGGCTGCCGCAGATCCGGGAGCTCGCCCTGGAATTCGCTGGCGCGGACATGATCACGGACCCCGTGCCCGTGCTGCCCGGCATGCACTACCAGATGGGCGGTATTCGCACGGACATTCGCGGCGCGACGCCGGTGCCCGGCCTCTTTGCGGCCGGCGAGTGCGCCTGCGTCAGCGTCCACGGCGGCAACCGGCTCGGCGCGAACTCGCTGTTGGAGACCGTCGTCTTCGGGCGCCGCGCCGGCGAGGCCGCCGCCGAGTTCGCCTCCGGACGGCCGGTGCCCGGGTTCTCGGAGAGCCCGCGGGAGGACGAGGAACGGCGGCTTCGGGCCCTGGTGCAGCGGGACGGCACCGGGCGCACCGCCGCGCTGCGCCTCGAGATGGGCCGTACGATGACGAGCCGGGTGGGCGTGTTCCGTGACGGCGCGGGCCTCGCCGAAGCGGAGGCCGCGCTGCGGTCGCTCCGCGAGCGAGCCGGGGCCGTGGCCATCGGGGACAAGGGCCGGCTCTTCAACCAGGCCCTGGTCGCGGCCCTGGAGCTCGACTACATGCTCGACCTCGCCCAGTGTGTGGTGGCGGGAGCGATCGCCCGCACCGAGAGCCGGGGCGCGCATACGCGCCTCGACCATCCGAAGCGCGACGACGCGCACTGGCTGCGCCACACCCTCTGTTACGCGGCCGAGGGCGGACCCCGTGTGGACACGGCGCCCGTCGCGATCACGCGCTGGGAGCCCAAGGAGCGCAGATACTGATCCGCGGCGGCGCCGGAGGCGGGGCGACGGACAAGGGGGATGCCGGCCGGTGGACGTCACACTGTCGGTGCAGCGGCACAATCCGGACGCGAACCCGGCCACCTGGTGGCAGGACTACACCGTGACCGTGCCCGACCATGCCACCGTGCTGGACGCGCTTTTGGCGGTCCGGGACGAGCAGGACGAGTCGCTCACCGTCCGGTGCAGCTGCAGGAGCCACATCTGCGGCTCCTGCGTGATGCGGATCGACGGCCGGTCGGCGCTGGGGTGCAAGACCAAGGTGGCGGAGGCGCTGCGCCGCGGCGGCGCGGAGGGGCGGGTCCGCGTGCAGCCGGCCGGGAACATGGCGGTCCTCAAAGACCTGGCGGTCGACCTCGAGGGCTTCTTCGGTAAGGTGCGCGCCGTGCAGCCCTGGCTCCAGCCTGTCGGACCCGAGCCGGAGCGGGAGTACCTCGTCCCGAACGAGGCGATGCTGCGCGTCCGCGACGCCATGGCCTGCATCCTGTGCGGTGCGTGCGTCTCGGCGTGCAACAGCCTGGAGGTCGACGACCGCTTCCTCGGCCCGGCCGCCCTGGCCAAGGCGTGGCGCTTCACGGAGGACCCGCGGGACGGGCATGACCGGGATCGCCTGGAGTTCCTGTCGTCGGTGCCTGGCGGCATCTGGGACTGCACCCACTGCTTCGCCTGCGTGGAGGTCTGCCCCAAGGACGTCAAGCCCATGGAGCGGATCATCGAACTGCGGCGGCGGGCGATGGATGCCGGCTTCACGGACAACAACGGCGCGCGGCACAGCCAGGCCTTCCGCGACACCATCGCGCACTCGGGGTGGCTCGACGAGACAAAGGTGGCGGTGCGCTCCGTGCGCGGGCCGGACGAACTGCTCGACTGGGTCGGCGTGGGTGCGCGCTCCTTCCTGCGCGGCAAGGTACCCCTGCGGCACAAGGCGATTCCGGGAGCGCTGCGAGTGACGGCGATCGTCTCGGCCGCCGAGAGGACGGCGGCGGGGTCGGCGCGCGGCGGGGCGGCGGCCGGCGCCGCCCCCCACGGGGCCCCGGGCCACGGCCCTGGGAGCGGCGGCGGGTCCGGGGCCTGACCGCGGGAGACGCGCGGCCGAGGGGTTGCAAACGGCCGGTGGACGGGGCTGTCGCGGCCCCGGTTCGGGCACGGAAGGAGGCGGCCGTGGGATGGATGTGGCGTACTATCCCGGCTGCGTCGCCAAGGGCGGCGCGCCGGAGCTCTACCGGTCGGTGAAACTGATTCTGGAGCCCCTGGGCATCCGGCCGACCGAACTCTTCGACGCGGCGTGCACCGGGGCCGGGGTCCTCACCGAACGGAACCCGCTCCTGGCGGATGCCCTCAACGGCCGGACGTTCGCCATGGCCGAGCGCAAGGGCATGCCCATCATGACGATCTGCAGCACCTGCACGGGGACCATGCTGGCTTGCAACGCCCGTCTGCAGGACGGGGGCTACCGCGCCCGCGTCAACGAGTTGCTCGCCCCGGAGAAGTATGAGTATCAGGGCGGCACAGCCATCAAGCACCTCCTGTGGATGCTCGTCGAAGACGTCGGCCTGGAGCGTGTCGGCGGCCTGGTTCGCCGCCCGCTGGAGGGCCTGCGGGTGGCGCCGTTCTATGGCTGTTATCTCGTGCGACCGTCCGCCCTCGTCGACGAGGGCCGTCCGGATCGGGAGCGCTACCTCGAGCGGCTGATCGAGACCCTGGGCGGGCAGGCCGTGGAGTATGAGGGTGCCCGCAAGTGCTGCGGCTTCCCGGTGATCACGATGAATCGGACCAACGGCCTGAAGATGACGGGGCGCAACATCGCGGACGCAAAGGAGCACGGGGCGGACATCATGGTCACGCCGTGCCCGCTGTGCCACCTCAACCTCGACGGCCAGCAGGAGGAAGCGGCCCGCGCCCTGGGCGTGCCCCTCGGGGTTCCGATCCTGCACCTTCCGCAGCTTATCGGGTTGGCGTTCGGGTTCACGCCGAGCCAGCTCGGCATGAGTCACCACCTCGTGCGCCCGGGCGCCGTGTTGGCCCGGTACGCGCAGGCGGTGTGAGGGCGGGCGGGCAGCATCGCGCTGGCGGGACAACGTCCCGAGGCGGGAAGGAGGCCGACGGGCGCGGCCCAGAGGCCCTCCCGTCCCGCGTTCGGCGCGAGCCGGGGATGCGCGCCGCAGGTGGACTAGGCGGACATGGGCGGACTGGGCGGATGGGCGGACGGCCCGCCTTGCGGGCCCCTGCCGGCGCGCCGTATAATTTCGGCACGTGGGTGCGTAGCTCAGCGGTTAGAGCGCTCGGTTCACATCCGAGAGGTCGCTGGTTCGATCCCAGCCGCGCCCACCATTCGAAGCGTTGAGCCGCAAGGCTTGCAGCAAGCCCCCGGTCAGCCGGCCGGGGGCGTAGAGGCTATTTCGCCACGTAACGCACGAGATACGAGTCCGCGAGACAGCGCGAGCCTCGCCTTGGCCAGCGAGTGGCGGGCACGGTAGGCTGACTCGCCAGGGCGGACACGTATCGTGCGCGGATCGCGGCCAAACGCCGCGCGCGCCCAACGCGGCCCGCAGGTTGCCGGTGTCCGTCTGCGCCAGTGTGCTCACGAAGCGTCATCCTTTCCGCCGTGGCTCAGCGTGCTGCCGGTCGCGTGCCCCACGCGCGCCCCTGCACCATCGCGACGGCCGCCCCTGGCGGCCCGAGAGCGGGGGTGGAGCGCGCTTTGGTAGGCGGAGGCAGTGGGGGGTCGGGCGCGCTGACCAGCGAGGGCTTGAGGTCGGGGGTGGCGTCGGCCCCGGTCCACTGGACGCTGCACGCCGTCCAATAGGCCCTCGCCGATGGCGTGGACCAACAGGATGTCGAAGACGCCCCAGAGCACACGGCTGAGGTCGTCGAGGACTACCCGCACGACATCCGCGGTCCGTCCTGTCTGGCCCTCGCCTTCCTGGGGGACGGCAGACCGGTCCATGCGGTCATAGGTTGCGGCCGAACCCCGCTTGTCATGGTCACGGTGTACCGGCCGGACCTGGCGGCCACCAAGTGGTCCTCGGACTTTCGGAGGCGGATGCAGCCATGAAGGAATGCCGGTGCGGAGGGCGCACGGAGTTGAGACGCATCGAGATGCTGGGAAGGTGGAGCTCGGACGGCCGCCGCGTACTCGTGACGGACATCCCGGCATGGGTGTGCGAACGGTGCGGTGAGCAGGTGCTGGACCACGAGACGGCGCGCTCGGTGGAAGCCTTGGTGCGCCGTGGGGCGGACCCCAGGGACGACCTGGAGCCCGTGACCGTCCGGCACTTTGGGCACAGCGTGGTCCAGCCTTCGTAGACGCCGGCCGATCGCGCAACTGCGTCCTGCCCGTGATGGCGCCACGGCTGGAGCCACGCTTCACCACCGGTGGTCGCGCGGATCCGGTCGTGCGGGCAGGCAGCGGCTGGGCAGGACGCGCACGGCGTCGCCGTCGGCGTGCAGGACCCAGTGGTGCCTGTCGTGATACTCGATCCGCACGGGCAGCCAGTGGCCGCCGATCCGCACCTCCAGCCCGTCGCCGCAATGCAGCGCCCTTCCGCGCAGGCACCAACGCTTGGCGGCGCGGTCGTAGTCCAGTCCCGGCGTGTCTGTCACGGGTCATACCTCCCGTACGGGGGCCGGTCGCGCCGGCCCCCGCCGTCTTGCGCCGATCTCGTCAAGCGCTCTCGGTGTGGGTTGCATCCGGGTCGATGCCCGCGATGATCCGACCGGCGGCGCGCTGGATGGATGCGGCCACGGCCCTGACCAGCGCCGCGCCGTCGCGCCTCCGTCGCGCCCGCCGGCCCAATCGGTCACGTAGCCGAAGGAGTAGGCTGAGGTGTCCAGGCCGGCCCAGGCCGCGACCACGAAGGCGGTGCCCTCGGCGGCCGCCTCCTGTTCCTCCCCGCGGCCGGCCGCCCTGTGCCCCAGGAGCGCGTGCCCGAGTTCGTGGCACAGCGTCTTGGTGCGCTGGTTTTCGGACAACCCCGGTGCCGGGACGATGGCGTGTTCGTCGGGCATGCAGGCGCCGTGCGCCGCGTCAAGGCCGGGGACATCTTGGCGCACGTTGACGGCAAAGTCGTGGACCGGATGAGCGGGGCTGGGTGGGGAGCGACTGGCCGGTGAGGGCGTGACGGGCGACCTTGGGCCGCGTCTGGCTGCCGGCGGGCAGGGGAAGTTGCCGCGGCGGTGCGCGGGGCGGCGGAGGACGCCGGGATGCGGCAGGGCACGGATCGTCAGACGCCGAGGATCGTGGCGACGGTGTGGGAATGGCGGCCAAGGTGGCGGCACGCGGCAGCGATGGTGGTGATGTGCAGCCTGTGCAGGAGGCCGAT
>JAJYVV010000169.1 GCA_021791815.1 Bacillota bacterium | reverse complement strand
CCGCGCGCAGGCGGGTGCCGGCCGGCCCCCGGCGGGCCCGCGGCGCATCCGCCGGACCGCCTCGCCTCATCCCGAGCCTCCGGCCTGGGGCTCCAGGGCCGGCGCGGGCGCCGCCCGGTCGGCGGGCAGGACCAGGTCCGGGTCGCGGGCGGGCTCGCGGGCCGCCCAGCCGAAGAACGTCCGCGCGAGCAGCACGCCGAACGAGGCCCCCGAACCGAGGCGCATGATGATGCCGCCGAGCTGCTGGTCGAAGAGGGGCGAGAGCCCGAGGACGCGCGGGGCGTCGGCGTAGGCGGGATAGAGCGGCGAGGGCGCGAAGGTGATCAGCGCGAACGGCAGGGTCATGAAGACCTCGATCATGAACAGGAACAGCAGGCGCGCGCCGACCTCGAGCGCCGGCACCTCGGGGGCCCGGCTCGTGACCGGCCACCAGAGGCACAGGGCCGCGAGGACCAGCAGCGCGTGCTCCAGGGTGTAGAGCCAGGGGTCGGCGAGGCCCAGGTCCGTCAGCGGCGGAAGGAGGAAGATGCAGAAGGCCCCGATGAAGAACGGCAGGCTGGTGCGCGGTCGCGTCAGGCGGCGCAGGAGGCCGGCCAGAGCCGGTCGCGCGAGGACCGGCCGGAGCAGCCACTCCGGAAGGCCTTCCAGGCAGAGCGGCGTGGCGACGAACACCAGCAGCACCATCTGCGCCATGTGCGCCGAGAGGAGGTAGCGGTTGGCGAGGAGCTCGAGCGGGCTGCCCTGCGCGGCGTAGAGGGCGGCGATCCCGCCGAGGAACGCCGCCTGCCGGGCGGCGGGGACGCGGATGCCCCCGGCAAAGCGCGGCCGCAGGCGCGTGACCGTGAGGAGGTACGCGGCGCCGAGCAGCGCGGTGGCCGCGATGAGCTCGGGGTGCCAGAGGGCCGCGAAGCCCGCCGCGCGCAGGGGGCCGGGCGGGAACACGCAGGCATCCCTCCCCGGTCGGGCCGGGCGCGGCGCCGCGGCCGGCGCGCGGGCACCGCCAACCTTGGAGTCTAGCGCTGCCCTCCGCGGGCGGCAATCGCGTCGCGGGCCGCGGGCGGATGTGACGTTGCCAATCTGATCCGTTGTTTCGCGTATTTGCACCCGGCCGAGCCTCCCGCGCCCGGAAGGGATTCCGTGTCCCATCCGGAAAGCAAAAGGCGATTTCTGGCGTCTGGACGCCTGGGAATGCAGGGTCGGCCGCCGGTGCCGCGCCGCCTGGCGCGCGGTTGTCGGCGTGCGCATGGAGGCGGCCGGCGTCGGGCCGGAACGGCGGGGCGGGGGACGGCCCGGGGAGGAGGAGCGGTGGGAGTGCCCGCACAGTCCCCGCACCGGGTGCCGGGGCGCCCCTGCCGCTTGGCGGCGCTCGGGCGGGCCGGTCGGGCCCCGAAGGGGGGAAGGGCGCCCCTTGGCCCGGTGGCCGCCGCCGGTCGGCGCGCCCGCCGCGCGTGAAGTGGACCACCGCCGTGGTCGTGTTCCTCATCGCCGCCATCCTGGTGCGGGCGCATTCCGTGGCCTTCTGGTTCTTTCTCACGGCGCTGGCCCTGCTCACCGCCCGCCTGGCGGTCCGGTTCGCCCTGCAGCGCCTGCGGGTCGTCCACCGCCTCAGCACCGATCACCTCTTCCCCGGGGAACGCGTTCGGGTGACCCTGGCCGTGACCAACGGGTCGCCGCTGCCCGTGCCGTGGGTCTGGGTCGAGGACCGGGTGCCGTCGAAGCTCCTGAAGACCGCGGCCTTCAGCCACGTGGCGACCATGGCGCCCGGCGCCGAGCGGCTGCACCAGTACGAGGTCCAGGTGACGGAGCGCGGCCTGTACCGGCTCGGGCGCATCGAGGTGTCGATCGGCGACTGGTTCGGGCTGCATGAACTGGGTGGTACGGTCGACGAGGAGCACTGGCTCACCGTCTATCCCCGGGTGGTGGCCCTGTCGCCCCTGCCCCTGCCCAACCGCCTCCCCGAGGGCCCGCGGCGCGACCCGCTGTCGCCGTTCCAGGACCTGCTCCCCGTGGGCGTCCGCCGCTACACGCCCGGGGACCCGCTCCGCCTCATGGCCTGGAAGGCGACCGCCCACCGGGGCGAGCTGATGGTCAAGGACCTGCCGCTCGTGCGCGAGCGCGTGACGTATTACTTCCTGAACCTCAACCGCTCGGAGTGGGATGCGGCGCGGCGCTTCGAGCTGATGGAGCGGGTCGTGACCGTCGCCGCCAGCCTCGTCTGGTGGGAGCCCGACCCCCGCCACGCGCTGGGCCTCGTCGCGTTCGGGCGCGTGGAGCGCTCCGTGCCGGAGGGCATCGGCCGCAGGGTCGACGAGCCCGGCGTGCTGCGGGTGCCGGCGCGGGCCGGACCGGCGCAGCGCCGCGCGGTGCTCGAGGCGCTGGCGGGCCTGCAGCCGGCGGAGGGCATGCCCTTCCTCGACCTGCTGGGCGAGGAGGCGCGCCGCCTGCCGTGGGGGGCGACCATCGTCATGCTGGTGCCGACGAACACGCCCCGCCTGGTGACCCTGGCCACGCACCTGCAGCGACGCGGCCACCCCGTGGTGATCCTGTCCTTCGAGCCGAGGCGCACCATGGACGCCGACGTGGCGATCTACGAAGTCGAGATGGGGCAGCAGGAGGTCCGGTTCGCGTGAGCGGGCCGGGCCGCCGGGCCGGGACCCCAGGGAGAGGGTGTGCCCGCTGAGCGATCTGCCGCCGTGGTACACCATCGGGACGCTCGGGCTCGGGGCGGCCATGGGCGCCGCGCTGGCGGCGCTGTGGCACGGCCTCTGGCCGTACGCCGGCCGCGCGGTCTTCGAACCGAACATCTTCGCCTTCGCCGCCCTGGCCGCCGCCGTGGTCTTCGTCGGCATCCGGGACACCTTCCACGCCCTGACGCGGCGGCCCATGGACCCGGGCCTCGCGGCCGTCGAGCTGCTGGTCGGGGCGGCCCTGACGCTGCTGCTGACCCAGAGGGCCCTGCCCTTCGTGGTCGGCATGGCGCTGCTCATCGGCATCCGGGGACAGGCCGGCATCCTGACGCGGGTCATCGTCGACCTCTACGACAGCGGCAATCCGGACGTGGCCCGCCGCGTCCGCCAGACGTTCTCCCGCTTCGCCCTCGGCTACGGCGCCCTGCTCACCCTGTTCCTGCTGTTCTCGGGGCTCGACCACAGCGCGTCCCTTTTGCGCTGGAGCACGGCGCCCATCGTCCTGGGCGCGGGCGCGTCCGCCCTGATCCTCATCAGCGGCGCCGAGTACGAGGTGATGCGCTCCCGCTTCCGGGGCGGCGAGGTGACCGCCGACGCGAGCTTCGGCGCCGGGTGGTGGGGACCGGTCGCCGGCCTGGTCGCGGCTCTGGTCCTCGTCAGCGCCGTGGTGCCGCCGCTGCCGTCCGTGCTGACGCTGCGCCAGGTGGGGCGCGTCGTGCTGACGGTCGGCGAACACACGACCAACGGCGGCGGCGCGCAGAACGTCCCGGCCTCGAAGACGGCGGCGTCGTCCGCCCCCACCAACCCCATCCTCAAGCGCGTGCCCGAACCGGTGCGCGCCCACGCCGGCCTGGCCATCTTCCTGTTGCTCGCCGCGGCCTTCGTGGTGACGATCGCGGTGCGCACGGTGCTGTATGCGCGGCGGGCCGGCATGGACGTGGTCCGCCTGCTCCTGGATTACGGCGGCCGGGGCGTGGACGCCGGCCGGGGCGCCGTGGAGTTCTTCGTCGGGTTCTACCGCCTCCTCGCCGACGGCCTGGCGGGGGACTGGTCGGGGATGAAGCGCTGGCTCCGGCGCTGGTGGCTGTGGATCCTGGAGGTCCTCTCGGGCCGCGCGTGGAGGAACATCTGGAGGCAGCTCACCATCCGCTCCGCGGCCCACCGCGCGGGCGCGGAGTTCGCGGCGGACATGGGCCCGCGCACCCTGGCCGGCGCGGTTTGGAACCTGCCGCCGGGGGACCCCCGCCGCCGCGTGCGCGAGCTGTACCGCCAGTTCATGCAGGAGGCCCGCGACGCCGGGCTGGCGCGGCGGCCGGCGCAGACCCCGGCGGCCTACCGCCGGGCCATCGAGGCGGTGGAGCCGGGCACGGGGGACGGCCTGACGGAACTCACGTCCGCCTACGAGTGGGCGCGCTTCAGCCCGCACCCGGTGACCCCGGAGCATGTCGGCCAGGCGAGCCGCGGATGGGAGCGCGTCGCGGGCTACTTCATCCGGCTGCGCGAGCGCCACCAGAAGGCCGCGCAGACGCCGGGGCGCGCGGGGGACGGCCAGGTGCGCGAGGGGAAGCCGGAGGCGGGCGGGGCGGTGCAGAACGTCCGGCGCCGGCGCTAGCGGGGCCGGGCGGCGGACCCGCGGGCAGCGGCCCACGGACCATGCAGCGGCGGCGCGTCGGCGCCGGCGCGGGCGAAGGGGGAAGGCGCCAGTGGCGGAGACGGGCAGGACCCAGACGGCATCCGGAGGCGCGGGTTCCGGGGGTGGCTCCGGTCCGAGCGCGACCGGGCTGTCGAAGGACACGGCCGGGCTCGCCGAGTTTGCCCGGGTCGCCCACGCCGTCCGGGAGAGCATCGGCCGGGTGATCGTCGGCAAGACCGACGTGGTGGAACTGGTCCTCGTCGCGCTGCTCTGCGACGGGCACCTCCTCCTCGAGGACGTGCCCGGGGTGGGCAAGACGATGATGGCGCGCTCCGTGGCGGCGTCCCTCGGACTGCGGTTCGCGCGCGTGCAGTGCACCCCGGACCTGCTGCCGGCGGACATCGTCGGCACCTCCGTCTACAATCCCAACACGCGGGAGTTCGAGTTCCGGCCGGGGCCGGTGATGAACCAGATCGTCCTGACCGACGAGATCAACCGCGCCACGCCCCGCACCCAGTCGGCCCTGCTGGAGGCGATGGGGGAGCGCCAGGTCACGGTCGACGGGCAGACCCGGCCCCTGGCGTCGCCGTTCCTGGTGATCGCGACCCAGAACCCGATCGAGTTCGAGGGCACCTTCCCCCTGCCCGAGGCGCAGCTCGACCGCTTCCTGATGCGCGTCCAGATGGGGTACCCGCAGGCCGGCGAGGAGCGCGAGATCGTCCTGCGGCAGGTCCAGGGCATCCATCCGGACAAGCTCACCCCCGTCGCCGGCGCCGAGGACGTGCAGCGCGCGCAGGCGGCGGTCCGCACCGTCCATGTCGACTCCGACCTGCTGCGCTACATGATCGAGCTCGTGGTCGCGACGCGGACGCACGCCGACATCGCCCTGGGCGCCAGCCCCCGGGCCTCGATCAGCCTGTTCCTGGCCTCCCAGGCCCTCGCGGCCGTGCGCGGGCGCGACTACGTGCTGCCCGACGACCTCCAGTATCTGGCGCCGTTCATCCTGACGCACCGCATGGTCCTGAAGCCGGAGAGCCAGCTCCGCGGCCGAACGACGGCGGACGTCGTCCGCGAGGTCCTGGAGCGCAAGGCGCTGCCGATCGAGGAAGGCACCGGCTAGGGGCCCGGGGGAGGGCCGGGCATCGGGCGCCGCCCTCCCCCGTCCGGCGCCGCTCCATTTGTGTTTCCTGTCACAAACAGGCGCCAGTGGAAGGCCTGGGCCGCTCCGGCCAGATCTGGCCCCCTCGCGCGGTCCAGACCGCCTCCCACGGGACCTGGTCGCCCTGCTTCGTCGCCAAGGTAGCCTCCGCCCGCTTGTGACGGACATCACAAGCTGCCTACACTGTTCCCCGTGCCATCCGAGGGGCGCCGAGGCGCACCCGGTTCTGGAAGGGGAGGATGGACGCGATGCGGCAGCGGAAGGTCCGGGTCCCGGCGCGGCCCGCCCCGGAGACCCGGTGCGCCTGTGGCGGCCGGCTGCGGCCCGAGGTGGTCCACCGCTACCGGTTCACGGACGAGTTCGCGCGCGACACGGAGGTCCACAACGTGCCCGCCGCGGTGTGCGAGCGCTGCGGGGACGTGATCCTGGCGGCGGCGGTGGTCGGGGAGATCGGGGCGCGGCTGGCCCGGCGCTACTTCCCGGCGAGCCACCTGAATCTGGCGGACCTGGCGGCCGACTGAGGCCCGTGCCGGGGGAGGGGCGGGAGCCTCCCGCCCCTCCCCGGCCCGTTCACGGGTGCGAGGACCCTCCCGCCACGGCGATGACCTGGCCCGACACGTGGTCGGATTGGGGGCTGAGGAGGAACTCGACGACCGCCGCCACCTCCTCCGGCCTTCCGATGCGCTGCAGTTGGGACTTGCCCTCCTCGGAGGCCACCTGGCGGGTCGCCGCGAACCGCGCCGTCCAGGTCGGGCCGGGCGCCACGCAGTTGACGTGGACGTCGAAGGGCCGCATCTGCAGGGCCAGGGACTTCGTGTAGAAGGCGATGCCGGCCTTGGCCGTCGCGTAGATGGCGCCTTCCACCACCGGCATGACCCCGGCCATCGAGGAGATGTTCACGATCTTGCCGCGCCGGCGGCTCATCATGCGCGAGGCCGCCTCGCGGCAACAGAAGATCGTCGTGAACAGGTTGCGCTCGATGACCGCCCGGACGTCCTCCGGCGAGACGCGCACGCAGTCGTTCGGATCCGGGCGGCGGCCCCCGCGGGCGGCGATGTCTCCGCCGGCGTTGTTGCAGAGGGCGTCCACCGGACCCAGGGCCGCCTCGACCTCGTCGAAGACGCGGCGGACCGCCTCCGGGTCCGTGAGGTCGCCGAGGACCGGCACGCTGCGCCGGCCCAGCGCCCGCACGGCCAGGACAGCCTCGCCGATGTCCTGGCCCTCGCCGAACTCCGCCACCTTGTCCGCCGTCACGTCGTGAATCGCGACGTCGGCGCCGGCGGCGGCCAGCCGCAGGGCGTACGCCCGCCCCAGCCCGCGGCTGCTGCCCGTCACCAGGGCGATCCGACCATCGAGGCTACCCACGCGCCCGTCCTCCCCCGCCCGTCCGGCGCCCAGGGCCCGGCGCCGCCGGATGGCGCCAGGCCTTCGCCGCGCGGTCCGGGACTCCCGCGGCCGTCCGTGCGGCCGGCACCTATTCCGGCTCCGTCCCCCCGGCCAGGGTCCCCTCGGGGGCCTGCTCCGGGTCCTCGAGGTAGAACTCCTCCGCCACCGGGTCGTAGGCGAACATCTCGGCATACCGGCCCCAGTTGACCGCCGTCGTCAACTGGGCCTGCGCCTCGAGTTCCCCGAACTCGCCTTCGAGGAGGTCGGCGAAGAACTCCCGGGGCATGGTCCGGTTGCGCTTGCCCTCCAGCACCCGCCGGATCACGCCGAACAGCGGCAGCAGCTCGACCCGCGCGGCGAAGATGCGCTTGCGGGACGCCGCGTCGGCGTCCGCGAAGCGCTTGCCGAGTTCGCTCAGGCACAGGTCCCCCTCGCGCACGTCGGCGAGGCCCAGCAGCTCCGCGGCCTCGGTGACGGGCAACAGGTCGTCGACCTCCATGAGCAGTTCGCTGCCCAGGTGGTAGAGGTCGTCGCGGCCGCCCCGGTCCGCCACCAGCTCGAGGAGCCCCGTGAGGACGCCGAGCGTCACGTGCGGCAGGGCGGCGAAGCGGCGGCGCGGGGCGGGCGGGGCCGCCTCGCCGGTTGGAGGGGCGGCCGGCACGCCGGGCCGGCCGGCGCCCTCCGCGCCGGCGGCGGTC
>JAJYVV010000168.1 GCA_021791815.1 Bacillota bacterium | reverse complement strand
AGCCGAGGACCAGCGCGGGTCCTCCGATGGCGACATGGGTCGAAGACATCGTGTACGCATAGGTGGTCCCATTCGCGGTTGAAGGGGAAGTGCGGCAGGAGAGCATGCTGGAGATGACCACGATCCCCGGTCCCCGTATATCGAGGTAAACGGCGGCGTCCAGCGGAAGGGGATCGGCACCGCATGGCCGCTGCTGCATGGTCACCACTTTCGCGGACTGCAACCACTTCACGATTCGGTGGATTTGCCCCGCCGTCAAAAGCGTTGGATTCGATGCGGTAAAGCCATCCTGGGATTGGACCCAGGCGTGCAAGATCCGCCCTGGAGATAGCGCATCGAGGGACGGTAACCGGGTGACCGGGCCGGCCGCGGCCAGCCACGCGGCGAGCGTCTGCGGCGGGACGCCCGCCGCACGGACGACCGAAGAGGGCTGCGGACGCCCGGATCGGAACGGAGCGCTGCATGTGCATGTCGCCAGGGCAGCGCAGATGGTCAGCGTCACAGCGGCGACGGGTCCCGGGCGCACCGATGCGGGCCCCCCGCGCTTGTCCGTGCGAGGTCTCCACATCCGCGGCGCCCGCGCAAGGGGTACGCGGAGCCAGCGAAAAAGGTCGACCAAGGGCAGCGATGGGCCGAGACGCGCGCGAGGAAACCGAGTCGGGGTGGACCGCTCCCGGCCCACCCGAGCGAGCGCAGGCAGGACAACCGCATGATCCGCCGCCGGCCGGAACGGCGTCACCCCGTGCTCCGCGCGCCGCGCCGGCACTCCACCGGGGGCGCCGACCTCCCGTCCGATCCCGAGCGGCGCCGTGAACACCACGCGTGCGGCCCCGCCCGCGGGCCGCGGCCCGCGCCGGAGCGACCACAGGCGGACGGTCCGCGGCGGCGCTGTCGCGGCGGCCCCAACCAGAGATGCCGGGAGGGACCCACGCCGCACGCGGCGGCGCCCCACGCTCCGGCAACGGCCCCGCAGACGATGGCCCAGCGCCACGCCTCCGCGGTCGGCGCCGCCGGACCCCGCCCTTCCCTGCCGGTGCAGCCCTGGATGTCCAGTCCCCAACCACATGCGCCAAGCTG
Source organism: Bacillota bacterium (assembly GCA_021791815.1). Taxonomy (GTDB): domain Bacteria; phylum Bacillota; class Sulfobacillia; order RBS10-35; family JAJYVN01; genus JAJYVV01. The sequence goes on along the minus strand of JAJYVV010000168.1, from coordinate 6,498 downwards.
CCAAGTCCGTGCCCCTCTGCGGGATGGTGCGGAGCCCCCGATGGCTCGTACGGCTTGGCGGGGCCGCGGGGCGGGACCCCAGGTGGCGCTGCCCGGGCCCGCCGCCGTCAGCCTCCCGCGGCGGCCCAGGCCGCCACGATGCCCGCGATGGTGCGCAGGCTGTCGAGCAGCATGGGGCCCGCCTGCAGGACCGTGGAGTCCAGCGCGTGCACCCATCCGGTGCGCACGGCCGCGATCCCCGACCAGCCGGGGCGGGCCACGAGGGCCGCCTGGTCGAAGCGCTTCCCGCACCAGGACGCGAGGACGATCTCCGGATCCCGTTCCAGGACCTCCTCGCCGCGCACCACCCGACCGTCGGCCCGCGCCGAGGCGAGCGAGCGCTCCCGGAACACGTCGCGGCCCCCCGCCATCTCGATGAGGTCGCTCACCCAGGCGATCCCGTGCAGCAGAGGGTCGTCCCACTCCTCGAAGTACACGCGGGGCCGGCGGGGCAGGCCGGCGGCCGCCGCCCGGACGGTGGCCGCCTCGGCGCGCAGCCGGTCCACGAGCGCTTCGCCGGAGGCGCCGCGCCCCACGGCCCCGGCGACCACCAGGATCGAGTCCAGGACCTGGTCGAACCGCTGCGGACAGAGGTGGAGGACGGGCACACCGCGCCCCATCAGCTCCGAGGCGAGCCCGCGCTGCACGAGGGACGTGGTGATGGCGAGATCCGGGCGCACGGACAGGATGCGCTCCACGCTGCCGTGGCTGAACCCGCTGACCTTGGGCAGGCCCAGGGCCTCCGCGGGACGGGTGGTGTAGGCGGAGATGCCCACGACCCGGTCCAGGGCACCGACGGCGGCCAGCATCTCCGGTACCTCGGCCGCCAGGCAGACGATCCGCTCGGGGTACATGTCGCCTCCGCCGGGGGTGTGCCCCGCCGGGCCCTTCGGCGGATCCGCGGCCCGACCCTGCGGCGGTGTCGCGGCCGACCGACCGAGGCCCAACCGTACGAGCCCACGATAGCCGACTGGCAAGCCGTACAGACGGCCGTCGCTCGCCCTGGTCAGGTCGAGAAAGCTACCGAACGGCTTCAGGTCCAGCCCCGCGGCCTTCGCCAGGTCGTCGAGCGGCAACCGATCGCGGGGCGGAGCGGCGAGAGGGGCTCGGGCGGTCCACAACACGACATCCGCCGTGCGCCAATGCTCGTCCTCCGGGCCCTGCACAAGGCCGACGTCCACCTCGGGGCGGCGGAGCGCCACAAGGGCCCGCACGACCCCCGACTGCGAGGTGACGATGCGGATGGGTGCCGCCCGCACCACGTCCCCCCCGCGGATTCCCCCGCCACGCCGCGTGCGCGGCACCGCGCCGCGCTGATTCCGCAGGACGGGCGGGCCGTCGCCGTGGCCGGGATGGGCCGTAAGGGATGCCCGTGGGCGAGCGTGTTCTCCACCGGGGCCAGTGGTCCGCCGCGCTGCGGGCGTTTCGGAGGCGCGGGGCGGCGGCCAGCCCGGCCCTGCCATGCGGCTTGCCGCGGACGGCACGCTTTGGACCAGGGACCTTCGGGCCCGATCTCGACCGCGTTCGCGTCCCCTCCGGCGGCGACCCGCCCGCGCCTGCGCCCCCGTGCGGCGGCTCCGTCCGATGCCATCAGTCGTACGACGGCGCGGCCGCCCTCGAGCACGAGGATGCGCTCCGGTAGGCGCGCGGTTCCGAGGGAGTGGCCGATCATGATCCCGGCGCCCCGCGCGAACAGGGCGAGTTCCGCGCGGGCATCCGGCGGCGCCGCCGGTCCGGCAGGTCCGCGTCGCGCAAGCAGGCCAGGACCACGGGTGGCCACTGATCGCCGCGGAGGTCCGGCTCGGCGCTCCGGGCAAGGTTCCCGGACGCCACGTCCTCCGGGCCGGTCGACCCACGGGCCTCGGCCCGCCGGAAGACCGCAGCCCCGCGAGCCCCGCCCGCCGCGCAGCCGCCGGGCATCCCGCGGATGCGGGGATGCCCGGCCCGGGGCCCGCGCCCCCCGCCCTGACGACCCGCCATCTCCCGAGTCGTGAGCACGGCGCCGGCGCCCGGGGACGCTGCCCCACAGCAACGCCGCGACCTGCGGCAGGGCCTGAAGCTCGGAGGCCTCCCCCGCGACCGTGACGGCGCCGGAGGAGACCTCCTGCAGCAACCCCGTCTGGACCATCCCTCGCCACCTGGTGACGGACGAGCCCTGATCCGTCCCTCGGGCGCTGTCCGAAGCGGTCGGGCCCGCGCGCGTCCTGGCGAAGCTGGTCGAGCGTGACGCCGAGGGCCTGCGCGACGTCGGGCGGCGTCACCGCCGTGCCGGCCCCGGCCAAGGGCGGCGGTCAGCGCTGGGGGCCGCTGGACACGGGCGCGCAGGGGCTCCCGAGGTCGCGGAGGACCGGTTCGTGGTGGAGGCCGCCGCCGCCCCGTGGCCGGCCACGCCCGCCCCCACGGCGGAAGGCAGGATCGCCGTTCCGAGCGCCACGGGCCTTACGGCCTTTGTCCTTCTGCCGACCCCTCCCCGGGGCCCGCCCGTGCGCGGCCCCTCGCCGCGCTCTTGCACGCCGGCGTTCGAGCGAGCGTCAGGCCGCAAGGACGGGCCCCGGGCGGCCGCGCTACGCGGGGAGCACGGCCCCCGCCAGGCACCCGGCGCCGCCGGGGGCGGGCACGAGGAACGTCGCGCGGGGGGTGCATCCGGCCGAGACGCCGAGCGCGCGGCGCAGGTCCCGGCCCACCTCTGCGCTGCGCTCGGCCCAGGCGGCCAGGGCCTCCGCGGCCCCGGCCCCCTCGGCGCCCGAGGGCTCCGGCGGCGCCGTCCCCGGGAGCAGGGCCCAGACGAGGGCGGGACCAGCCGTGACGTGCTGGACCCCCAAGGCGTCGGCGAGCGCGGCGGCCACGGCGGGCTCCGCGGGCCCGTCCGGCGCGGAGCCTGGGAGCGGTGCGTCCGCGACGGCCACGCCCAGGCTCCAACCCGCCGCGAAATCGAGGTCGCTGCCCACCGCCGCCAGGCGGACGCCGGCACCCGCGGCCAGGCGCCGCAGGTCCTCCTGCTGGCGGGCCACGAACAGGCCGTTGATGTGGCGCATGCAGAGCCGGCCGAACGGCTCGGCCCGCAGCGCGGCGACAAGGTCGGGATCCGAGGTCAGCTCGCTGCCGAAGACGGCCACGGGCCCCTGCAGCACCGTGAAGGCGCGTCCCTTGGGCCCGTACCCGAAGAACGCCTTCGAGCGCTGTGCGAGCGCGTGGCGCAGCAGGAGATCGGGGCCCGCCCCAGGTCCGAACGCCAGCGGGTCCACCTCCCCGGGATCCGGCCGGGGGTCCCCGGGAGGGGGGTTCGGCGCGGCGCGCGCGAAGCCTCGCGGCAGGACGGCGGCCCGCGCCATCCCCCTACGCGGCGCAATCGACCTCCGGGGTGCACGGCGGGGTCACCCCCGGCGGAAAGACCACCCCCCACTCCACCGCGGTGAACCCGCGACGGACCAGGGGCGCCACCTGCGGCGGCGCGGCGGCCACCGGGGCCCGCAGCGGGACGATGTACAGCCAGAGGCGGTACAGGGTGTCCGGCCGGGGCGTGATGCGCAGGCCCACCGCGGCGTCCACCAGGGACCGCGGCTGCGGCGCGATCAGGTAGTCGGGGGCGGGGGGCAGGTCGCCCGCCCAGTCGCGCAGGAAGTCCCCGGTTTCGGTGGCGTTCAGCCCGAGGGCCGGCAGCTCCGTGCGGATCCACGCCGGCCAAGCCGCCTCGGGCACCACCCAGCCCTGCGCCGTCTGCCAGCGCTCGGACGCGGCCGCGTCGTAGAAGAGGTGACCGCCCGCCGCTCCGAGGCCTCCGTCGGGGCTCGCCTCCACGGTCCACCCGCCCGGCCCGTACAGCGGCCGGCTCGCGGTCACGGTGCCCTGCAGGTCGACGTGGACGGTCTCCGCCCGCACCGGATACAGGTAGAGGTCGGGCGCGTAGATCGGCGGGCGGCGGTCGGGCGGCGCCTGCAGGTTGCAGCTGATGCAGGGCTGGCACGCCTGGGCGGGCGGCGGCACGAACAGCTGCGCCAGCAGGTAGGCGAGGAGGCCGAGCAGGGCGGCACCGATCAGGGCTCCGCCGACGGCGCCCGCCAGGGGCAGCAGCCAGGCCGCGGTGGCGGTGACCGCCGCCCCCGCCCCCGCCCCCACGTAGGCGCCGCTCGCCACGCCCCCCGCGAACGTGGCCGAGCCGAAGGCCGCCCCGGCCCAGCCCCCCAGGCCGCCGCCCACGATCACGCCTCCGGCGCCCCAGAGCGCGGGTCCGGGCTGCACGCCCTGGCCCGCGAGATTGCTGGCGGGGCTCACGGGCGGCGGGTTGTTCGAGTTGAACTGGTCGGTGTTGAAGGCATTGCCGCAGGATGCCCCCTGCGCGGCGGCGCCCGGGGCCGCGCCGGCCGAGAGCACCAGGCCGCAGGCCACGGTCAGGCTCGTGACCATGGCCACCGTCCGCCGCCGCACCCGCCAGCCCATCGCCGTCCGGAACCCGCGCAGCAGCCCGCCCACCGGGTCCACCGCCCTCCCGTGCCCATCGCCCGGCTACTGCTGCGCCCAGGACCCGAGCCGCAGGGCCTGCTCCGCGGCCGCTTCGGCCTTCGCGGCGCCGGCGGCGTAGGCCCTCTGCCCGGGCGCCAGGGCGGCGGCGCGCGCGTAGAACCACCAGGCGACCATCTGGTCCCGGGCCGGTCCTCCGGCCGCCGCGAAGGCCGCGTACCAGGCGCCGACCGCGGCGTCCCAGGCCGCCCCGCGGGCCCCGAGCAGGCCGGCCGTGTCCAGGGCCGCGGGCGGCCCGTCGGCCTGGCCCGCGGCCAGTTCGGCCCGCCCCAGCCCCTCGAGGTCCGCCGCGCTCGGGTCCACCGCGGCCAGGGACCGCTCCACCTGGACCGCGCCCGCGGTGTCGCCGGTGGCGGCGTCCCGGCGCGCGCTGCGCCAGAGGGCGCCGGCCGCCGGGGCGAGGGAGCCCGCCTGCGGGAGCCAGGCGGCGGTCCAGGTGCGCCGCCACGGCGGCAGCCAGAGCACCCCGGCCACGACCAGATGAAGGGCGACCACCCCGCCGGCGACCCGGCGCCACCCCGGGGCGACGGCGACCAGCGCGCGGAGGGCAGGCGCTCCCGAGCGCCACCACCACACGCCCAGGGCGGCGGCCCCGGCGCTCAAGGCGAGCCAGCCCACGGCCAGCCCGTGCAGGAGCAGCAGGACGGCCAGCGCGCTGCCGGCCACCGCCCACCCGCCGCCGCGCCCCCCGCGGGGGACCTTCGCCGCGGGGTCCGCCCCAGCCCTAACGCCCACCGGCGCTCATCTCCTGGCGCACGTGCTGGATGCTCGCCTGCAGCAGGGCGGGCGAGGACCCGCCGCCCTTGGGCAGCCCCGTCACGGACCAGCCCTCCCCGGGCGCGGAGAACGTCTCCACGTGGCTGGCGAGGTCGTACCGCAACCACTTCTCCGACTGCTGGTAGGCGGCCATGGCCTGCGCCGGCAGGTGCTCCGCGTCCAGCACGTCGCCAAGCGTCATCCAGACCAGGAAGGGCGCGGGGTCGATCGCCAGCGCCGCACGCAGATCGGCGGCGGCCGACCCGATCTCCGCCTGCGCCTTCGCCGCCGGGGTGCCGCTCGCCGCGCTCTCGCCCCACAGGCTGTAGCCCTCGAGGATGCGGGCCAGCTGGTCGCGCCCGCCTCCGGGGGCGGACGCCGCCCGCCGCGCGGCCTGCAGGCTCGCCGCATACTGCTCCAGTTCGTAGTGGGCGAGGGCGAGGTCGTCCAGCGCTTCCCGGTCGCGGGGGCGGCGCGCCAGGTAGCGGTCGAGCAAGGCGATGGCGGCCTGCTCGCCCGTGACGTTGGTTCCCGCCCCGTTGTTGGCGGTGAGGATCGAGTAGTTGGCCGCGGCGAGGATCAGGGCCGGCGGCGCGCCGGGGGCGCGCGCGGCCCCCAGCGCCGCGGCGGCGACGGACGCGGGAAGCGGGGACGCCTGCGCCCCGCCCGAGACGTCGGGCGCCCGCGTGGAATAGAGCGCGCCCGCCGTGAGCAGGTCCTGCGCCTGCGCCGCGGTCAGGGCGGGGTGCGCGCCGGCCGCGGCGAGGGGCCCGAGGGCCGTGCCGATCTCGCCCGCGTCGGCCGAGGCCGCTCCCGCGAGGGCCCCCGCGACCGCCACGTCCGCCGAGGCGACGGGATCCAGAGAGGGGCCGCCCTGGAGGTCGGCGCGGAGGAGATCGGCGTCCGCCGCCGCGACGGAGCCGTCCAGCCACGTGCCGCCACGCGCGATCCGGGCGACCTGCTCCGCCCACGCGGAGACGGCCGCGTCCAGCGCCGCATCCGCCGGGACAGCCGCGGGACCACCCGAACCCGGGGCGGCGGGCTGCAGGTACCCCGTCACGGCGAGGGCGGGATCCTCCCACAGGGCCTGGGCCGCCGCCGCGGCCACGCAGGCGCCGTGCCGCCGGGCGGCGGCGCAGGCCAGGGCCGCCAGGTCGGCGGCGCGGGCGGGGTGGCCCGCGGCCG
>JAJYVV010000167.1 GCA_021791815.1 Bacillota bacterium | reverse complement strand
CCGCCGGTGCACCGGCTTCAGCCCGTCGCGCACGTCGGGCAGGGCCCGCGACACGATGACCGACATGGAGTACTCGAGGAAGGAGCGCTCCATCTCCTCCTGGATCTCGATGGGCTCGATCGCCCCGCCGGCTGCGGGCGCGTCCGCGACCCCCGTCCCGTCGTCGCGGCCACCGTCGTTCGGCATGTGCTGCGGTTCCCTTCGTGTCGCGTGCGGCGAGCCCGGCACCGGCGGCGCCCGGGCCGGGCTGCCGCCGACCGCCGGCCTCCTGCGGGGGATCGAGGTCCTCCCAGCGGAGGGGCCGCAGGTGCGCGGCCGCGCCGCCCTTCGCCGCGCCCTCAGAGGACGATCTCATCGGACCCGCCCCTGGCGATCACGATCTCGCCCTCGTCCTCCAGGCGCCGGATGACGCCCACGATCCGCTGCTGGGCGTCCTCGACCTCGCGCAGCCGCACCGGGCCCAGCAGTTCGATGGCCTCGGTGAGCTGCTCGCCCTGGCGCTTGCTGACGTTGTGCATGATCTTGGCGCGGACCTCGGCACCCGCGACCTTGAGGGCCATCGGCATGTCGCTGCCGAGGTCGATGTCGCGGAGGGCGCGCTGGAGGGACCGGTCGTCCAGGTTGACGAGATCGTCGAAGACGAACATCCGGCGCCGCAGGTCCTGCGCAAGGTCGGGATCCTCGGTCTCCAGCGCGAGCAGGATGCGCTTCTCCGTGGCGCGGTCGGCGCGGTTCAGCACCGAGACCGCCATCTCCACGCCGCCGGCGCGGGACTGGCCGCCCGCGATCAGCGTCGCGAACTTGCGCTCCAGCACCCGTTCGACTTCCTGCACGATCTCCGGTGAGGTCGACTCCATGAGGGCCAGGCGCCGGACGACGTCGATCTGGCGCTCGGCGTCGAGCGCGCCCAGGACCGCGGAGGCCTGCTCCGGGTTGAGGTGGGCCAGGACCAGGGCGATGGTCTGCGGGTGCTCGCCCTGGATGAACGTGAGCACCTGCGACGGCTCGCTGCGGCGCGCGAACTCGAACGGCCGCACCAGGAGCGTGGCGGTCAGGCGGCCCAGGACGGCGGAGGCGCGGACGGCGCCCACGGCCTTCTCCAGAACCTCGCGGGCATACTCGATACCCCCGTGCTCGATGTATTCGTGGGCGAGGAGCATCTGGCGGCATTCCTCGATGACGGAGGCCTGGTCGTCCGGCTGCACCTGGTGCACCGCCGCGATCTGGAGGGTGATCTGCTCGATCTCCTCCTCCTTCAGGTGGCGGAACACCTGGGCGGCGAAGTCCTGTCCGAGGGACACGAGCAGGATCGCCGCCTTCTCGCGGCCGCCCAGGGCAGCCAGGCGGCCGGCGGGGGCGGGCCCCATCACCGCCGCTTCCGTGTCCGTCGGCATGCCCGCATCCCTCCCTCCGGAGCCGTCCCGGGCGGACGGCCCGCCCTCCGGCACCGTCCCCCGCCGCCCTACTCGTCGTTGGAAAGCCAGGCCCGGATCACGCGGGCCACGTCCTCGGGCCTCTGGCGCAGCGCGCCCTCCACCTTCTCCCGGCTGCGCTGCGCCGTCTGGAGGGCCGCGCCCAGGGGATCGCCCTCCTCCCCGCGGGAGTCCGCCGCCAGGGCCCCGCCCAGGGGCGCCGCGCCGGGCAGGCCGTCCGGCAGCGCGTACGGGTCGGCCCCGGCGGCTCCCGGACCCCGCCGCAGGGCGAGGAGGAGCACACCCGCCACGAGCAGCGCGGCGAGGACGGCGCCCGCGGCCACGATGGGCAGCGGCAGCCGCCCGCCCGGCGCCCCGGGCCCCGCCGGCTGCTTCTGGAGCTGCGAAAGCAGGCTGTGGTTGAACGGCATGCCCACGACGCTGATCTGGTCCTGGCGGGCCGCGTCGTAGCCCACGGCGGATTGCACGGTCTGCTGCACCAACTGCTGCTGCGCCGCCGTCAGGGTGCTGTTGACGACCACGGCGACGCTCAGGCGCGAGATCGTGCCGGGCGCCACCGTGGTGGCGTCCGTCTCCTGACTGACCGCGAAGTCCTCCGTGAGCTGGTTCGACGTCGACGACGAACCGCCGCCGCCGCCGGCGGGGTAGGTGGTCACCGGCTGGCTGTTGCCGGCGGTACCGGCGGGCGTGGCGCTCGCGGACGTGTTGCTGCCCACGACCGTCTGCTGCAGTTTCTGCATGCTCTGGACCACGGCCGGACTGGACCCGGGCGGCTCGAAGAGCTGCTTGTTGACGGTGCCGCTGTCGAAGCTCAGCTGCGCGTTGACCTGCGCGATGACGTTCCCCGCGCCGAAGACCTGGTCGAGCAGCGCCTGCAGCCGCTGCTCGAGCTGCTGGTCGAACTGCTGCTGCACCTGCAGGTTCTGCTGGGCCTGCCCCGCCACGCCGGAGACCGCGGGGGCCACGGGGGAGGCCGTGGCGGCCGCCGGCCCGAACTGGCCCTGGCTCCAGAGAACCTGCCCGGTCTGGTCGATGACCGTGATGTCGGAGGGGGACAGCTGCTGGACGCTCGCCGCCACCAGGTTGACGATGCCCGTGATCTGGCTCGCGTCGAGGCTCGCCCCCGGCTGCAGGTTCACGAGGACGGCCGCGGAGGCGGGCGTCGCGCTGCCGTTGAACGTCGCCTGCTGCGGCATCACGATCTGCACGCGGCTGGAGGAGACGCCCCGGATGTCGTCGATGGTCTGCTCCAGCTCGCCCTGGAGCCCGTCCTGGTAGGCGACCTGCCGCGTGAAGTCGGTCGCTCCGAACGGCAGGTTCAGCACCGAGGACAGCCCGACCGTGCCCTGGCTCGGCAGTCCCTTGGCCGCCATGGCGAGGCGCTCCCGGGCCACGTCCGCCTGCGGCACCAGGATCGTCTGGCCGTTCGCCGCCAGCCGGTACGGGATCTTGTTCGCGGAAAGCTGCGTGACGATCGACTCGGCGTCCGCGGGCTGGAGGTTGGTGAACAGCGGCGCCATCGCCGGCCCCCGCGCGGCGAGGGCCCCCCAGACGATGACCCCGGCCAGGGCCGCGGCGCCCACGACGCCGACGGTCTGCCGCTCCCGGGCCCGCAGGCCGCGCCACTGCCGGCGCAGGGACGCGAGCGTCTCGCTGCCCGGCAGGGGGACCGTGGGGCCCGGGGCGTCGGCGCCGGCGGGGGCGGCGCGGGTCTCCGTCGGCTGCACGGCGCTCCCCCCTCACGGGCCGGGCTGGCGAGGATCCGGGCGGCGGCCCCGCGCGGGACGGGTGCGGAGGGCGCGCGAACCGGGGCCGGCGCCCCCGCGGGCGGCCCGCCCGGCTACACCTGCATCTGCATGATCTGCTGGTAGGCGCTCAGGGCCTGGTTGCGGACCTGCACCGCCAGGGACATGGCGAGGTTCGCCTTCTCGGCCGCGACCACGGCCGTGGCGATGTCCCCCGACTGGCCGGTGGCGAGCTGCTGGGCCGCGGTGTCGGCCTGGGTCTGCAGCGAGGCGAGCCCGGAAAGCGCCTGGCTCAGGAGCCCGGCGAAGCCGCCGGAGCCCGCCGACGATCCGCTGGCGGCGGACGTGCCGGCGGCCGACGCCCCCAGCCCCGGGGCCGAGGGCGCGATCGGTGCGGCCGGTGCGATCACCACGGGTTCTGCTCCCCTTCCTTAAGCCCCAGGGTCAGATCTGCAGGCCCGCCTGCTCCTCCTTGACCAGGTCCGAAAACACCGTCGCGTTGGCCTGGTACGCGCGGCTCGCCGCGAGCAGGTCCACCATCTGCCCCGTGACGTCGACGTTCGACATGGCGACGTACCCCTGGGCGTTGGCCAGCGGGCTGCCCGGGTCGTACTGCTGCGGGAACGGGGCGGCGGAGCCGACGACCCCGCTGACCACGACGCCGCCCTGCCCGCCGGCCTGCAGCGGCACCGCGGAAAGCTCGACGAGCTGCTCCCGGAAGGGGCCGCCCTGGGGCGTCTCCGAGGTCTGGCTGTTGGCCAGGTTGTTGGAGATCACGTCCATCCAGAACTGATCCGCCGTGAGGCCGTCACCCGACGTGTTGAGCGCGGAGAAGAGCATCAGCCCACACTGCTCCCCGTCGAGGCGCCGATGGCGTCCCCGATGTTTTGGAAGATCAGCTGCATCTGCCGGGCGACGGCCTGGTAGTTCAGGTCGTTCTCGGCCACGTCGACCATCAGGGCGTTGACGCTCATCCCGTTGCCGTCCGGGGTCAGCGCGCCCGCGCCCCCGCCGGTCCCCGACGCGGCCGCGGGCGCCGCGGCCGGAGCGCCGCCGCCGAAGGCGAGTTGCACGCCGCCGCCGGGGGGCGACACGGGGGGCACGGCGGCCACCAGGGCGGGGCGCCCGGTTCCCCCGGGGGTGGCCCCCCCCATCTGCGCCGAAAGGGCTGCCTGCAGGCTCGTCTGGAACGAGCCGACCCCGGCGCCGGTGTAGCCGGGGGTGGCGGCGTTGGCCACCTCCTGGGCCAGGGCCGACTGCCCGGCCACCAGGGCCGCGAGGCGGCCCTCGAGTTGGCGCATCCCGGGCGACCCGAACATCCCGTCCAGCATGCCTGTCCCTCCCCCGCCCGCAGCCGGACCCCCGAAACGAGTCGCGCCCCCTCGTCCGACAGCCGGAGGAGGGGGCGCGCTCGGCGCCCTTCTCTTCGGCGGCCCGGCTGCCCGCGTGGGGCCCGTGGCTTTGCGTCTCCGCCTTGCGACGGATTTGCCGGTTCGGAAAAGGGTTGGTTCCTCGACATCACAGCGCCTTTCGGGCGCCTTTATTCGACACTATTCGGCAGAATACGACCGCAGCCTCCCGGCGTCCAGGGAGCCCCGCCCAAATCTGTTCGACAAAATTCGACACTATTCGGGGGTCGGGAGCGGGGCGGGAAGCCCGCGGGGGTGCGTCTCTCGGCCCGGCGGGTACGGGCCCCCCCTGCCCGCCCGGGCCAGAGCCCTCGCCCCCGGTGCTATACTCCGAAGGTTGGCGCGGGCGGCCGGGGGCCGCGCGCCGGGAGGGAGGGCGCCGGCGTGGCCGTGAGCAAGCGCGCCGTCATCACCGCGCTGAACCGCGCCCCGCTCCAGGGCTCCGACCGGGGCGCGCTCGCGCTCGGCATCCTGATCGACGTCCTGATGGACGACGACGACACCGTCCGGCTGCTGGTCAAGGACCGCCTGGAGGGCGAGGGCGGCCCGCGCCCGGTGCCGGAGGCGTGGGTCGCGGCCCTGGAGGCAGCCGCCCGGGCGGTGCCCGGGGTGCGGAGCGTCCGGACGGAGCGGCGGCCGGCCGGGACCGTGCCGCCGTCGGTCCAGCAGCAGGCGCAGCGCATGCGGCCGGCGGCGGACTTCGGCAGCGCCGTCGTGATCGCGGTGGCCAGCGGCAAGGGCGGGGTCGGCAAGAGCACGGTCACGGCCAACCTCGCCGCGGCGCTCGCCGGCCGCGGCCTCCGCGTGGGCGCGGTGGACGCGGACATCTACGGGTTCAGCCTGCCCGCCCTGCTGGGCGCGACCGAGCCGCCGGCCGCCACCGCCGAGAAGCGCCTGCTGCCGACCCTCGCCTCCGGCGTGCGGCTGCTGTCCATGGACTTCTTCGTGCCGGCCGGGCAGGCCGTCGTCTGGCGGGGTCCCATGCTGGGCAAGGCCCTGACCGAATTCCTCTCCCACGCCGATTGGGGCGAGCTGGACTACCTGCTCCTCGACCTGCCCCCCGGCACCGGCGACGTGGCCCTCGACATCCACGAGATGCTGCCCGGAAGCCGCGAGATCGTGGTCACGACGCCGGACCCCCTGGCCGGCCGCGTGGCGATCCGGGCCGGGCAGATGGCGCAGAAGACCGGCCACACCGTGCTCGGGGTGGTGGAGAACATGTCCTTCCTGCGCTGCGGCCATTGCGGGCAGGAGCTCCATCCCTTCGGCGAGGGCGGCGGGCGGCACGTGGCCGAAGGCCTGGGCGGGGTCCCCGTCCTGGCGCGGGTGCCGCTCGGGGGTCCGCCGCGCCCGGGGACCGGCCTCTTCGGCCCCGACACGGAGCCCGGGCGGGCCTTCCTCGGCTTGGCGGAGGCGGTCGCGCGGGGCGTGCTCTGACCCGGGCCTCCCCTTCCTGGGGGCCCGGCCCGGTGGACCGCTGCCCTTCTCCTTCCGGCCAGAAGCCGGCTCGGCCACCCGAGCCCGTGACCTCGCAACCGCGATCGGTTGCCCCCGCCCAATTCTCGGACGAACCCCGGGCGCACGGGGCGCAGCGTGCCCTGCCGCCCACCCGCGGCAGGGCATCCACGTCGCGCGACGACAACCGGCGCGGCCCGCTCGGCACGCGCGCGACCGGCACCAGCCGCCCGGCCGCGGCCGTGCCGCCGGCCGGGCTGACCAATCTTGACGTTTATCGCCTCCCGTCCTACCATGACGGCCGGAGGGCACCGGGGCCGGCGCCCTCCGGCAGATGCGAGCGGGAGGCGACCGATCATGTATTCCGCGTACCCGCGGGACTGGGTGCGCCCGCAGGGCGGGCTCGTGGCGAAGAGCATGCTGTGGATGGCCGCCGGCCTGGTCGTGACGCTCGCCGTCGCGGCCGCGATCACGGCCACGCTGCGCACGTGGCTCCCCTTCTACACCGGCTGGGGCCCGCTGGTCTTGGCGCTCGGCGAGATCGCCCTCGTCTGGTACCTGTCGTCCCGGCTGCAGCGCGGCACCATCGCACCGGCCGAAGGCCGGGCCCTGTTCCTGCTCTATGCGGCCTCCTTCGGCGTGCTGATCGTTCCGGCGCTCGTGGCGGCCCCGGGGACGGTCGGGCCGGCCGTGCTCCTCTCGGCGGGCACCTTCACCGCCGCGGGGCTCTGGGGCGCCGCGACGGGCGTCGACATGCGGCCGCTCGGCACGTTCCTCTTCATGGCGCTCATCGGACTGCTGCTCGCCATGGCCGTGAACGCCCTCCTCATCCACGGCGCCCTGACGTTCTGGATATCGCTGGCGGGCGTCCTGCTCTTCAGCGGGCTCACCGCGTACGACGTCGGGCGCATCCGCCGGTTGGGCTGGGCCGGCGAGGGGGCGGCGATCCTCGGCGCGCTGACCCTCTACCTCGACTTCGCGAACCTGTTCCTGTTCTGGCTCATGCTCCTCGGAGGGCGGCGACGGTGAGACGGCGCCGGCGCCGTGCCGGCCGCGGCGACCGCCTCCCGGGGCGCGATGCGCCCGTCCCGCCGCGGCGCGGTCCGGTGGGCACGCTCGGCGTCGGTGCTCGCCACGCACCCGGGCGGCACAGGCAGCCTGGCCCGCGGCATCTCCCCGAGGTTCGCGGCCTCGCCCCCCACCGGGCGGGGAACCGCCGACCGCCGTCTCGGCGAACGCGCCCCCCCGGCCCTCGGGACGGGCCGCGGAGGGCCAGGCCCCGCCCAGGCGAAGCCGGCGATGCTGGCCAAGGACACCGCGGCCGACCGGGCCGCGTCCACCCGGCGTCGCCCCAGGCCCTTCTCCGGCTGGGCCCGGATGGCGTCGGCCCGGCGGCGCCGGACCCCTGCCCCGGTTCGCGAGCGGGCATGGCCCAATACCGTTCGGTTAAGCCACAATGCGGACGGCCTTCTCGGGAGGGAGGTTGGGCTGGGGACACCGTTGGGCGGGGCGCTTGACAGGAAACTTCGACATC
>JAJYVV010000166.1 GCA_021791815.1 Bacillota bacterium | reverse complement strand
GCCCCGGACTTCCGCCAGGTGCTCCGCTGTGCCCACCCCTCCCACTAGGCCTCGCGGATCATCCCCACCCCCTCCCGTCTCACCCCTCCCATACCGGCCTCACCGAATACCTACACTTGCAATGGAGTTGATGTTGAATCTAGGTCTAACGAGCCCAGCGGGCTCGGACTCCTGTCCCCGGCAGGAGCCGCACGCGGTCGTCGTCGGCAAACAGAACCCAACCGTGAGGTTGCTGTCACTCGACGCGCACTGGCACCCACCGCTCGCATAACCAAACGTCGATGCCGTCGCCGTAGTGCAGTCCGCGAACGTCCAGGGTCCAGCGCTTGCTTTCCCGGTCGAACTGCATGGTCATCCTGACGCCTCCCCGCAACGGGGCACCTACGGCGGGTCCCAGCCTCGTCGGGTCTAAGGAGACGGAAAAATAATAACTCACCGGACCGATTCGGGGGTATCCAGTAAGATAGTGGAGTATATCACCTTTTCTGGTATAGATAGGGATTCAGGGGACCGGCTGGGGGTGCCTACGTGTCCGACGCGGTGTGGGGCCGGATGCGGTAGTTCCACTCCGGATGAAACGGGTTCGGTTCGATCTGCACCCGCCGCATCTCCTCGTCGCTCACCTCGATGCCCGTCGGGTACGGCGTTTGGTCCAGTTGGCAGTGCACCTTGAGTCCGGATGCGGTCGTGGTGTGCGCGATCACGTTGACGATGACCTCGTAGGAGGTCAGGGGCCGCCCCCGGGTGTTGATGCTGATGTACGAGCCGGCGTTGATGTGGAAGCAGCTGCCTATTCCCGGAATCCGTTGTCGCAGTTGGGTTTTGGTGCGAGAGGGGGGACTTGAACCCCCACGGCTTACGCCACACGCCCCTCAAACGTGCCTGTCTGCCAATTCCAGCACTCTCGCGCAACGGTGAGGAAGGATCCGGGGCCATTCCGCCGTCCGGGCGAGGTCCCCCGGACGCAGCCACGAGACCTGATCACTGTGGTGCCGGAGGGGGGATTTGAACCCCCACAGGCTTACGCCCACGGCGCCCTGAACACCGCGTGTCTGCCAATTCCACCACTCCGGCAAGGTCGGGCCCGCGCAATTATGGCATCCGGCCGCATGGCGCGTCAACGCCGCAGCAGCGCGGCAGCGCGGCCCGCCTCACGGCCCTTCCCACCGGCGCTTGGCCGCGGCCTCGGCGCCGACGCCGGCCAGGGGGACCGCGACCGGCCTCGCGGGCGGCGCCAGGGGCTCCGCCCGCCGGTCCGCGACGCCGAAGCGCTCCGCCATGGCCGCCACGCCGCGGTGCGCCGCCGCCTGGGCGTCCGCCGGCGCGTAGGCGCCCGGATACAGGCGACCGTAGCGCGGCAGCAGTTCCGGGTGCTGGCTCCGCAGGAAGGTGTAGTAGTACGCCTTCACCTCCGGCTTGAGGTAGAGGAGATTGGCGTCGACGAAGCACGCGCAGTGGGCCGCGGCGGCGCGAACGGTCGCGGCGATCTGGTCCCGCCCGTCGGTCAGCCCGGGGAGCAGGGGCGCCAGCAGGACGCCGGTCCGGATGCCCGCGGCGGCGAGGTGGCGGACGGCGAGCAGCCGGTGCCGCGGCGCCGCCGTACCCGGCTCGGTTTCGCGCCACAGCCCCTCGTCGACGGTCGGGATGCTGACGCACACGGTGCACCCCGCGCGCCGGCAGAGGTCGCGCAGGACGTCCGTGTCCCGCCGGACCATCGGTCCCTTCGTCACGATCGTCGCGGGTGTCCGATGGCGCGCCAGCGCCTCGAGGCACGCGCGCGTCAACTGGAGGCGTCCCTCCAGCGGCTGGTAGGGGTCCGTGGCGGTGCCCACCGCAACCATCTCGCGCCGCCAGCGCGGGGAGGCCAGCTCCGCCTCCAGGACCTGCGCGACGTTGACCTTGGCGAAGATGCGCGTGCTGAAGTCGAGGCCCGCGTCCAGGTCGAGGTACGTGTGGGTCCGGCGGGCGAAGCAGTATACGCACGCGTGGGCGCAGCCCCGGTAGGGGTTCAGCGACCAGGCGAACGGCATGCCCCGGACGCGGTTGAGGGCCGACTTGGACCAGAGGGGCTCCATGGCCTCATGGGAACATGAGTTTCGCAGCGAAGTCAAGCGAGCGGTCTGCGTGTTCGGGTCGATGCCTGGCAACGGGCACGGCGGCGCTTGTTCGGACCGGGCGTGCCGCATCCCCATCGCCCCGGCGGGGCGGCCGGGACCATGCCCGGCCGCCCTCGGGTGGGGACCTTGCCTCGCGGGCCTGCGCCGGGCGTCCCCCGCTCCGGTCCCGGTTCTCCCCCGCAGCGCCCGGTCCGGGGCGGGTCGCCGCCGCGGCGCACCTCAGGCCCGCCCCCACTTCCGGAGGTTGTCCAGGCTGACGCGCACGGCCTCCAGGGGCGGCCGCTGCCGGCACACGTCCTGCTCGACGATGTACCACTCCGTCCCGACGTCGTCGCCCGCCCCGAAGATGGCCTGGAAGTCGATCGACCCGGTCCCCACCTCCGCGAAGGAGCCGTCCGCGCCCATGTCCTTGATGTGGACCAGGGTGCAGCGGGATCCCAGTTTGCGGATGTATTCGGCCGGCTCGACGCCGCCCTTCTTCGCCCAGAACACGTCCAGTTCCGCGTGCAGGTGCGCGGGGTCGCTCTCCTCGTAGAGGATGTCCAGGCCAGACCGCGCGCCGGCGCGGAAGAATTCGAAATCGTGGTTATGGTACGCCAGGCAGAGGCCCTCGGCGGCCAGCCGGCGGCCCATGGCGTCGAGGTCGCGCGCGGCCCGCAGGAAGCCCTCCTCGTTGCGCGGGTAGCGGTTCCCGGGGATGGACGGGACGGTCACGTTCCGCGCCCCGATGGCGTGGTGGAAGCGGACCTGCCCCTCGAAGTCTCGCTCCAGGGCCTCCAGGCCGGTGTGCGTCCCGGCGGCCTCCAGCCGGAGCTCGCCGAGCAGGGCCTGAACCTCCTCCGCGCCCAGGCCGCCGAAGCCGGCGAACTCGACGGCGGGATAGCCCATCGCGGCGACCTGGCGGAACGTGCCGCGGAAGTCCCGCGCCTGGTCGTCCCGCACCGTGTACATCTGGAGCGCGACCCTGCCCCTGGCCATGCTGGGGGTCCCCCTTCCTCGGGCGGCGCGTGCGCGCGCCCGTGCGGGGCCGCCGGGTCCCGGCCGCGGCGGCCGACGCGCCCTGCGTTCGGGGTCCGGCCCCGGCACCCTTCCGGCGGACGGCCGCGATGGCGCGGGACGGGCGCCGGTGCGTCGGGCGGTGCGGTGAGACCGTTTCGCGTGGCGCGCAACGGGGTCCGCGGCGGCCGACCGCATGCCGCGGGCGCCCCCGGTCACCCTTCGGTCCAGCGGTAATCGGAGGTGAGGCGGCCGGGCCCCTCCAGGGTGATCCGCACCTGGCGGCCCGCGATGGCCGCGCCGGGGATGGTGAAGCGCGGCGTCTCCCAGGCCCCGGGCGAGGCGGGCCAGTCCCAGGTTCCGACCGGCCGCCCGTCGGCGAGGACCCGCAGGGCCACCGGCTGCAGTTCGGTGGTTACCGCGGTGACGGCCAGCGGGCGGCCGGGCGTCGCCGGCACGGTGAAGGACTCCGGCCCCACGACGGAGCGGCCGCTGCCCACCACGTCCTGGCCACCCGCGTCGGGAAGGCGCAGCAACCATGTCCCGCCCGGTGGCGACGCAGTGTAGGCGTAGCGGGCGTCCTGGCCGAGGTCGGCGACCCGGAAGCCCGGTTCGGGCGCGACGGGCAGCCCGGCCTCGCAGAGGACCGCCGTCGGTCCCCCCAGGATGGTGGGGTCCTGCACGGTGAACTGGGCGGGGCAGGTCCCGAAGACGGCCCGCAGGCCAGGAAACCAGCCGGGGTAGACGGCGAAATACAGGGGGCGGGCCGCGAGGCGGGGATGCTCCTGAAAGTAGTCCACGAGATGCTCGTAGACGGCTCCGGTCCCTGCGCGCATGGGAAGGGCGAAGCCGTTGCTGCCCAGGCCCTCGACGTCGACGGTGTACCGCCCGCCGAAGTAGTTCATCGCGCCGGCGTCGTTGAGCATCACGACGGCCGTCGGGGGTAGATGCGCGGCGATGTAGGTCGAGGCCGCGATCTGCTGCCCGCGGATCTGCAGGCTGTCGCGGGCATACGCGGCCAGGGCGGGGGGAAGCGTGGGGGCGGCCAGCGCGAGGAGGGCGACCCCGGCCGGCCAGAGCGGGACGCGCATTGCGCGTGCCAGCGTCGCCCAGCCGAGCGCGCCGGCCAGCTCCAGCGCCAGCAGGAACGGCAGGTCGTAGCGGCCGTGCTGCAGGGCCCCGAGGCCCGGACCGAAGGCGGCGCCCTCGAGCGCGAGGCCCGCGGCGGCGAAGAGCCACAGGGCCCGTCCGGCGCGGCGCGCGAGACCCGGGAGAGCCGCGGCGGCGAGCGCGAGGGACCAGGGGTGCAGTCGGCCCCGCCAGGAGAGCAGTTGGAGGGCGTTGCGCCCCAACCAGGCTGGGACGTGGCGCACCAGCGCCCCGACGGTCTCGCCGGGGGCGTAGAACAGCGTCTTCACCAGGGTTCCGTTGGTCGAGGGCTCGCCGGTCGCGCCGCGCCAGAACAGGACGAAGGCCGCGAGCGCCACCGCGGGCAGCAGCGCCCACAGAAGCGGAGCCACGCGGCCGATGCCGTGCCGGTTCGCGGGGCCGCCCTCGCCCGCGATGGCGGCCTCGGCGCCCCACAGGGCCACCGCCGGCAGGGCGGCCGCGCCGAGGTCGGGGCGGACGAGGGTCAGCAGCGTCGCGAGCAGGGCCGGGGCCGGCCCGCCGCGGGCCGAGAGGGCGAGGCCGAAGAGGGCCACGCCCAGGGCGCTGAGGGGGACCTCGAGGCCGGAGAAGGCGCCCCAGGCGAAACGCCCGTAGCAGACGGTGGCCGCCGCGCAGAGGAGGCACCCCGCCAGGCCGGCCTGCGGCCGGCCTGCTGCCGCCCGGCAGGCGGCGGCGAACGCGGCCATGTAACCCGCGGTGCACGCGGCGGCGAGGCCCAGGACGAGGGCCATGGGGGCGGCGGCCCCCGGCGGGCGGACACGCGCGAGGCCCAGGCGGTAGCCGGCGGCGAGGAGCAGCGTCCACAGGGTCGAGGTGGCGCCGCTGCTCGGCCCGTCGGAGGGGTTGTACGCGAAGAGGTGCCCGGCCGCCGTGTTGCGCGCGTACACGAGGTAGATGTACGGGTCGTCCAGGGGGAACACGGCCGAGGGGTCGCCCGCCGGGCGGGCGGCGCGCCAGAAGGCCCAGGCCAGGACCGCGGCCAGGGCGGCGGCCGCGAGCAGCCAGGCGGCGGCGCGGCCGCCGCCCGCGTCGAGCCCCGCCAAGGGGCGGCCCTGCGACCGCGTTCGCGGCACCTGCCACCTCCCGCGCGCGCCCGGGTGGACGGGTTCGCGGTGCCCCTCCGCCATCCGTCCCGTCCGCGGGAGTGGGGGTCCCCTTCGGGCACCGTCCGGCGACTCCTGCATTTCCGCGGCCGTCCGCAGGGTGCCGGCGTTACGGCCGCGGCCCCTCCGCCGCCCCGGGGGACGCCGCGCACCAGCCGCTCGTGGCCCCGACGAGCCCCAGCGCGACGGCGCGAACCCACGACGGTAGGTCGGCCGCGATGGCGGGGCCGAGCAGGATGAGCCGGTCGGCGCCGGAGATGAGGTAGACGATGATCCCGAGCAGGCCGCCGGACAGCACGAGCGCCGTGCGGCCGGAGCGCGCAGGCAGGAGCGCGCCGCCCAGCAGGCCGAAGAGGGCACCCCCGGCGAGGCCGACGCCGAGGAGCCACGTGACGCCCGCCAGCACGGCCGCGTGGGTGCTGGAGGCGACGATGGGGTGGCGCGCGAGGCCCCAGAGCCGCGTCCTGTAGAGGGCGAGCGGCGACCACCAGCGGAGGCCGTGGAAGGCCCCGGCGATCGCGACCCACAGGGCCGCGACCAGGCCGCCCAGGACGCCGCCCAACACGGCATGCGAGAGGAACGAGCCTGTATCGGTCCGGCCCACGACGCACCGCACCTCCGGCCGCGATGGCGGGAGGGGACCCGAGGGGCCCGCCCCCGGCCCGCGGACTCATCATGGCCCGCCGAGAGGAAGCCGATGCGCGGTTCCCGAAGGAGACGCGGCCGCCGGGGACGGGCTCGGATCGCGGTACCCCGCGACGCCGCGCGGATCCCCGGGCGCGATCGGAGGCTGGAGGATGGAGGCGACGGTGGCGGGTTCCGGGGGGGAGCCGATGCTCGCCTGCCCGGAGATCGGCCTGCCGCGGCTGTACCGCGGCAAGGTGCGCGAGATGTTCGAGGCCGGTCCGGAGCGCCTGCTGATGGTGGCGACGGACCGCCTCTCGGCGTTCGACGTCGTGTTCGACCAGGGGATCCCGGGAAAGGGCGAGGTGCTGACGCGCCTCTCCGCCCTGTGGTTTGGCGCCACGGCGGGGATCGTGCCCGGCCACATGCTGTCCATGGACCTGGCTGGGCTCGGCCTCGCGGAGCCGGCCGTACGCCTGCTCTCGGGGCGCGCGATGCTGGTGCGCCGCGCCGCCCGGATCGACGTCGAGTGCGTCGTCCGCGGCTACCTCGCGGGCTCCGGGTGGCGGGAGTACCAGCGCCAGGGCACCGTGTGCGGCATCCCCCTGCCGCCCGGGCTGCGCCTGAACGACCGGCTGCCCGAGCCGGTCTTCACCCCCGCGCTCAAGAACGATACCGGGCACGACGAGAACGTGTCCTTCGACGTCGTCGCGTCCCGCTTCGGCGCGGAGGTCGCGCAGCGGCTGCGCGACCTCAGTCTCCGCCTCTACGCCTTCGGGGCGGAGCGTTGCGCGCGCGTCGGCATCCTGCTCGCGGACACGAAGTTCGAGTTCGGGATGGCGGCCGGCTCCCTCACGCTCATCGACGAGGTGTTCACGCCCGACTCGTCGCGGTTCTGGCCGGCGGACCGCCACCATCCCGGACAGCCCATCGACTCGCTCGACAAGCAGCCCATCCGGGATTACGCGCAGAGCACGGGCTGGAACCTCGAGCCGCCCGCGCCGCGCCTGCCCCCGGAGATCGTCGCCCGTTGCGCTGAGCGCTACCGGGAGGCGCTGGCCCGCGTGCAGGCGGCGCTCTGAAGCGCCCCGCGGCGGGTCCGCGG
Organism: Bacillota bacterium; assembly: GCA_021791815.1. GTDB lineage: Bacteria > Bacillota > Sulfobacillia > RBS10-35 > JAJYVN01 > JAJYVV01. The sequence goes on along the minus strand of JAJYVV010000166.1, from coordinate 605 downwards.
GGCGACGGCGGCCGTCCGACGAGGGGGAGAGGACCGCGGGGAGCGGGGCGCCGCTGCCATGGAGCCCGGGTGTTCCCGCGGCCTTTGCCGCGTTCGACTGCGAGACGACGGGGCTCCACGCGGGGGAGGACGCGCTCCTCCAACTCGCGGCCGTCGCGGTCACGCCCGACGGGCTGCGCGAGTGGGCGACCCTGGTCGATCCCGGCCGGCCCGTGGAGCTCCAGATCCGGCGCCTCACGGGGATCACCCCCGAGCGGCTGGCGGGGGCGCCGTCCCCGGCCGCGGCCCTGCGCACGTTCCGCGCCTTCGTCGGCGACCTGCCCCTGGTGGCCCACAACGCCCCGTTCGACCTGGCCTTCGTGGAGGCCGGGCTGCGCCGGCACCGCCTACCGCCGATAGGCGCCGCCGTCTACGACACCCTCGAATTGGCCCGCCTCCTGGATCCGTCCGCCCCCACGCACCGCCTGGAGGACCTGGCGCGGGCGCGGGGGATCGACCTGGCGCGGGCCCACGACGCCCTCGGGGACGCCCGGGCGGCCGCCGACCTGTTCGCCGCCCTGTGCCGCGAGCTGTGCGCGCTGGAGCCCGCGCTCCTGCGCACCCTG
>JAJYVV010000165.1 GCA_021791815.1 Bacillota bacterium | reverse complement strand
GGCGGCCCCCGTCCCCGCCGCGCGCCGGCGCGGCGGGCGCCCTGAGGGCCCTGCGCGCCGGCGCGTGGCATGCAAATGGCAGGCGCATGGCAGCGCGGGCGCGAGTGCGCCTGCCCCGGGTCGCGCGGCACCATGGAGTCGAGCCGCGCCGGACGGAAGTGGGCACGGATGCCGGGCGGGCCGCCCAGGCCTGCTCCCACCACGCACGTGGTCGCGGCGCTCCGTGGCGACGGTCCCGACGCGGAGGCGAGGAGGGTCTGGGTTGCGACAGGTGTGGCGGCAGAGGATCCTGGGTCTCGCGCCCGCGCTCGGCGTCGTGCTCTGGACGGTGCTCGGGCCCGCCGGCTCGGCCGGCGCGACCTCGCAGACCGGCAACCAGGCCACGACGGTGTCCGTCCAGTGCAGCGTCGCGCTCCAGCTCAGCGCCACGACCCTCAGTTTCGGCACCGTCGCGCCAGGCCAGAAGAGCGGGCAGTTGCCGACCGAGATCTACTGGACCGACACGTGCGGGACGTCCTTCACGGGCACGGCGGCGGCGACCGACCTCGTCGACTACAGCACCGGCGCCTCGGCCCCGGTCAGTGTCACGAGCGGAACCCAGGGCTCCTGCGGCGGATCCATCGGCTGCATCCCGCTGTATGACGCGGACATCGGCGTCGCGTTCGGCGCGCTGACCTGCCAAAGCGTCACCACGGGGTCGTGCAGCGGGGCGAGCCTGCCCAGCGTCGGGACGTACACCGGCTTCTCCGCCGAGGGCAACGCCAGCGCCGGATGTCCCGAGATCGACGTCACGCCGGGCGTCGATCTGAGTTGCCCCGACACGGCGCTCTCCGGCACGTCCGGCTCGTACACGCCCGGGGAGTACGCGCAGAGCATCGCGTACTCGCTCGCCGTCCCGTCCAACGCGCAGACCGGGACGTACAACGGCTGGCTGCAATACACGATCACCGGCTAGCTCCGCGGGGCGGGGACCGGCCGCGCCGGTCCCCGCCCCTCTTGCCCCCCGCGCCGGGCCCGGCGGCGGGAGCCGCGTCCGCGGCGTGGAGCGACCCCGGGGGAGGTGGCCTCGACGCTGCGCTCCGGCCGCCTGCGCCGCGCCCTGCCCTGGTGCAGCATCCTTGCCGCGGCCCTCGCCCTCCGCGGCCCGGTCCCGGCCGCGGCCGGGACCGCCGGGTCGTGGGCGCTGAGCCCGGTCGGACGCTACCAGTTCGTCCTGGTCCCGGGAGGCACCGCGACCGGTTCCGTCGCGGTCGTGAACACCGCGGCCGCACCCCAGCGGCTCGAAGTCCAGGCCTCCGACCTGCTGCCCGTGGCGGGCGGCGGGTTCGCCCCGGCCCCGCCGGGCACGGCCGCGACGGGCGCGGGTGGCTGGCTGCGCCTGGGCGCCTCGGCCGTCACCGTGCCCGCGGGCGGCGCCGTGCACGTGCCCTTCACGGTGTCCGTCCCGCCCTCCGCCACCCCGGGCCGGTACGACGCGGCCATCGTCGCCGCCGCGCCCGGGGCCGCGTCCGGCGAGGGCGGCATGGGCCTGTCGACCCGCGCCGCCCTCGCCGTGCAGGTGGCGGTGCCGCTGGCGGACGTCCCGGTGTTGTCGGGTCTCGCCTCGACCGTGGAGGCGCCGGGCGGCGCGGTCGGGGTGACCGTGCCCGCGGGCGCGGTGCCGGCGGGCACGGTCCTCACGCTGAGCCCGGGCACGGGCGGCGCCGTTCCCGCGTTTCCCCCGCTCCCCGGCCCGGCCGTGGTCGGCCCGTACGCCGTCGGGCTCGCGGGCGCCTCCGCCAGCCTCTCGCCGCCGGCCGAGGCGGTGCTCCGGCTGCCGGCCGGCACCGCGTCGGCCGGACTCTTCGTCTTCGAGTTCGACCCCGCGCTGCAGGCGTGGCTCCCGCTTCCCACCGCGGTCACGGGCACGTCCCTCGTGGCCCCCCTGGACCGCCTCGCCGGGGTGGCGGCCGCGGCCGACCCGTCCCTGACGGTGTATCCGGACGTCGCCGGGACCTGGGCCGAGGGGCCCGTGCTCGCGCTCGAAAGCCTCGGCGTGGTCTCCGGCTATCCCGACGGCACGTTCCGACCCGGGGCGCCGGTGACGCGCGCCGAGTTGGCGGCCCTGCTGGCGCGCGCCCTGCGGCTTCCCCCGCGTCCCGCCAACCTGCTGGCCGCCTTCGCCGACGGGGCCGCCGTCCCATCCTGGGCGGCCCAGGGCCTCGCCGCCGCGGTGGGAGGCGGGCTCCTGCAGGGCGACGCGGCGGGCGACCTGGACCCCGGCGGCCCCGTGACCCGGGCCGAGGCCGCGGTGATCGCGGCGCGCGCCCTCGGCCTGCGCCCCGCGCCCGTGGCCGGCTTTTCCGACGCGGCGTCCATACCCGCTTGGGCGGTCGGCGCCGTCGGCGCCGCGGCGCAGGCGGGGCTCATGGATGGGTATCCCGACGGATCCTTCGGGCCGCTGGAGCCCGTGGACAGGGCGGAGGCGGCCGCGCTGGCGCTCCGGCTGATGCGGGCCGCGCGCCCCTGAACGGCCCGCGGCGCCGAGGGGAGGGCATCGCCGATGCCGGTCGCAGCCGCCCGCAGGACCCTCGCGTTCCTGGCCATGGCGGCTATCGCCCTGGCCATGGCCGCCGGTTGCGGCGGAGCACCGCGGCCGCAGGCGGGCACCGGCCTGCAGCGCACCCACCTGGTCGTGTCTGGTTCCGATCCGAACTCCCGGCCGTGAGCCGGCGCCCGCATCCCCCCTGGATTCGGGCGGAGCGGCGGCGCCGCGCAGGCACGGGGCAGGCCCCTGCGGTCCACGGCCCGAGGGGGGAGGGGAGCGGCACGGCGCGCGGATCGTCCCGGCCCGGGGGCGCATGCGCGGACCGGCCGCGCCCGCCCCCGGCAGCGGTGGCCCGGCGCAGCCCCCGCCCGAGCCCTTCCACCCGGGTCCCCACCCGGGCGGGGCCTCGCCGGTCATGCCCGGGAGGAGGGATCGCCGAACGCGGCGAACCGATCCGCGCCGCGCGGGTCCGTCCGGCCCACCCCGCATGGTGGGGCGGACCCGGCGAGACCGCCGGTGCGGGAGGAGCCGCCCATCTCCCTCGTCGCGGCCGGAGGTCAGCTCAGCCTGGGCGAGGCTGTGGCAGCCGCCGAGGCGCGGCTGTTCGTGGGGCGGGCGCCGCAGTTCGCGGCGCTGGACGAGGCCCTGGCCGAGGCCCGCGGAGGGCCTGTCGTCCTGTATCTGCACGGGCCGTCCGGCAGCGGCAAGTCCGCCTTGCTGCGGCAGTTCCGGCGCCGGGCCGAGGCCGCCGGCGCCTGCGCGCTGCTGCTCGACGCCGCCTCCATCTCTCCTGCGCCCGCGGGCATCCTCGCCGCGCTCGCCGAAGGCTTGGGCGGCGTCCCGCCGGACGGCCTGCCCGCCGCGGCCCTCGTGGTCGGGGAGGCCAACCGCCGGGCGGTGCACGCGCCGGTCGCCCTGCTCATCGACGGCTACGAGCACCTGCGCTCGTGCGACGCCTGGCTGCGCTCGCAGGTGCTCTACGGTCTCCGCCAGATCCTCGTGGTCCTGGCGGGCAGCCGGCCTCCCGAGGAGCTGTGGGGCCTGGACCCGGCGTGGCGGGCCACCGTGCGCTCGGTGCCGCTCCCCGACCTGGGCCGCCCCGAGGCCCTGGAGTACCTCGAGCGCGCGGGGCTGGGCGACCCCGGCCTCCGCCGGGAAGTCGCGGCGATGGCTGGCGGCCGCCCGCTCCTTCTCCGCGTGCTCGCCGGGATGGCCCTGCGCGCCGGCCAGGCCCCGGGCCTGGTGCCCCGGGGGGAGGCCCGCGGATTCACGGCGCGCCTCCTCGACGAGTTCACGCGGGGGGTCGACCCGCCCGAGCTGCGCGAGGTGCTCGCCGCCGCGGCCGTGGTGCGCGCCTTCGACCGCGACCTCCTGGCGGCCATGGTGGGTCCGGGACCCGTCGCCCAGGCGTGGGAGGCCCTCGCCGCGCTGCCCGTGGTGGTGCCGGCGGGCCGCCGCAGGGCCCTGCACGACAAGGTTCGCGCGCACCTGGCCACGGCCGCCGCGCGCGACCGGCCGTGGGCCGTGCGGCGCTGGCGGCGGCGCGCGATCGACGGCTTTCTGCGGGCGGGTCCGCTCGGCGCCGACCGCGAAGAGGTCGCCCGTCTCGCGGCCCACGCCCTCTGGCATTCGTGGCTCCATCCGCGGGCGGAGGCGGAGCAGGGGTGGCGCCTGGAGCGGGGCGCGCAGCCCGCGGACCTGCCCGCCCTGGAGGCGTGCCTGACGGCGCTGCTCCGCAGCCTGGACTGGAGCCGTCCGGAGATGGATGCGGCCCTGGCCGCCCTTCCCGGCTACCTCGCCGTCTGGCCGGAGGGATTCACCCTGGTACGGGCGGCGCCGGAGGGGATGGGGGGACCGGACGGCGGCGCGATGGCCGCGGGCCTCCGGGGCGAGATCCTCAGTTGGGCGGCCACGGTGCCCCTCGCCCCGGGGACCCGGGACGCGCTCCTCGCGGACCCCGCCCTCGGTCCCTACCTCTCGGCCCAGGGTCCCGGCGTGGTCGAGTCGTGGGAAGGGCGCACACTGGCGCTCTGCCAGGTCGGCCTGGCGGATCCGGAGGGCGAGGCGCACCACGTCCTGGTGCGCGAGGTGGTGGCGGACTTCGCCGGTTTCGACCAGGGGCTGGCCGTCTCCCCGGACGCCCGCATCCAGACCTTCCTGGTCCGCCTCGGGTTTCGTCCCGCCCCCGGGCCGTCGGTCCCGATGCGGGGCGGGCTCCGGACCGGGCAACCCTTCCTGCTCGATCTGGCGGGGACCGGATACGGCGACTGGCTCCGAGGCCGCTTCGCCGTGGGCTTGGAGAGCGGGTTGCCCCCGGAGCAGTGGCCCGACGCGGCGGCGGCGGCGCTCGAAGCCCTGCGCCAGGAGGGGCGGGCGGGCGCGGACCTCGCCGAGGTCTACCGGCGGCTGTATCGGGCGCCCCTCGACGGGGAGGCGCTGGCCGGGTGGCTCATGGACGGGCTGCAGCAGCTGGGCGGGGTGAGCGAGGGCCTGCGCCGCGTGCTCTCCGCGTACCACGTGGACGCTTGGGGGTCGCACGAGGTCGTGGCCGAGCGGCTGGGCCTGTCGCAGCGGACGTACTACCGCCGCCGACGCCAGGCCCTCGAAGAGCTCGGGCGGATTCTGTTCGCCTGATGCCACGCCGGGCGGCCTCGCGCCGCGGGCCTCAGGCCGTTCGGGCCGCGTCCGCAGGCCGTGCCCGGGCGCCGCGGGTCCAGGCCAGGACCACGGCGCCGGCCGCCAGCGCGCCGAGGGCGGCGTAGGCGTAGGAGTACTCGGGTCCGACGCGGTAGAGCAGCGACATGGTGAGGTTGCCGACCAGCAGCCCGAAGCTGCGGGCGGCGCCGAGCGATCCCATCCCGCCGCCGGCGGCGGACGCCGGGGTCACCCGGGAGAGGACGGCCGGTTCCAGGGTCTCCACCACGCCCATCCCGAGGCCGAGGCCGGCCGCGGCGGCGTAGAAGCCGAGCACGCCGGCATGGCGGGCGTAGGCGGCGCCGAGTCCCGCGGACGCCGCGGCGGCGACCGCGTACCCGGCGAGGCCGAGCGTGCCGGCCCCGGCGCTCTTGCGCGTGCCCATCGCGAGGCTGGAGACCACCATGGCCGCCTGGAAGACGATGTACGTGAGGACGCCGAGCGCATCGCTCTTCGTCCCCTGGGCCACCGTGAGGATGGGGAAGCCGACGCTGTACGCGCTGAAGCCGAACAGGCAGGCCGCGACCATGATCCCCCGGTACAGCCGGAGGTCGGTGCCCGGCACGACCGGCGGCCGGGCCGCCGCGGGCGTTCCGCCCGGCCTGCCCCCGGCGCGGACGCTCGCGAGGAACGCGGTGGACACGAGGAGCGGAAGGGCGGCGAAGAGGAAGATGTGCCCGAGGGGAACCCGGAGCGCGAGCAGCGCGACCACGATCGCCGCCGCCACCATGCCGCCCGCCTCGTCCAGGGCCGAAAGCAGGGCGAAGGCGCGCGTGCGCTGCTCCGGCGGGGTCACCTCGCTGACGATGGCGCGGCGGGGCCCGCGGCGGAAGTTGCGGGCCCACATGCCGCCGCAGAAGAGCACGATGGCCCAGAACGCGCTGCCGGCCAGGCCCGCGAAGGCCAGGAGGGGGATGAGGAGGTTGCCCAGCACCGCGATCCGCTTGCGGCCCACGCGGTCGCTCACGCGACCGCCCACGTAGGTGACCAGGGCACCCGGCCCGTACGCGATGGCGCTGGCCACCCCGTACGCCCAGACCGGCGCGCCCAGCGACATCACCAGGAAGATCGGCAGCCCGGTGACGACGGTCTGGTAGCCGAGGTCGGCGAAGAAGGCCGACAGCGCCACCCGCCACACGTCGCCCTGCAGCGGCTCCCGCCGCGATCGCGGCATCCGCCTCACCCCCGTCGCGCCCCCCAACCATGGCCGCCCCTGCCGCAGCTGTCCAATGCAGGCGTCGACGGCGATCCATACGCGCCGCGCATGGATCGCGCCGCTGCGGCGGGGCAGGGATCCCGGCCCCGGGGGAAGGACCGGGCCGGACGCGGGAGGCGCCGCGCGGCCCGGCCCATCCCGCGCGTCCGCTCAGGAGCAGGCGGCGTACGCCCGGCTCCGGCGGGCCCCGCCCCGGAGCCCTGCCACCCCGCCCCGAGCCCCACCCGCCAGCGCGCCCGCGACGTCGCCCTCGGGGTCGTCGCCGACCATGTCGCCGGCACGCCCCCGCGTCCTCCACCGCCGCCACCGCCGCGCCACGTCGACGGCCGGGCCGGCCGTCGTGGCGTACCACCGGTACCGGGCCGCCGCGACCAGGTCCGCCGCGCCGCGGAGCGCCCGGACGGCCCGGTCCACCACCCAACGGGAGAAGGCCTGGCCTGTGTCGCCGAGGACCACCTGCGCAGGGCGCGCCCCGTCGTTCGCAAGCCCCGCCCGGTCCTCGAACGCCCTCGCGGCGACGAGGAACAGCGGGGCGCCGCTCACGCGGCGGTGGCGGTCGGCGGGTCGCCGGGCTCCACCGGAAATCCCATCCCGGCGGGCGGAAGGGGGGCCCTGGGCCCGCAGGGCCGCGACCGCGCCGGGCGCCCCGGGCAGGAGGCGGTCGCCCGCCGACGGATTCGGCTGTGCGTCCGGTCCGGCTTGTCGCGCCGGATCCACGCGACGGGCTCGCAGGCGGCCCGCCGTCGGGAACGCCCGCCCACGGAGACGGCCGAGTCTCCGTCGCCCCGGGGCCAGCGGCGTGTACCGCCGGGGTTGGGCGCGGCGTGGGCGGTCCCCGCGGGCGCGGGCGGGACGGCTGCTCGGGAGGCGCCGGGCCCCCTGCCGCGAACGGCCGGCCCGTCCCTACGCCCACGCCTCGCAGCCGCGGAAGGGCATGTGCCGGCCCGCGACCCACTTGGGGCGGGGGTTGTAGGTGTTCACGCCCTCCACGGCGTGGCCGCGCAGTAGGAAGGCGCTGGGCCAGGGCTGCTCGCGGCTCGTGATCCGCGTACTCGTGGGGATGTAGCGAATGGTCAGGCCGCAGCGCCGCCGCGGCGAGGTGTTGGCGTTGCTGCCGTGGATGAGGTGCGGGTGGTGGACCTCCACCCCGCCCGCCCGCAGGACGCAGTCGACGGCGCGGGACTCGTCGACCAGCCCGGGGTCGATCTCCGAGGACAGCACGTTCGCGACGTCGGTGCGGCGGCGCATGGCCTGCAGCGGCAGGCGGTGCGTCCCGGGGATCACGCGCAGGCACCCGTTCTCCGGGAGGGAGTCGTCGACCGCCAGCCACAGCGTGACCACCCGCATGGGGTCCAGGGGCCAGTACGAGCCGTCCTGGTGCCACAGCAC
>JAJYVV010000164.1 GCA_021791815.1 Bacillota bacterium | reverse complement strand
AGGAGGCGGTCCGCGCGATCCACGCCGGTCGCAGGCCTCCGCTGCCTCGGCATCCCGCCGAGCAAATGCTTGTGCCACAAGACTTGTAGGGAGGTGGTCAGGATGTCGCGGGCTCGGTCGCGCCGGAGATGAAGTCCACCTGGCCGCTCTGCGCGGCCACCACGGCGCCGGGCAGCGCGGACACGTAGGAACACGGAAACGTCGTGCCGCAGGCCGTGATGGCCGCCGAGACGAGCCGCCCGCCCGCCACGACCACGGATGCCGTGATGGGCCCGTGGCGGCCGTAGCCGGTCGCGGTGTACGAGCCGTCGCGCAGGGCGCCGGAGGACGAGGCCGCCGACGCGGAGGAGGCGCCTGCCGCGGGAGCGCTGGCCGCGGCAGAGGGTGGGGTGGCGGAAGCGGCCGCCGGGACCCCGGGCCCGCCGGCCGCGGGTGGCGCCGCCGTACCGCCGGACCCCGACCCGGCCGTGGCGGAAGGGGTGCCGGGTGTGGCGGGCGCCGCCGTACCGCCGCCCGCCACACCCGGCACCGTCCCGGCGGCACGGGTGACCGCCTCCGCCGCGCCCTGCGTGCGGGCGTAGCCCACCCCGTACACGGCGAGGATCGCGCCGGCGCCGAGCGCCATCAGGCGGCCGCCCCTGGCGGGCGCCGCGGCGGCAGACCGGCGGCGCCGCCGGGCCGACCGCGGCCCGTAGGGGGTAACCGGTCCGCCGACCATCCCCGAGGCTCGGCCTCCCCCTGGACCGGGGGGCCGCGACCGGGATGCCGGCAGCCGCGTGCCCCGCGGCTCCGGTAGGCTGCCAGATGGGGATCAAGATCGGATGAAGGCCGGCCCGGGACAAGAGGCCGCCCCCGCGCCCGTCCCGAAGGGGCCTGGAAAGGCGGCGCCACAGCCGCCAGCGAGCGCCGCGGGCCTCCAGATCGCCACGCCTGCACCGGCTCCGCAGCCCGCCCGGGAGGCGCTCGTCCCGTCACCCGCGGACGCCGCGCCGCGTGCGGCACCCATGCCAGACCGGCTGCGGCCGGCGGCCTCGGCCGGCGCCGCTCCACCCTTGGCTGCCTTGGCCGCGTGCGCGTTGTTGGCGAAGACGCCGGGGATGGACTCCTCGGGGTTCGGACCGGCGGAGGCGACAATGCGGACGAGCCGCTGGACGCGACCGGCGTCACCGAGATCCGCGTGCCTCACCGCCGGGCAGGCCCACGAGACGTCCGGGACGCCGCCGGCCATAGCGGGAGCACTTCCTGGGCGGACCCCAGGATCCTCTTCCCCATACGCGAAGTCAGCCCCCCAAGTGCTCAACGACATAAGATATCCTTCGATATCCGCTGGTTGTGGGTAACGATGAGCGCCCTGCCTCCTTCGCACCTGCTAGCTGGGGGGCGAGTTGCCAATCAGGTCCGAAATCCGGCCGGCCAGACGCCACGCCACGATATCGGCGGTATTCGAAAGCACGATGACGGTCATATCCTCGCCCATGAAGTGCATCAGAGAAGACGTGAAGTAGTCCCTCCTGCCGGTCAACCATGCGCATGACCTGCCGTTGTATCCTCCGACGAACCACCCGAGACCGTACCCCACCCGTTGGCCGTTCGTCGTCATGCCTCCAGTGAACATCGACTCCAGACTGTGGCCGCACAACAGCTTGCCCCCCCAGAGGCCACGGTCCCAGGCGGACAGGTCTCGGGCCGTCGACCAAAAGCCGCCGGGGCCGACGACACGCCACACACAAGTCTTCGCTGCCCCCCCATCGACCTGTCGCGCGTAACTGGCTGCCCTGTGATGTGTCTCGAAGTCGGAGTCGTCCACGACGAAGGTGTCTCGCATCCCCAGCGGCCCAAGTATTCGGGCGTGCATGAACTCACCGTATCTCTGTCCGGACACCTGCTCGATAATCCCGGCCAACAGCACATACCCCAGGTTGGAGTACCGATGAGCGGCGCCCGCCGGATGCGATAGCCGACCGCGCTCCGCAAGGAGGCTTACGAGTTGGGCATTGGTCGCCTCGTCCGGCACGACGCCATCGTCGAAGACCTCCGCATAGTCGCCGAGGCCGCTCGTATGCTGCAGAAGGTGGAGGATGCGGACGCCCGAGAGCAGAGGCCGCAGAGCAGGGTAGTAGCCAGTCACGTCGTCTTCCAAGCGCACGTGCCCGCCTTCGGCGAGCAGCAGGACCCCGGCCGCCGTCAGGCTCTTGCCGACCGAAGCGACGAAAACCGGCAGCGCGGGCCCGAGACAAACGTGTGCTGCACCGTCCGCGCAGCGACAATACACATCCAGCTGCACGGCGCCACCTACGCCGCCGAGGATGCCGGCACCAGGCCCCTCGCCCTGCGCTCCGGACGTGCTTCGAACCAACTCCGCGAGTCGCTCCTGAAGTGCAGGGCTGGAAGTGCAGCCCGCAGGTCCCGGATCGACCTCGGCGTCTCCATCGTGCCCATGCTCTGTCACCCGCATCTACCCCCTTGCCCGCCCATGCGCGGCGCCGCGGACCCGCCGGTGGGGAGCATCTCGCACGGAACGGCCGCCCTGGCGTCAAGATCCAACGCGCCTCAGCGCCCACACATCTTGTCGGCGGAGCTCCGAGAAGCTCCGCGCGTGCGGCTGACGCCGTGTCGGAATATAGGCGAGAAGGACGTCTCTCCATGGCCTATATCGGTCGTCCCCGGCCATATCCTGAAGGAGGTCCATCCAATCCGGCGCGCCCTGGTGCCACGCCATGATGACCGCGGCAAGGTCCACCGTAAAGCAGGCCGGCGTGTGTACCAGCTCCCGGACCTTCGATCCGTACCAGGGACGTGTTCTGGCGTGCCTGAGGATGCGGTCAAGGTCCTCCCAGTCATGCGCGAGAAGCGCGTCTTTGATCGCATTCTCGTGAGTCGCGGGGTCCCGGCTGGGGACGATTGGTCTCCGAGCCTCGTCAATGTATGACACCAGGCGACTGCGCAAAGGTGACCCCGGCGGCGCCTCGCCAAAGGCCAGCTCTTCTGCATCGACCGCTGCCCGCTGGGCCATGTCGACCGTTAGGGCGACGTATTGGCGAAGACTCCGGAGGTGGTCCCTGTCGCGGTCCAGCATGGACTCCTTCTCGCAGTCGTTCCAAGCTCGGTGAAAGCGGGACAACGCCTCTTGCGGCCCGGTTGAACCGGGACGGAAGCTGCGTAGATCACCGCAGTAGCTTATGGCAATGGCGGTCCACAACTTGAGCCTCGTGCGAGCCCACCGCGTCCCGGCTCCCGTCGGACCCGGGCCCCGGTCATCCAGCTCGCACGCGTGGCGGACCAAAGCATCACGGTGCGGAATGGAAGCGCGGGCCTCGGCGCTCATTGCGCCACGCCCTCGCCATGAGCTGGCGACGTCAAAGAGCTGCGCGGCGACGAGCGCGGGCGGCGCCAGCCCGCGGGACTGGAGGGCGGACAGGGCGCGGACGGCGCGTTCGACCTCGCCCTCGTTCGCGGCGTACCGCTGAACCTGTGCGAGCGGGCCTCCATGGAGGTATGGTGGATCCAGAAGCGCGACGAACGCAATCCGGGGATCGATCCTCTCCGATCCGAGGACGATCTCCGCTTCCATGCTTGAGAGTCGGCGGCCAATCTGCTGGAGATTGACCATCGCACCGTCGAGTTCGTCGGTGCCGGGGGCGAGCGCCGCATGCATGGCCTCCCGGTATCGGCTTTGCATATTAAGATGTTCCAGCCATTGTCCCGCATGAACATACTTCGAATCCGAATGGGCAACATCCTGAAAGCCGGCGAGTCGCGCCCCTTCAAGGGCCTCTTTGATGGGCTTCAGCGTTGCCTCGCTGATCTTGACCAGCCTTATGAGTTCGTGATCGCCCTCGAGCAGAGGCTTTCCATAGAGCCAGTGCGCCGCGAACCTCAAGTAGCGTTGCACCGTCTTCAGCTCACACGGGTTTTTTGCCTCCTGGAAACGCCTCTGCGCTTCCTCCGCCGGCAGGAGGCGGCCCTCCACGAACATCTCGATGTCCGGGACCAGCTGCCAGAACAGATCGCGGATACCCTGATCGCTGGTACGCATCGTGGGCACTCCCCTCGCGGTGTTGTCGTCGGCGGGCCCCAACCATCCAACCATGGGCCCGTGATGCCACCCTACCAGGAACCGATCCCGGACGCCCGCCAGGGACCCAGGTCCTCCTGCTCTTCGTGCCACGGGGACCCGCCGGATCGGCTCTGCGCATGGCGCCCCCCTCGGCCCGTGCCATGCGCAGAGCCGCCTCCGGGTCACGATTCGCGGATGAACTGCATCTCGTCCACGCCGACCATCTCGCCCTGTTGGCCACTGGCGTTGTTGAGGTAGACGTACCCATCGTCGCCAGGCATGAAGTGGTAGGTCCCCAGGTTCACCCACCCTGCGAGGGTGGACTGGTTGAGGACGACCGTGCTGGTGCGGTCGCCGTGGTGGATGACATAGGTGGCCGCATTGGAGTCTGCATCGCCCACGGGGACCCATGCCCGGATCTCGTACCACGTCCCGTTCCCTGCAATGTCCGTTTCGGGATTGAAGAATTTCGTCCAGGCGGTGGCGCTACCCGGCGAGACCCAGGCCCACCACGAGCCCTCGGGCCCCGCTCCTGAGTTGCCGAAGAACCGCGACCACCCCGCCCCTACGACTTGGCCAGGGCCGACAGGGGTCACGGTCAACGTCTGGCCCATGCGCTCGCCCGGAGCGACCGTGGTGGTGAACGACGCGCCGTCCAGGCTGACCTGAACGGTGTCGCCTGGGTGGAATACCCATCCATTGGTCCCATACGCGGCGCCGGAGCCGACGACGATGGAAGAGCTGGTCCACGTGGCGACGGACACGCCAACAGCGTTCGCGTTCGACCCGCTGACATGGCCCTCTTCAAAGTGGCCGACATCGCTGATCGCGAAGTTGCTGGCGTCTCCGGCCACGGGCGAGGGCTGCGAACCAGATGCGGGTTCGAAGGATGGTTGGGAGGGAAAGCCGCTCCCTTGGATCTCAACCAGGCCGTTCAGGTTCACGGTGACCGCGGAGATGACCGGCCCGCTCGACGCCACCGTGATGGTCGGTGATTCCACCGTGGCGGTCCCGGTCCCGAAGTAGAAAGTCAAGACCACCTGGTAGCTGTGACCGGGGCGCAGGGCCACGCCGTCCGGGCCGGGCCAACTCAGGTTCCAGTATCCCGCCAACGTCGTGAAGGTCGGTGCCGGTCCGGCCGCCGCAGTCCCGACTGGCTCGATGGCCTGCGACCATCCGAGATAGCCTGGGCGGGCGGGCGGGGTGAACTGCCACGTGACGTCAGCGGTGGAGCCGGGCGCAACCGTGGTCCCTGCCGCACCGCCCCATGTCACCGCTGGCGCGGCGGGTGGCAGGGCCGCGCCGGTGACCACCGGCGGAAGCCATCCGGTGCTCGATGCGTTTGGCATGGCCCACCCAACCAGGGGAGCGAGGAAGGTGGTCGTCGATGTGTCGGAGGGCGGAGCGAACAGGGCGTTGTTGGACACGACCCAAGCGCCGCTGCTGTTCTTCTCGCCGCTGTAGCTCACGATGGTCGGGTCTGCTCCCTGCCGTGATACCAGGCCGACGTGCCCGGCGCCATGGTTGACTTTCCCTGGTCCTTCGAAGACGAAGGCGCCGACCGGCGCCTGCGAGATGGTCGAAGGTGGATTGGTCAGCCCCTGGCGCTGCAGATCCTGGAAAAACGCGTATGCCGTGGGGTGGCTGCCGAACTCCGACCACTGCGCATCGGGCCACCCATACGCCGCGAATGCCCCGATGAGGCATTGACCCGGATCGACCTGTTCGCCGACTTGCCCGAGGGCGAACTGGACCGCTTGTGTCGGTGAGTTCGCCGCCGCCGCGGCGGGCGCGGGCAGCGCAAAAAATGCCGGGATGATGAACGCCAGGAACGACAGCCAAGCTGCTCGCTTCACTGAGGTGGCCTCCTTCGGTCAGTAATCGCCGGGCGCCATCGCCTCGGGCCGGTGCCGCTGCCTGGACTTCGAAGCCCCCTTTCTGGAAGAGCGGCCGAAAAGGCCCCGCCCGCTGCCGCCCGACTTTCCGGCCGCCCTCTGGGTGCAAGGCTCGCAGAAGTCGGCCGTTTTTTACGTCCGTTTCTTGTCCACGGGTCCGCGGTCCGCTTCGGGGCTGCGTACAATACCGTTCGGTTGAGCCACAAAGCGGCCGGCTTTCTAGGGAGGGAGGTTGGGCTGGACATCGTTGGCTGGCCCTTGACGGGAAACTTCGACATCTTGCGCCTGACTGCGCGGGGATTGGCGCGGAGGCGTCGGGGAGGAAGGACCTCTGCGAGTATTCCGCGGATGATTTTGTGGTGTAGGCGCTGCAAATCATCGAGGGGCAAAAGGAGCCGGGGCTCCGATCCGACGAGGAACCACATGCGGGGCGTTGGTCGGGGCTACCTAACCAGGCGTGTGCGGTCGGCGTCGTATCCCGACCAAGAGCCTCTGCGTGGGCCGAGATTCCCAGTGAGCGGGGCATAAGGCCGACTTTGGTGGCTTCGAAATGAACACCGATGCAACCCCGGAACAGGAACTCCAGGGCGGGCGGAGGACGCAGGGGGGCAGCGCGCCATCGGTGCGCAGCGCCCGGGCGACGGTGGCCGTGGGCGTGCTGGGTGAGGGGCCCAAGCGCGTGCTCGGGCTGTGGTCGAGGCTGGACGGCGGACTCGGCCGTGGTCCGCGCCGCGACGGTGAACCTGACCGGCCGGGGCCTGACGGCGGCGGCCGGGCTGCTGGTGGTGGCCGACGGCCGTGCGGCCCTGGACGCGGCGGTGCAAAGGGCATGGGGCGAGCCGGCGCTGGTCGCGCGCCGCGAGCGCTTTGTGACAGCGGAGGTCCTCCGCGTTCCTGCAGCCATTGCCCCGTCAGGCGACCCAGCCCCGGCCCGGAGCCGCGCGAGCGCTTCAGCACTGCGACGTGCGACAGCTTCCCCAACCCCAGCACTTCCGCCGTGGCTGCGGCGATGGGCGCGACCAATCGCACATGGCGTACCCACGCGCCAAGCGCGGCAACGCCGACGCCGATGTGATCTGGCGCCGCCGCCGCAGCGCGCCATACGTCCGTGGCTTCTACGACGGCACGGCCGTCCGTCTCCGTCACGCCCGGAGATGACTGCGGTGCCCCAGGGCCTCCAGAACTGAGTTACAGCCTATGGGACTTCGCCCCCCCGGCCCGGACTCACGCGCTCCAGTAGTCGCGTCCCGAGAAGTGGCCCCTGGCCCCCTCGGGGGCGATCGCGTCGCCGGGCGCCGAGCCATCCGCGAGCTCGAAGAGGACCGCCATGGGGGCCGGCTCCAGGTCGTCCCAGCGCAGGTTGTGCTCCGACCCGCCCCACCGCACGCCCGCCGCCACGGCCTCGAAGGCCGTGAAGCGGCGCGCGGCCGGATCCCACGTCGCGCGGCCCAGCAGCCGCGCCTCGAAGCCCCGGCTCAGGCCCTCGAGCCGCGGGCCGAACGGCCGGACCGCCCAGGTGCCTTGCGCCGCGCAGCGGAAGCTTCCGTCCAGGCGCAGGCGGACGCCCTCCGCGCCCACGGCCTCCACCGTGCTCCGGAGCTCGGCGCGCCCGACCTCCGCCGGCCGCCACATGGGGGTCTCCCCGCGCACGATGTCGATCATGTGGAAGCGGGCCACGCGGCGGGCGAGGCCGTCCGCGGCGCCGCGCGCCGCCCCGGGGAGCGCCGGGTCGGGGACGAGGAGCGCCGCCTCGTCGGCCGTGAACCACAGGTGGTCGTGGTTGACCGCGCGGCTGCGCCAGTCGGGACCGGCCGCGCCGCCCGGCGCGGCGTCCCGCCCCGCCGCGGGCGCCCGGGGAAGGTCGCGGGTGAACACGCGCAGCACCAGGCCGCCCTCGGGGGGGCCGCGGCGCTCGGGGACGGCGCCGGGGCCGTCCCCGCCGTCGTCGCCGCGCCGGCCGGCCCGCGA
>JAJYVV010000163.1 GCA_021791815.1 Bacillota bacterium | reverse complement strand
ATGCTCCCCGTACCTCATCCGGGCTTTCTCCAGCGCGCCCCCGCCCGGCGCCGTTCCTTGGTCCCCCCCGCCCCCGGAAAAATGCTCCCGTTGCCCCGGCACGTGCGGAAAACCGGCTTTAGCGCTTGGCGCGCGCACCAGTTGCTGCTCCCGCCACTGCAGGCGGCGGTGGGCGCACCACCTCGGCTGTCTGAGGTGGTGGCCCAGCTGGCAGCCACTGCCCCTCGCCTCTGGAATTCGCCCCGCCGCCGCTGGAGTCAGAGCGCAGCCGCAGCCCAGATGGCCAGGAAGATGATGGGTGCTATAAGTTAGCGCATATGCCCCGATATCCCCCGGGGGGCGCCTGCGTGGACCGGTTCCTCTGGCAGGACCTTGGATTTCCCCACCGAACCAGACAGCTCACTCCATGCTGTCCGTACAGGTTGGGACGGCGGGAACGGCGCGCGGAGCGGGGGCCTCGGGGCGGACCGAAGCGGCCAGGGGGGTGCCGGCGGATGGACCGGGAGCTGGGCTCGGGATCACGCGTCGGGCGGCGGGCGATGTTGAAGCGGGCGGGGGTCGCCGCGGCCGCGGTGGCCGGCACCGGCCTGGCGGCGTGCGCCGCCTCCGGGACGGGCACCGCTGGCGCGGCGTCGCCGCAGCCGGCGTCGCCCGTCACAACCATCTACTTCCAGGTGAACTGGCAGCAGTCATGGAACAAGACGGCGCAGGAGTTGGTCCAGGAGTTCACGGACCAGAACTTCAACAACGCGAACAAGGGCGTGCGCGCCGTCCCGCAGCCGTGGGGCAACGCCTCCAGCGTCCTCACGCAGGTGCTGGCCGGCGACGCGAGCGCCCCGGCGGTGGTGAGCAGCTGCTGCGGGGACTTCCCCATCGCGCAGCCGATGCTGGCCCTGCTGGATCCCCTGCTGCGCCAGGACAACCTGTCGCAGAGCCTGTGGTCCACCGGCCAGCTGGTGACCTATCAACTCCCCGACGGCCTCTATGGCGTGCCCGCCTACACCGCCTGCCAGCCCCTCATCTACGACCAGGGGGTCTTCGACGCGATCGGGCTGCCGTATCCCGACCCGACCTGGGACTACAAGACGGCGGCCCAGATCTGGCAACAGCTGGTCTCGGACAAGAACAACACCCACCGCTACGGCACCACGATGCAGTTCTATCCGAACAACTTCGACGGTCAGGTGTTCCTGCAGAAGGGCTTCGGCGGGGAGCTCATGGATCCGAGCAAGACCGTCTGCCTGCTGGATCAGCCGGGCGCCCTCGCGGCGGCGAACTGGATCTATCCGCTGGTGTGGTCCAAGGTGATCATCAACCGTGGCGGCACGGGCGCCGCCAACGGCGCGTCGGCCCTGCTCGAGGGCAAGTCCGTGATGTACCAGTCGGCCGGAAACATGCTGTATGAGGCGGTGACCGTCCTCGGCACCAAGGTGAAGTGGGACGTCATCCCCATGTGCGCCTGGCCCGTGCAGAAGGGCACGAACGTCAACATCGACTACTACGGGATGAACAAGTTCTATCCGAACCAGGATCTGGCCTGGGAGCTGTTCAAGTTCGTCGCCGGCGGCGAGCCGATGAACCGCTTCCTCATCGGCGCCACGCTCTCGTTCCCGAACCTGTCGTCGATGTGGGACGAGTGGCAGGCGATCGTCAACGCGGCGGCGCCCCTGACCAAGGGCAAGCACCTCGAGTACTGGGCGCAGGCGGCCCAGCAGGGCTATGGCTACGGCCGCGAGTTTTTCCTGTATGATGGCTCGGCGGCTCTGAATCTGATGGCGCCGATCCTGCAGAACATGTGGGACCAAAAGATGGATCCGGC
Organism: Bacillota bacterium; assembly: GCA_021791815.1. Lineage (GTDB taxonomy): Bacteria > Bacillota > Sulfobacillia > RBS10-35 > JAJYVN01 > JAJYVV01. The sequence continues at coordinate 6,118 of JAJYVV010000163.1, read as the reverse complement.
CGAGGGCTATGCGCAGATCACCCAGCAGGTGAACGCGCTGCAGAAGACGGCCGCGGCCGAGGCGGGCCAGTCGGCCGCGCTCGCCAAGGCGTTCCCGGTCACGGGCAACCCGATTGCGGCGATGCCGACCGGGATCTGACGCGCGCCTTTCTCGGGTGCATGTGGGGCGCCGCCCGGGCCGGCCCGGCCGCGGCGAGGGGGAAGGCGTGGCAGAGGACCGGCCCGCGCAGCCCGAGTCGCGGCCGGCGGCGGGCACCCCTCGGGAGCCCCTGCACCGGCGTCTCGAACAGGCCCTGCGCCACGAGATCGGCGCCGGCGCCCTGGGCGTCGGCGCGCGCCTGCCGTCGGAGCCCGAGCTCAGCCGGCGCTACGGCATCAGTCGCGCGACCGTGCGCCAGGCCGTGGGCAGTCTGGCGGCCGCCGGCCTCGTGCGGCGGGTCCCGGGGCGCGGCACGTTCGTCGCCCCCCGGGGTGCGTCCGCCCTCACGGCCGGGGCACGCCCGACGGTGCTCGGCCTCGTGGTGGCCGGGCTGCACGGCATGTTCCTGGCGCAGATGCTGGACGGCGTGCGGCGTGCGGCCGGCCAGGCCGGAGTGGCCGTGACCCTGCTCGCGGCGGACCTCGAGCCCGGCCAGGAGGAGGCGGCCATCGCCCAGGTTCGCGCCCAGGGGGTGATGGGCGCGGTCGTGGTCGGGTCGCCCGCCTGCGCGACCCCGCCCTCCTACTACAACGGGCTGCTCGCCGAGGGCTTCCCTCTGGTCTTCCTGGACCGCTGCCCGCCCGGCGTGCAGGCTGCGAGCGTGACGTCCAACAACGGCGAAGGGGCGCGGCTCCTGGCGCGGCACCTGCTGGGCTTGGGCCACCGCGCCTTCGGCTACGTGCTCGCCCGCGACTATCCGGTCAGCTCCGCCGCCGAGCGGCTGGCCGCCACGGTCGAATGCCTGGAGGCCGCCGGCCTGGGGACCGGCGCGCTGCGCACCGTCGCCATCGGCGGCTCGTCCGGCGAGCCCCATCCCCCGTACGTGCGGCAGGCGGCGGACGCCCTGCTCGCGGCGGGGGAGCGGCCCTCCGCCATCCTCTGCACCAACGACGACATCGCCATCGGCGTCCTCGCCGCCCTGCGGGAGCACGGCCTGCGCGTGCCGGAGGACGTCGCCCTCGCCGGATTCGACGACCTGCCGTTCGCGGAGCTGATCGAGCCGCCGCTGACCACGGTGCGCCAGTTCCCCGCCGAAATGGGCGGGCGCGCCACGGGCCTGCTGCTCACCCTCCTGCGCGAGGGCAGGGCCGACGGGCCGCGGCTCGTCCTGCCCGTGGAGCTCTGCGTCCGCCGCTCGACCGGCGCCGCGCGCCCCGCCGAACGGTATGCGGCGCCCCGGGCGCGGGCGTGACCCCCCACCCCGGGACCGCCGGGCCTACGCCGGACCGCCCGGGGCCGGGCGGCGGCCCGCCGCGTTCCTCCGGCGCCACCAGAGCACGGCGACGGCGGCCGCGGCCACGACCAGGGCCGCGACGGTGATCGCCGTGAACCACACGAACGCCCCGCCGATGCGCGTCCAGGCAGAACCGAGGGCATACCCGGCGGCGGCGAGGGCCGCGCACCAGATCGCCGAGCCGACGACGGTGTAGGCGGTGAAGCGGGGCAGGGGCATGCCGGCAGCCCCCGCCGGGAACGAGATGTACGTGCGGACGACGGGCAGCAGCCGACCGACGAAAACGGCGCCGCCGCCGCGGCGCACGAACCACGCGTGGGCCGCGTCCCAGTGGCCCCGGTCCAGCCACGCGGCCCCGCGCCAGCCGCGTCCGATGGCGGCTCCGATCGCGTAGCCGCAGAGCGAGCCGACCAGGTTTCCCACCGTGCCCGCGGCGACGACCAGGATCAGGGCCAGCGGGCCGCGGGAGGCGGCCGCGAAGGCCCCGAGCGGCATGGTGACCTCGCTGGGCAGCGGTATGCCGACGCTTTCCAACGTCATCGCGGCGAAGACGCCGGCGAGCCCGTAGCGACTCACCATCACGTGCGCCAGCGTCCCGAGGATCCCGCTCATGGGGCGCGATCACCCTTTCCCCGACCGCGACCGGACGTCGCCCGCCCGGAGGCCGCAAGGTCCGCCCGCTCCGGACCCCGACCGCCGTACCGGCGGCGGAGCTCGGCCGCGGCCATCCAGAGTTCGGCGGTCTCCGCGTCGATTCCCGGGGCCGCCACGCGGGGCGCGAACACCCGCCGCAGGCGCCGCTGCCATGCGGTCAGGGCCGCCCGCCGCCACCCGGGCGGCAGCGGGCGCACGGTGAAGCCGAAGCGGGCGCCGGCCGCGGCGAGCGGGCTGGCGCCGAAGACCGCCACCACCGGCGGGCCCAGCCGGCCGAGCTCCAGGGCGCGCGCCAGGGCGCCCAGGTCCGCCCGGAAGTCGCGGGCGAAGGCCCACGTCAGGGCCGCTGCATCGCGCCCGCCGCGGCCGGCGATCCGCCCGTTCCAGAAGTGGATCTCGGCCACCCGGTCGCCCCGGCGGACGAGGGCGCCGCCGGGGAGCTCCACCGCCGCGCCCCGGTACGGGTGGCAGGCCACGAGGAAGGTGCCGCGCGACCCCGGGACCGGGCGGCTGCCCGCGACCAGCGCGAAGAGCCACTCCACCGGCGCCATCAGCCGCTGGCGCAGGACGCGGAGCGCCGCCTCCGTCCGGGATGGCCGCCCGCGCGTGTCGATGGCCGCTCCCTCCCCCGACCGGCGCTCGCCGCAGCCGGGTCAGAGCAACGGCGGCAGGTCGAACAGGACGCCCAGGTGGGCCGCGCGCAGGCCCGCGGCCCCCGCCGCACCCAGGATGCCGGGCAGGGCCCGCACCATCGCGCGGCAGCCCGCGCGCGTCTGGCCTCCATCGTGCAGGTCGATGACGGCCCCATCGGCCAGGCCCCTGCGCACCCGCGCCGCGATCCCCCCCGCGGTGGCTCCGGGCAACCAGTCGCCCGCGTCGCAGCTCCAGAGCGCGGTGCGCAGGCCGAGGTCGCGTACCGCGCGCCTGGTCGCGGCGTTGAACGCCCCCCAGGGCGGCCGGAACCAGAGCGGCGCGCGCCCCGTGGCCGCGACGATGGCCTCGCGGCCGTTCGCGATCTCGGCGCGCAGGGCGCGCGGCCCCAGAGACCAGGCGTGCCGGTGGGTCTCCGTGTGGACGCCCAGCGCGTGTCCCTCGGCGACCGCCCTCCGCGCCAGCTCCGGGTGCCGCCGCACCCGGCGGCCCACCACGAAGAATGTCGCCGTCGCGCCGGCCGCCCGCAGGACGTCCAGGACCCGGGGCGTCAGCTCCGGGTCGGGCCCGTCGTCGAAGGTGAGGGCCACCAGGCCACGCCCCGGCGGGACACGCCGCGCGGACGACGGGTCCCGCCGCCCGGCGAGGTCGGGCAGGAACGCGTACCCGGCGGCGAGCGCCAGCAGCCCGAGCGGGATCCAGGCGCGTGCCCGCATGTTACTCCCCGTTCCCCTGCCTGGCCTGGAACCGCCGCCGCGGCACGCAGAGGTAGAAGATGGCGACCGCGGCGAGGATGCCGGCCGTGGCGACGAAGGGGGCCCGGTAGGCGAGGGTGTAGAGGGCGCCGCCGAGGGCCGAGCCGCTGGCGATGCCCAGGCCCTCGATGGACATGAACAGCCCGAGGACCAGGCCCCGGCGGCCCGAGTCGATCTTGCCGACCGTGAGGCCGTTCCAGGCAGGCAGGATCAGGGCGTAGGAGAAGCCGAGGAGGCACACCCGCCACAGCAGCCCTCCGCCGCCGTGCGCCAGGCCCACCAGCAGGACGGCGGCGGCCGCCAGCGTGAAGCCGGCGACCAGCGGCGTCTTGCTGCCCATGCGGTCGACCGCCCGGCTGAAGGGCAGCAGGCAGAGCACCGTGATGGAGCCGCCGGCGAGGAGCATCAGCCCATACTCGGCCTGCGAGGCCAGGTGGAGGTGCGCCCGGGCGAACGGCACGAGCACCGGGAGCACGATGCCCAGGGCCAGCATCTGGACGAACATGCCCGGCAGGAGCCACGACGCCTCGCGCAGATTCGTCGCCAGGTCCGCCAGGGCCTCACGCGCCCCGCCCACCGCGCGTTCCGGCGGTCTCCCCGCGCCGCGGGCCCGTTCGGCCGCCACCTCGGCCTCCGGCCGCCACGCCGGCGGGTCGCCGGGGCGGTGCAGCGCGCCGCTGAGCCCGAGCGCCGCGGCCAGGGGCGCTCCGGTGACGACGACCGCGAGGACGTCGAAGGCCGTCCGGTAGCCGTGCCCGATGAGGAAGTTGACCAGGACCGGGCCGGGGCCCCCTCCCGCCAGCCAGGCGAGGAACACGATGCCGGTGGCGCTGGCCCGCGACCGCATCCCGCCCAGCCCGACGCTGCCCGACAGCACCGCCGGCCAGTTCACGGCGCCGCCCATCCCGAACGCGCAGGCCAGGATCGCGAGCAGCGGCAGGGTGCGCGCGTGCGGGATCAGGTAGACGGCCGCGGCCGCCAGCGCGAGCCCCGGGAGGAGGACCTTCCACGGACCGAAGCGGTCGACGAGCCAGCCCGCCGGCACCTTGCACACCGTGTCGGCGAGGTACTGGCCGGAGATGATCAGGCCGAGCGCGGCCACGCTGAAGCCGAGCCCGCTCTGCGGGTCGGTCAGGTAGGCGGGCAGCAGGGAGATGAAGAGCGCGCCGCGGCAGAATTCCAGGCAGGCCGTGGTGGCGATGAAGCCCCACATGGCCGGAAGGCGCAGCAGGTCGGACTGGCTGCGCGCCCGCGGCGCGGCGACGCGCAGCCCGGGGGCGCCGCGCAGCCGCGGGAAGGTGCCGGTTCCCAGGAGGCGGCCGCCGTCCGGCCGCGGGCGGATCCGGACGTTCCTCATGCGGGCGCCACGCCGGGCACCGGGTCTTCGGGCGCGAACCCCGCCATGTCGAGGGCCCTGCGGGCCACGTCCCGCGCCGCGTGGGGCCTGCCGAGGTCGCGCGCGGCCCGGCGCATGGACGCGCGCCGCTCGGCGTCGCGCAGCAGGGCGTCGCAGAGCTCGCGCAGTTCGTCGGTGGTGTGGGCCAGCACCCCCGCGCCGTGGTCCTCCAGGTAATCCGCGTTGGCCTTCTCCTGGCCGGGAATGGGCCGGAAGATCACCACGGGCAGGCCGAGGGCCAGGGCTTCGGCCGTGGTGACGCCCCCGGCCTTGGTGACGAGAAGCTCCGCGGTCGCCATGAAGTCGGCGATCGCCTCCACGTACCCGTACACGTGCACCGGGTAGGGAAAGTGCCGCACCTGGCGCTGGAGGCGGTTCGCCAGCTGCCGGTCGCGCCCGCACACGACCACGAGCTGGAGCGGCCGGTGCATGTGGGTCAGGGTCCGGCACGCCTCGCCCACGCCGCCCAGCGCCCCGAAGGCGCCGCTCATCACGAGGACGACCGGGAGGTGCGGATGCCAGCGCTGGCGGCGGCGGACCTCGGCCGTGTCGATGGGGTGGATGAAGGCCTGGCGGATCGGGATGCCGGTCACGGCGATCCGGTGGTCCGGCACCCCGCGGGCGGTGAGGGCCCCGGCCACCTCGGCGCTCGACACGCAGTACAGGTCGGTGTTGGGATGGATCCACTGGCTGTGCACGGTGTTGTCCGTGATCACCGTGATCGTGGGAATCCGGCATTGGCCCAGGCGCCGCATGTCCGAGAGCACGCCCGCCTGCGTCGGGAACGTGCTGACCAGCACCCTCGGGGTCGTGGCGTCGATCAGGCGCGCCATCTGCTCGCGGCCGAGGCTGTTCAGGAGCGACTGAAACGGCGAGTCCGGCGCGATCGTCGAGGTGGCACGGTAGAACCACCCGTAGCCGCCGGGGAAATGCTTGATCGACGCGAGATACAGGCTCTGGATCGTGCGGTTCAGCGCCGGATTGACCAAGTCCATGTAGTCCACGAGGAGCGGATCGTGGCCGGGGAAGGACGCGTGCAGCGCATCCCGGATCGCGGCCGCAGCCTGCCAGTGCCCGGCGCCGTACCGCGCCGAGAGGATCACGGCGTCGTGGTGCGAAGCGGGAAGCAGGGCCGGGGGCCGTCGGGCCGGGAGCCAACCGACCACCCTCGCGGGGGAGGCCGACATGGACCGCCCTCCCTTTCCCTCCGCCCACCGGAACCGGGCGGC